>JAKISU010000061.1 GCA_021648445.1 Flavobacteriaceae bacterium
ATAGCACTCAATAAACTTAAAAATGAAAAAACAGAAAAACAAGGAGTCAAAGGGAAAAGACTTAGAGCTGCTTGGGACAACAACTATTTGCTTAAAGTTTTAAATTTATAAGTGTGCGTTTGCCCTGACTTAAACGTCAAACTTTCTAAACAAATGGTCACTATTTCTTAATAAATGGAAGGTTAAGAACTTGAATTAATCATTTAGCATTACCGGCATTACTAAAAGAGTAATACTTTCACCATTTTCTAAACCATCAATGGGCGTTAAAATACCGGCTCTGTTTGGCAATGACATTTCTAATAATACTTCATTAGAGTTTAAATTACTTAACATTTCAGATAAAAATCTAGAGTTAAACCCAATTTGCATATCATCACCTTCATAGTTACATTGTAAACGTTCATCAGCTTTGTTAGAAAAATCTAGATCTTCAGCAGAAACATTCAATTCAGTACCTGCCATTTTTAATCTGATCTGATGTGTCGTTTTACTTGAAAAAATAGAAACACGTCTTACAGAATTTAAAAATAAGCTTCTGTCAAGGGTCAATTTATTAGGGTTTTCTTTAGGGATAACGGCTTCATAATTAGGATATTTACCATCAATTAATCGGCAAATTAATACACTATTGTCAAATGTGAATTTTGCATTTGATTCATTATAATCAATGATCACATCATTATCAGAGCCCGCAAGTATATTTTTTAATAAATTTAATGGTTTTTTTGGCATTATAAATTCTGCAACTTCACTGGCAGTCACATCATTTCTAGTATATTTTACCAATTTATGTGCATCAGTAGCTACAAAAGTCAAACTTTCTGGAGAAAACTGAAAGAATACACCACTCATCACAGGTCTTAGATCATCATTACCTGAAGCAAATATGGTCTTTGAAATAGCTGTTGCCAGAATATCACTTGCGATTGTTGTTGAACTGGGTGACTCTAACTCAACAGCTTTAGGAAACTCTTCGCCATTCGCATAAGCTAAAGCATATTTACCACTATCTGAACTAATTTCAATGGTGTTATTATCTTCAACAACAAAAGTCAAAGGTTGTTCAGGAAACGTTTTTAGAGTATCTAATAATAAACGTGCATTTACAGCAACCGTACCTTCTTCATCAGCTTCAACATCAACTGAAGTACTCATGGTTGTTTCTAAATCAGAAGCAGAAATTTTTAATTGTTTATCAGTCAATTCAAATAAGAAGTTGTCTAAAATAGGCAATGTATTATTATTATTATTAATGATACCTCCTAAAATTTGAAGTTGTTTTAATAGTTGTGTGCTAGAAACGATGAATTTCATTTATGAATTTATTTAAAATAATATAAGTACAAATATATCATAATATATATGAGCAACAAAAATTTACTTATCCCGTTTTTTTCACAAAATGTTAAGGTTTTCATAATTAATATTATTTACTCATATTATTGTCTAGATTTGTGAGCAACAGGTCTAATTTTTTATATATGAAGCGTACTTTACTTTGCCTCTTTTTTTTGTCGAATATTTTTTTTGTAAAAGCACAACAACCTAAAAAACCTAACACTTCTGAAGTTTATGAGTCTATAAAAAAATTAAATTTTTTAGGCTCTGTGTTGTATGTTGCTGCACATCCTGATGATGAAAATACAAGACTTATCTCTTATTTTTCTAATGAAATTAAAGCTAGAACAGCTTATCTGTCTATTACCAGAGGTGATGGCGGACAAAATTTGATTGGTTCTGAATTGCGTGAGTTATTAGGAATAATCAGAACTCAAGAATTATTAGCAGCAAGACGCATTGATGGTGGTGAACAATTTTTTACAAGAGCTAATGATTTTGGATATTCTAAACATCCTGATGAAACATTGGCAATTTGGAATAAAGATGAGGTGTTAAAAGATGTTGTTTCCATTATTAGAAAGTTTAAACCCGATGTGATTATAAATAGATTCAATCTTGCTTCAGCAGGTAAAACACACGGTCATCATACTTCTTCGGCCATGTTGAGCGCTGAAGCTTTTGATTTGGTTGGTGATGCGACTTTTAAGAGCCATAATTTGTACAAGCCCTGGCAACCTAAACGATTGTTTTTCAATACCGGGTGGTGGTTTTATGGCAGTAGAGAAAATTTTGCTAAAGCAGATAAATCTAAGATGTTGAGTTTTAATACTGGTGTTTACTATCCGTCAAGCGGATTGTCAAATAGTGAAATAGCATCTTTGAGTAGAAGTCAGCATCAATCACAAGGATTTGGTAGCACAGGTTCTAGAGGAACTCAAAAAGAATATGTTGAACTACTTAAAGGAGAATTTTCAGAGAATGGGAATGTTTTTGAGGGAATAGATACGACATGGAGTAGAGTAGAAGGCGGAAAAGTTATCGGAGAAATATTGTCAAATGTTGAACAGAATTTTGATTTTAAAAATCCCTCAGCGAGTATTTCTGAGTTAGTAAAAGCCTATAAACTTATTGAAGAATTAAAAGATGAACATTGGAAAGTAATAAAAGGCAAACAAATTAAAGAAATTATTGCAGCTTGTGCAGGATTATATATGGAAGTTGTTGCTGATGCTTCAAGTTCTTATCCGGGTGGCGAGATTTCTTTTAATGTAGAGATAATTAATAGGAGTAATACGAGCATAAAATTAAATAGTGTTAGTATTGGTAGTATGAACATTACAGAAAATTCAACTATTGATTTACAAAATAATAAAAGAGAACAATTGACATTAAAAGGAGAAATTTCTGGAGAGACTAATTATACCAATTCATATTGGTTGAATAATATAGGATCTTTAGGAATGTATAATGTGACAGACAAACAATTAATTGGCAATGCTCAAACGCCTAGAAATATAAGAGCTAGCTTTGAATTTATTATAGATGGATCTACTGTTGATTTTCAAAAAGATGTAATTTATAAATACAATGATCCTGTTAAAGGAGAAGTATACCAACCTTTTGAAATTTTACCTGAAGTTACTGCAAGTATAGCTGATAAGGTGATTATTTTTGCAGACTCAAAAGAAAAAGAAATTTCTGTAAAAATTAAAGCGACTAAAGCAAACCTTAACGGGAGTGTTTCATTAGCATATCCAAAAGATTGGAAAGTGTCACCTAAATCAATTGACTTTGCAATTGAACAAAAAGGAGGAGAGCATATTGTGAATTTTATGGTTACTCCGCCAAGCTATCAAAGTGAAGGGTTATTATCGCCAATGATCAAGGTAGATAATAGAACCTATGTCAAGGAATTAATTGAAATCAATTATGATCATATTCCAAAACAATCAATTTTATTGCATGCAGAAAGTAAAATTGTTCGATTAGATATTCAAAAGAAAGGACAGTTAATAGGCTATATTCAAGGAGCCGGTGACGGTATTCCAATAAGTTTACGCCAAATAGGCTATACTGTAATCGAATTGAATGAAAATGACGTTACTGCCGAGAGTCTACAAAATTTTGATGCTGTTATTTTAGGAATTAGAGCTTATAATGTAAGTGATAGAGCCAAATTCTATCAAAAAGAGATTCATAAATATACAGAGAATGGAGGGACTTTGATTGTACAATATAATACGAGTCGTAGAACAAAAGTAGATAAAGTAGCTCCTTATCATTTAAAACTGTCGAGAGATAGAGTAGCAGAAGAAGATGCAAAAGTTAGCTTATTGAATGTTAATCATGAAATACTAAACGCTCCTAATAAAATTTCGGAGAACGATTTTGATGGATGGATACAAGAACGTGGTTTGTATTTTCCTAATGAATGGGGTAAAGAGTTTATACCTTTACTGTCTATGCATGATAAAGGCGAATCTTCTAAAAAAGGAAGCTTATTGGTTGCCAAATATGGTAAAGGTCATTTTATCTATACAGGTTTAAGCTTTTTTAGAGAATTACCAGCCGGTGTACCGGGAGCATATAAATTATTTGCAAATATGCTTTCTGTAGGTAAAAATAACTTAGAAAAGCCACTTAAAAATTAATCTAAATGGATACTAAAAAATATACTTGGCAGAAATTATATACATGGGTATTGATTGCCAATGCTGTTTATATCATCTTGTTTTATCTACTCATGCAATTATTTTCATAAGATATGCAGCAACTTGATTGGATCGTACTTACAGTTACTTTATTATTTATTGTGCTTTATGGTTCTTGGAAAACCCGAGGAAGTAAAAATGTAGAAGACTTTATAAAAGGAGGTAATCAATCTAAATGGTGGACCATTGGTTTATCGGTTATGGCTACTCAAGCCAGTGCAATTACTTTTTTATCAACACCCGGTCAGGCTTTTCATGACGGAATGGGTTTTGTGCAATTCTATTTTGGTTTGCCTATTGCAATGGTTATTATTTGTTTGGTGTTCATACCTATTTACCATCGCTTAAAAGTATATACTGCTTATGAATATTTAGAGACTCGTTTTGATCTGAAAACCAGAAGTTTAGCAGCTGTTTTGTTTTTAATTCAACGCGGATTAGCAGCCGGAATTACCATTTTTGCACCCTCAATTATCTTATCGGCAGTATTGGGATGGGATTTGGTAACACTCAATATTATTATCGGAATTTTAGTTATCATTTATACAGTTTCAGGAGGTACAAAAGCTGTAAGTGTTACCCAAAAACATCAAATGGCAGTAATTTTTGCAGGTATGTTTGTAGCTTTTTATTTGATTTTAAGTTATTTACCTGAAGACATCACTTTTACCAAAGCCTTAGATATTGCAGGAGCGAGTGGTAAGATGGATATTTTAGACTTCTCATTTGATCTAAATAACCGCTATACATTTTGGAGCGGTATTATTGGAGGAAGTTTTTTAGCATTGTCTTATTTTGGTACAGATCAAAGTCAAGTGCAACGTTATTTATCAGGTAAATCGGTTAAAGAAATGCAGTTAGGATTGCTGTTTAACGGATTTCTAAAAATACCGATGCAATTTTTTATCTTATTGGTTGGTATCATGGTTTTTGTTTTCTATCAGTTTAATGCGACACCTTTAAATTTTAATCCCGAAGCCAAAAAGGCGGTAGAAAATTCAGAATTTGCAGGTCAATATCAAGAATTAGAAAATACACATAAAATTGTTGAAGATGAAAAACGGATATTACAGCTACAAGTGGCTTCAAATTCAACTAGTACTTTGAACGGAGAACGAATTAAACAGCTTGAAGCAATAGATAAAAAACTAAGAATAAAAGCAAAGGCCATCATTAATGAAGCTGATGAAGATGTTGAAACCAATGATAAAGATTATGTGTTTATTCATTTTATATTAAATAACCTACCTAGAGGCTTGATAGGATTATTATTGGCAGTAATTCTGTCTGCGGCAATGTCATCTACGGCTTCTGAGTTGAATGCATTGGCTTCAACGACAGCAATTGATCTATACAAACGCAATGTAACAACTGAAAAGTCAGACAGACATTATGTAAATGCAACTAAATGGTTTACACTATTATGGGGAATAATTGCCATATCGGTGGCGAATGCTGCCAATTTATTTGAGAACTTAATAGAATTGGTAAATATTATAGGCTCCATATTTTATGGTAATATATTAGGAATCTTTTTATTGGCATTTTTTATTAAGTATGTTAAGAGTAATGCTGTTTTTATTGCTGCTTTAATCACACAAATTAGTATAGGTCTAATATTCTATTTTGCAATTTTCAGATTAGAAAAACTAGGGCAAGAGCCATTGATTAGTTATTTGTGGCTCAATTTAATTGGATGTATATTGGTGATGACAATAGCTATATTGATACAATTATTTTCTTCAAACACAAAAATTTTAAAAGCATGAAATTATGCAAAATAATTAGTCTATGTATATTCTTATTTTTGATGAGTTGCCAAAGAAAAAAACATCAAAATAATGATAAAGAGGTGATTAAAAGTGAAAAGCATGAGCATAATAAATCTCATGGAAATGAAGCAAATGAACAGATGCATAAAACACCTGTAGCAAAGCTTATAAAAAGGTTTGAATCACCTGAAAGAGATGCCTATCAACAACCCGAAAAAGTGTTGGCATATATTGGAGATGTTACTAATAAAACGATATTAGATATTGGTGCCGGATCAGGTTATTTTAGCATTAGGCTTGCAAAAAAGGGAGCTTATGTTATTGCCGGTGATGTTGATGATGAATTTTTAAACTATATTAAAGAACGTGTTGAAAAAGAACATCTTGATTCATTGATTGAAGTAAGAAAACTTCCTTATGATAGTCCTGTTTTAAAAGAGGAAGAAGTTGATAAAGTACTTATTGTAAATACCTATCACCATATAGAAGACAGGTCGGTATATTTTGCTAAGGTATTAAAAGGATTAAAACAAGATGGTGAATTAATTGTTATTGATTTCTTTAAAAAAGACTTACCTATTGGTCCGCCGGCAGATCATAAAATTTCCAAAGAAAAAGTTCTGGAAGAATTAAAACAAGCCGGGTTTAAAGATTTTGAAGTAAATACAGAATTATTAGAAATGCAATTTATTATTAGAGCTAAATAATACCAATTTAATTATAAAATTTGTCATTAATAATCCCGATAGCTATTGGGAGAATCATTTTTTGCTTAGATGAGGCAAAAAAACAAAGTATAGTATTAATTAATTATAGTTTCTTTTTTTAACAAAATATAAGTGAAAGAGGAACAAGTTATATGACTAGTTTTATGGTTAAATTGGTATAATGTCTTTGACTTGTAAAAAGTGTTTCTGCAAGGTCTTTAAGTAGATATATTTATTGTTTTTAGAATCACATGAATTGATATAATCAAAAATCCCCAACATTTGTTGAGGATTTTTTAACTTAAAGTTTTATTAAAATTATTTACTTGATATAGGAATAGTCAACCTTGCTTTTTCCCAGGCAAAGTCAATAGCATTTTCTCCAACTGAATATAAAAGTTGTTCTTGACTATCATCTACAAATTTAGGAGCGATATCAATACGTAAAGCATCTTCCTCTTGTTTATAAGAATAAGCACCCCAAGCATCATTTTTCTTGTTGAAAATAATAGTCCAATCTCCAGACTCGTTAGGTATAATAAAGAACCCGTATTTACCTGCCGGTAAATCTTTACCATTTACCATTACATCTTTATCAAAAGAAATGGTAGTATTTTCGTTAGCACCGGCTCTCCACACTTTGCCATATTTTTCTAGTTTGCCCCAAACGGTTCTTCCTTTTACACTAGGTGCCCCATAGTCAACAGCTACAGCTATACCAGCTATGTTTCCTTCAGCCTGTTGTTTAGGACTTTTTTGAGCGTAACTGATAGATGCTACAAAAACAAAAAGTAATAATAGTTTAATAGTTTTCATGATTAGAAATTTATAATTTTAGAACTAAATAGGTCTCGACTGCGCTCGACCTGACATTTAATCATTCATTGATTTTTTATGCCCCCTCGAGCGCAGTCGAGAGGTTAAATGTTAGTAGTCACAAACTTCTACTTAGACCATTCAGCAATTGATTCAGTATTCATTTTTATATAAGCATCATTTTTAGCAGCAGTTGCTACTTCCAATGATTTTTTTGCCGCTTCTATAGCGCCTTTTTTATTATCCATTGCAGCCAGTATTAATGATTTTTCACGCATCATCCAGAAAGCTTCTTTGCGTAATTCAGTTGCCTTAGTAATCCAAGTTAAGGCTTGATTTAGATCTTTGCCAGATTTTTTATAATAACTAGCAGCACTAAAATAATCATTTGCAGTTGGTCCACCCATTATTGCAGCAATACTTTTAGATGCAATAGCATCAGTAGGAACATTGAATTTTACCCCTACATAAACATTTTCCCATAACATACCAAGTGTAGCTGAATTGTCGCTTAAGTCATCAAAGGTCATGGTAAAAGTGTCAATTTTCATTGGCATAGGGAAAATTTTAGCATTCGTTTTTAAGGCTACCTTACTATCATCCCAATTTCTTGGGACTCCACCACTCTTATAATCAGTATAGAAATAAACATCCCATGACTCAGCATTTGGTTTAGTGAAAATGGCATACGTACCTTTTTTTAAGGTATCACCGTCAATAGTTACATCGTCATCAAAAGTAATTTTAGTTCTAGCGTTAGCTCCGGTTCTCCATAGTTTATCATAAGGAACGAGGTCTCCAAAAATAGTGCGACCACGCATTGCTGGTCTAGAATATTCCAATATTACTTCGGTTAGACCTACCATTTGTGTTACTTTAGAAAAAGGACTTGGTGCTGGGGTTTTAATTTGCGCATTCGTACTCATTGTTCCAACAAATAAGAGCGCTATTATTAATTTTTTGTACATAGTAAATAAATTTAGATAGTTAAGTTATCAAAGATACGAATGAAGTTAGTGTTAAAAATTTCTTTAACGTTTCTTTAACTATTCATAAAGATGCTATTTAGGTGTTCCAAACTTTCTTTTTCTCAGGTAATTGTATAAGAAACCAAAAACAGTAAGTATAATTAAAGGTAATACCACATTTAATAATTGCCAGTAAGTTCTTTCTTTAAAAGCTTTTTGTTTATCTAAAAATTGTAGCTGAATACTTTTTAAACGTAATTTTAGCAACCCTGAATCATCTAACATATAGTTAATACTATTCATTAAAAAGGGTGCATTGTCATAACGAATTTTTGTCCATTTATCTAAACCTAAATCTAATGGTTGACCTTGAAATATCTGATTCGCAATAATATCGCCATCAGCGATAACAACCATCTTATTGGGTGCGCTTTTGTCTTTATACAAATTTGTTTCAAAGGGTTTTACTCTATTTGCATAGGCAGAAGAAAATTCACCTTCTAATAAAACACCTAAGGTTTGATTGCCATTATTATAATCTTGTTGAGAAAGTTTTTTGGCAACTTCACTTAAAGCTATTAACCGAGGAGTACCCAGTGGTTTAGAATATTCAGAACTTTGCAATAAAATGGTTTTATCAATACCATTTTTTAAGGTATCAATAGTGCTTGAAAAGCGCAGGCTTACTTGACCGATATTATTAGTTATAGGATGCCTGTTTTTAGATACAATCAAAGGATGATAATGCCATGGAAAATCTTGATATTGAGTTTGATTACCGGTATTACCTGAAGCTAGACTAATAGTCGAACTTTGAATATCTTTTATCAGGTCAAAGTTAATTCTTATACCATAATTAAATAACAAATCTGTAAGATTCAAATCTCTGTTAAATGCTAAGGTTTCTCCGGTTTGCATTAGGCTATCTAATTCAGCATTTATATTATCGATAAGCCATAAAGATTTACCACCATTCATAATATATTGATCTAAAGTGAACTTTTCTTCTTCAGTAAATTTTTCAGTAGGTTTAGCGATAATTACTAGATCATATTCGGTAAGTTGTTGTACTGTTTTTTGAGGATTTTTACTTACAGAATCCAATGTAAAAGGTGCTAGTTTATAGTATTGTCTTAATTGTAAGACAAATCCGGTTAAGTAAATGTCATCTAACTCTCCATTTCCTCTAAGTATGGCAATTTTTTGTTTTTTTTCAGAGGATATTTTATGAATTGCATCTGTGAAAGCGTATTCTAAATTTTGAATTGAACTTTGTAATTGTTCTTCTTGAGTTCCTGTAGTTTGATTTGTTAACAAAGAAATGTTTTCAATTTTATTATTATACTCAATTGTTGCCCAAGGAAAAATTACGGCTTCTGACACTTTTCCATTTTCTTGAACTGATAATCTGCTAGGTTGTAAACCTTGTTTTATCAACTCTTCAGCTCTATCTAAAGGCTCAATAAACCTGAATTTTATATGTTTGTTGATGGCTTTTAATTCTTCTAAATGCTGTTTTGTTTCGGTTTGCAGGCGTTTGAATTCCGATGGAAAATTACCTTCTAAATATACAGTAATAATAGCAGGTTCGTCTATGCTTTCAAGTATGCTATGAGTAGTTTCTGATAAGGTATAACGCTTGTCTTTGGTTAAGTCAAAGCGTTTATAAACTTTAGTTGCTATAAAATTGACAAAAATTATAGCAATAACAAGAATGAGTATTTTAGAGCTGTTATTTTTCATTCTACATTCAATTTTAATTTGGTTAAGAATAAAAAGAAAACAGTAATTGATACAAAATAAATAATATCTCTAGTGTCTATAACACCTCTGCTTATACTTTTATAATGTTCATTCATTCCGAAGTTTCGTAACATTTCTGAATTTGCTAAATCTGCCAAGGCTTCAAAGCCATAAAATAAAAAGAACGAAATGATAATTGCCAAGATAAAAGCTACAATTTGATTGCTTGAAAGTGTTGAAGTAAATAAACCAACAGCTGTATATGCACTAGCCAAAAATAACAAACCAATATACGACCCAATTGTACTGCCAATATCTAAATTACCGGCAGGAAGTCCTAATTGTATAATACTATAAACATAAATTAAAGTTGGTAATAGAGCAATGATGATTAACATTAATGCTCCGGCATATTTACCTAATATAATTTGCCAGTCTGTTAGTGGTTTTGTTTTTAATATTTCTATGGTTCCTAATCTAAACTCATCAGAAAAGCTTCGCATAGTTATAGCAGGTATTAAGAATAAAAAGAACCATGGTGCGATAAAAAAGAAACTGTTTAGATCGGCAAATCCGGCATTTAATATGTTAAAGTCACCTTTAAATACCCATAAGTATAAGCCATTGATCACCAAAAAAACGGCAATAACCAAATAACCTATTGGTGAGGCAAAAAATGAATTGAGTTCTTTTTTTAATATTGCAATCATACTAAAACTGTTTATTTGTTTATTGGTGTAATTGTTTAACACCTTTCTAACCTCTAACCCTCTTTATTCAATACTAACTACTTTATCTACACTCCAAGCTTCAGGCCTATCATTAAATAATATTTTGGTCTTTTCCCAAATGTTTTTAAAAAGATTTGAATTTCTATAATTTTCTAGATTTTGTTCTGTATCCCAATGACTATAGGTAAAAAAAATATTCTGATCTGTTTTATCTCTATATAATTCTAAAAAATTACAACCATTTGTATTTCTAATCTTTTCTTTATTATCATTAAAAATGATCAAAAAATTATCAACTTTATCGCTTTTAAAGCTCATTTTTACAATTCGTACCAGCATATCCCATCCTTACCTTCCCAAAGGGAAGGATATTTTAGTTAAACCTAACCGTTACTGTGTCTCTATAATCTAAACCTAATAGGGTAGAAGCACCTCCCACCGTTTTTAGATTACTTTTATAAATAGCAATTTCTAAATAATTTGCCGAATTAAAAAGCGCTAAGCTTTTGCCATCAACTTGTCTGTTTTCAATGGGTGTGCTATAATTAACAATTTCATTATACTTTTGAAAAATGGAGGTATATGTATTACTTCTGGCAATAACTTTAAAGGTTCTTCCTTTACCAATTTCTTGAAATAATTTTTTAGAAATATTACTAATTACATTTCCATAATTATCAATATAAATAACACTACCTATAATTTTATTTTTTTCATCATTAATATGTGGATGGACTTCTGTTAGTTGTTTATACTCAGGAATTTCTTTGCCAATAACATCTAAAGTACCACCTCTAGCTATATGGCAAGCAACTTTTACAAATACATCTAATACATTAAAGCTACTTATAATATTTTTATGGATGGTAACCTCTACAATTTTTTCCGGTTTTATTTCAGAAGCAATCATTGAAATGATTCCGTTATCGGGACAAATAAAATAATGTTCATCTAATAAAAGAGCTATATGTTTATTTTCAATACTTAATTCAGAATCTACACCAATAATATGGATACTTCCTTTCGGAAAATTTTGATAAGCATTTTTTAATATATATGCGGTTTCAGTAATATGAAAAGGAGAGATGTGATGAGAAATATCAACAATTTTAGCATCATTTAATTCAGAGTAAATAGCTCCTTTCACAGCGCCAACAAAATGGTCTTTGGTTCCAAAATCAGTTGTTAAAGTTATTAAAGACATTATGTTAATTACTTATTGAAAAGGAGAAAGTTTAATTACTAACCTGAGTTCGACCTAAGATCTAACTTTACAGAATCCTAAGAAGAGGTGAGATTTGAAGTGTAAAATTAAAAGGAATATCTAGATATTTTAATAATTTTACCCGAAAAAGATTGCCTTTTCTTTGAATTTCTAAAGGATTTGATGAATTTTTTCCAATTACTCACTCCATTTTATTTTTTATACTGGTGTTCGTTAACCTCCTTTGTCGGTTTCTTGCCATATTTTTTCAAATTAACCCGCCTGCCCGCCGAAGGTTGGTTAGTTCTTCAATCCCGATAGCTATCGGGAACGAATTGAATAAAAATTCACTCAAACTGTAAACAAATATTAGGTCGAACTCAGGTTATTAAATTAATTGCTAAATTTGTATACAAACCTACATAATTTTTTTCGTTTTAAATATATTAAACGATTCTGATATTTTGAGGAGAAAAAAATTACTAAGTAAGTATCTCTGAGCTAATTTTAATAGTATTTTTGCAGAGGAAATTTAATTTTTAACATAAAACAGTTGACATTTGAACGAAAGAATTATTGAATTAACAGAGATAAATCCTAAAGACTTTTTTGGTACTCAAAACAGTAATATTGAACAACTTAAAAAATACTTTCCTAAAATTAAAGTTGTAGCCAGAGGTAATAAAATTAAAATTTTTGGAGAAGAAGACCTACTAGATGAGTTCGAGAAACGGCTACAGATGTTAGTAAACCACTTTAACAGGTATAATAAGTTAGATGAAAACAGTATTGAACGTTTATTAACTGAAAATGATAATGAAGAAAAAACATCAAAAAGTACTGACGACGTTTTAGTGCATGGTGTTAGTGGTAGATTGATTAAGGCACAGACTGCAAATCAACGTAAAATGGTGGCATCTATGCGTCTTAATGATATGCTTTTTGCTGTTGGTCCTGCAGGCACAGGAAAAACCTATACTGCAGTGGCATTAGCTGTTAAAGCTTTGAAAAGTAAAGAAGTACGACGAATTATATTAACCAGACCAGCCGTAGAAGCAGGTGAGAATTTAGGCTTTTTGCCGGGAGATCTAAAAGAAAAACTCGATCCCTATATGCAACCTTTATACGACGCTTTACGAGATATGATTCCGCATGAAAAATTAGATTCGTATATAGAAAGTGGCATTATACAAATTGCACCATTGGCATTTATGCGAGGTAGAACGTTAGACAATGCATTTGTAATATTAGACGAAGCACAAAACACAACGCATGGTCAAATGAAAATGTTTTTAACGAGAATGGGTAAAAGTGCTAAATTTATTATTACAGGTGATCCAGGTCAGATTGACTTACCAAGAAAACAAATATCGGGTTTAAAAGAAGCATTATTAGCGTTAAAAGACATTGATGGTATTGGAATGATTTATTTAGATGATAAAGATGTAATGCGTAACAAACTTGTTAAAAAAATTATTAAGGCATTTAAAGGTATTGAAACGGAGTAATGTTTGAAGTCAGAAGTCAGAAGACCGAAGTTGAGATCCAAACTTATAAATTTCAATTTTAGATTTATTAGAAAGATTAATAAAATTAACTTATAGAAGTCCTTCCCCAAGAGGAAGGTATAGGATGGTCTATTATGAATACGATTAACCATACAAATTTTAATTTCCCAAACCAAAAATCGGTTTACAGAGGTAAAGTACGTGAAGTTTATAATATTAATGATGACCTGTTGGTTATGGTTGCCACTGATAGGCTTTCTGCTTTTGATGTGGTTTTGCCAAAACAAATTCCGTTTAAGGGGCAAATTTTAAATCAAATTGCTACAAAAATGATGGAAGCAACTGCTGATATTGTTCCTAATTGGATTATTGCAATGCCTGACCCTAATGTAGCAGTTGGTCATTTATGTACGCCTTTTAAAGTTGAAATGGTTATCAGAAGTTATTTGTCCGGTCATGCTTGGCGAGAATATAAAATAGGAAAAAGAGTACTTTGTGGAGTTGCAATGCCGGACGGAATGAAAGAAAATGATAAATTTCCGCAACCAATAATAACCCCTGCAACAAAAGCAGAAATGGGAGATCATGATGAAGATATTTCTCGTGAAGACATTATTGTTAAAAATATCGTTTCTGAAGCTGATTATATCATACTAGAGAATTATACGCAGGCTTTATTTAAACGAGGAACTGAAATTGCTGCTTCTCGTGGATTGATATTAGTTGATACCAAATATGAATTTGGAAAGACCAGAGATGGTAAAATTGTATTGATTGACGAGATTCATACACCGGATTCATCACGTTATTTTTATGTTGATGGTTATCAAGACCGTCAAGATAAAGATAAAGCGCAGAAACAATTATCAAAAGAATTTGTTCGTCAATGGTTGATCTCTAATAATTTTCAAGGTAAAGAAGGAGAGCAAGTACCTGTGATGACTAACGATAAAGTTACTGAGATTTCTGATCGTTATATTGAATTGTATGAAAATATAACAGGTGAAAAATTTATTAAATCTGATACTTCAACTATTTTACAGCGTATTGAAAAGAATGTAAATGATTTTTTGAATACTTATTAAATTAGCCCGTTGTACATTTTGTGTAAAATTCATCTCCCGATAGCTATCGGGACGAGTGATTTTTAAGAATTAGAAATGTAAAAAATTAGTATCAAGAATAGAATTTTACATTTTAAGATGGTTCTCGATACAATCCGCCTCAGGCGGATCACTCGAACAGACACCCATCTTTATATAATTATTTAAAATGCACAACGGATTAAATTAATCTGGGTAGTTTAATTAAAGAGAGTTTGTCATTCCTGCGTAGGCAGGAATCCATATATAAGTTAATTCTATCCCGAATTCCCGGGATTGCCTGTGCAGGAATGACAAAAAAAATTCCATATAGAATTATAAATAAGTTGATAATCAGTAAGTTTTATATCAGTCATAAAAAAACTCCTTAGTAAATTTACTAAGGAGTTTTAAATTTATATTTCAAATAATTAATAGAGGTGTCCTTAATTTTTCAATTTCTTTTTGAATTTGTCAAATTTGTCATCTTCAGTTTTCTTTGGCCAACTATTGTTACTCATATCAATATCAGCAGTTTCTAGATCAGGATCAACTACAATACTTGTAATTTGTTTTGCTGTTGCAAAAACTCTTTTTACTTCTTTGTCGTGTTTACTCCAAATCTCAGCAGGAAATTGTTTACGTTCTTTTGTACCATCTTCAAAGGTTAACTCAACTATAAGTGGTAATACTAGTCCGCCCGGTTTGTCAAAAGTAACTTCATAAAAATAGTTAGGAGCTTCTTTTAGCCTACTTTTTTCAGTTTCACTTAAGCCGTTTAAGTGGTTTTCTAACATTGCAAAATCTGATGCTTTTTTTGCTTTAGTAGGATCTCCTATTTCATCTTCAGAAGCAAAATAAACCAATTTATCTTTATAATCATCTAAGCTCATTCCGTACTTTTTTGCATCGGCTTTAGCTGTTTCTGTAGGTTGGTCAGTTAAAAAATATCTTTTTACTTCTTTAATACCAACATCATTATAATCAGTTGTATAGAACCAACCTCTCCAAAACCAATCTAAATCCATTCCGGAAGCATCTTCCATACTTCTAAAGAAATCGGCAGGTGTAGGGTGTTTAAACATCCAACGTTTAGAATATGTTCTAAATGCATGGTCAAATAATTCAGGGTCCATAATTGTATTTCTTAGCATAGTTAAACCGGCAGCAGGTTTACTATATGCATTAGGTCCAAAATTGTATACATGGTCACCTTGTGTCATAATTGGCGATAAACGATCTTGATCCATACTCATATACCCAACAATTTTTTTTGGTAAACCTCGAGCAGGAAAATTTGGATCATACTCAAATTCAGCTTGTATTTCAACAAAAGAATTGAGACCCTCATCCATCCATGTCCATTGACGTTCGTCTGAATTAACAATCATAGGAAAAAAATTATGACCAACTTCATGTGTAATTACACCTATCATTCCGTTTTTAACTCTATCTGAATAGGTACCATCTTCTTTGGGTCTTCCATAATTCCAACAGATTTGAGGATATTCCATACCTTGTTGTGCAGCATGGACAGAAATGGCTTTATGATACGGGTAATCAAAAGTGTATTTAGAATATACTTTTAAAGTATTGGCTACTACTCTGGTAGAATGTTTTTCCCAAAGAGGATTCCCTTCTTTAGGGTATAGTGAATGTGCCATTACAGTTTTTCCATTAATATCGACAGCCATAGCATCCCAAATAAATTTACGAGAAGTTGCAATACCAAAATCTCTAACATTTTCAGCATAAAATTTCCATGTTTTGGTCTTTTTTGAACGACCTTTTTCAGCTATTTCTGCTTCAGCTTGATTTACGATCATTATAGGGTCATCAAAGGTTTTTTTGGCAGTTTGTAAACGTTTGTATTGCTCTTTTGTTAATACTTCTTTGGTGTTTTGAAGAATTCCGGTAGCGCCTAAAATATGGTCAGCCGGTACTGTAATATTGACCGTATAATTACCAAACTCTAAGGCAAATTCGCTACGACCCCAAAATTGCATATTTTGCCAGCCTTCAACATTATCATACACAGCTAATCTAGGAAAAAACTGGGCTATCACATATAAATTATTACCATCTTTAGGAAAATGCTCATATCCTGAACGACCTCTGTCTATCATGTAGTTATTAATATTGTACCACCATTTAATCTTAAAAACATACGTTCCGCCTGAAGCCAATGGTTTATCGAGATTAATGCGCATCATTGTATTATTAATTGTATGCGATAGTGGTTTATTATTAGCATCATTAACATATTCTAAATGATACCCACCTTCAAACGGCTTTTTTAAATGAGTTCTTGTAAACGTAACAGGACCATTAAAACTACCACTCATACTGGTTTGTTGTGCATCTGGTGTTTTAGAGTCAGGAGCACGCATATTTTGGTCTAACTGTACCCATAAATATTCTAAATGATCTTTAGAATTATTGTGGTAAGTAATAACTTGATCACCATATAATTTTTGAGCTTCTTCATCTATAGTGATATTCATTATATAGTCTACTTGCTGCTGTGTATATTCATGCCCGGGAGCACCGGAAGCAGTACGTTGTGAATTTGGCGTAGGCAATTCTTGTTTTAATTGTCTGAACTTACTAATATTGGTATGTCCGGGTTTTCTTTCTTTTTTTTCAGCATCTTGTTCTTGAGCAAAAGAAAATGAAGTGATAAATAAAAATGAAAGTAAAAAATAGGTTAGTTTTTTCATCTGTATATTTTATGGTTTTTTAATGGTCATATGTAACCTTGTATTGATAAAAATAATCATTCTCTTGTGAGTTTAATGATTATTTTTATCATGTTCAATTACATTTGAAAAATTGTTTTTAATTTAATCTGTCGAAAATAATTATTTTAACATAAAGTTAGTACTAATAACAAAACTTTAACAAATTTTTAATCTTTTAGGTTTGATAATAAGAAGTATTTTGAAGTGGTTGGTTATCGCTGACAATTTTAACGATATATTTTCCTTACTTCTCCGTCGTAAGCGATCATTTTTGCTTTAAACCTTGCTTTTTTAAGCGCTTGTTTTGTAGTAATTATTTGTGCAATATCAGATTGAATTTTAGTTCTTTGTGCATTTTTTCCTGCCATAGCTCTTTGCTTTATTAACAGCTTCTTTTGTGCTAATTGAACTTTTAAAGCTAGGGTTATTTCTTTTTGAGTTCTAATTTTTAATTTTTTAAATGTTTCTTTTTCAGAAACGGTTAGTACCAACTCTAATTGATTTTTAGCTTTTTTCATCATTTTTTCAGCAATTATTCTCTGTCTTGTTAATTGCTTCTTTTGTTTTAATTCTGATTGAAAAACTAGAGTTCTTTCTATTTTGCTAGTATTCTTTATCTTTTTACTTTCTTCTTTTTTAGCAATTATAAGTGCTTTTTCTAATTGTTTTTTATCTTTTCTTTCTATTTTCTCAGCAAATGCCCTTTCTTTTATTAATTGTTTCTTTTGTTTTAGTTCGGTTTTTATAGCCAGTTTTTTTATTTTTTTAGCGATGCTTCTGTCTTTTTTAGCAGCTTTTAACACTGCTAATTTTAACTTTAGATCTGTTTGTTGTTGTGCATTTTTACTCTCTAGAGTTTTTAAAGAAGTGTACTGAGAGTTTTGAGTAGGTAATTCCTTTTTTACTTTACCTTTTTCCTGGGCATAAGTATAAATATACTCAAACCATTTAGCTTTTCGGGAGTCAAAAATTCCATCACCTAAATTATCGTATTAATTGATTAATAATCAGTTATTTATATGTTATTAGTTTGGTGTTTTGAATACTATTTAGTATC
>JAKISU010000062.1 GCA_021648445.1 Flavobacteriaceae bacterium
TAATTAATTAAAAACAAGCGACTTATGAATTGATTTAGTTATTACACAAATTATAGAATCAATCTAAACTCAAACTGAGTTTTTGATATAAAAAAATTGTCGTCAAAACTAATTAATAGAGGTTGCCTCTAATAGAAGGAGTTTTGATTCCATTAAAAAATCTCTAGGTTTTGATTAGAATTGATTTAAAAATAGTTGTTCAAATTAGTATTCTATTTTTGATTATAGTTTCTTGTAAAAGAAAAATCGAAAAAACAGAAATGATTATTGGTAAACAAAAAGATACAGTAGACAAGTTTGTTGATATGAAAAATACGAAAATTAAAGATTTTATTCTTCAAGATACTATATATAGGGAAGTATACACCTATGGTAAGTTAAAATACGACATGAGTGTTGATAGTATAGAAGAATCAAATATAGAAGAAAGAGTAATTATGCTCTATGTTTCGATTGATAAAGATGCTAAATCTTTTGAAGAAATAAAAAAATCAAGACAAAATATTTTTATTGATACAATTGGGGATGGCACATTTAACTTTAAGTTTATGTTTACTGATGCAGGGGAAAATGTATTAAGTCTAGCATTAGATGATCAAATTTATCTTAAAAAATATCCTTCAGGTGATAGTATTGAAATACCTAATAGTCGTATTATTATTACGTCTAAAGTTAATTTAAAGTAGTATGTTGGCGCATGATTTAGAAAATGATAGAAAAATAGACTCTATGAAAAGCGTTTTGAATAATAAATAGGACGGGGTGGTTTATTTTTACTAACCTTTCTCTTAGTACATAAAAAAAATAACTTATTCTTGATTCAAAGAGAGTTATTTAAATATCATGGGTTAACAAAAGCCTTTTTCCTGAACATAAATGGGATTGGTTTGAAAATAGGGTTAGTGGCGATAATGTTTGGGGTTCTATGCCCGGTGGTAATTTAGATACCGGTAACCCCATAGGTAATAACAGTCATATATACGGCTCATACCAAGGTGATGATTTTGCACCCGGTGGTGGTGCAAGAATACCATTTATGAAGCATTTACCTAATGCATTAAGCTATTTAAAAAAAGGATTAAGAGATGTTACCGGTGCAATGGATTAATATAATAATTTAAGCTCTGGTTTTGATCATTTAAAATTTGCTTTTGATAATAAAAAAAGAATTGAGTTAAATACTATGGCTAGAGTTAGAGATAGTGTTTTTCAGAATGAAATTACTCCTTTTACTGAGAATGCGTTTCATCATTTTGGGTTACCATATGCATATCGAAAAGACACTATACCATATATCTTTCCTGAAAAATTCTATCCAAAAAGAAAAGATTCTGCCAGAATGCGTATGCTCATAATTAAAAGAACTGATTCTATCAGAAAGAAATACAAAAAATGAGCCTTATTAAAAATATTGTATTGATTTTTAGCACCATGAGTTTACTAGTATGTTCCTGTAAAAAGAAATCTGAAATTTTAAATAAAAATAAAAATTATGAAATTAAAGATAAATTAAAAGAGAATAATCAAATTTTAAGTTTAAAATATTTTGATACAATATTAAATAGCGATACTGGAAAAGGTGTCATAAAGTATGATATAAGAGCAAATGTTGAGCAGTTTAATATAGTTGAAAGATATATTATTATGTATACCTTAATTGGTAATGAAAAAATACCATTAGAAAATACTGATGACTATGAAAAATTAGATAAAGAAGCACAAGGAGCTTTTCTTGATACTATTGGAGACGGTACATTCTATTTTGATTATAAATTTGCCAAAGCAGGTAAGCAATATTTAACGATTGCTTTTGTTGATTTAATAAACTTTAAGGATTCTATTAATAATGATATAAGCCCAGTCTATCATTTCTCAAAATTTTCAATACCTGTATTGGTAGTTGATAGCAGTTCAGTATTAGGTATTAAAGATAACAAACATTATTATATTTATAAAAAAGAAATAAAATGGGTCAAAAGAAAAGATTCCCTGAAATTAGTTATAGAAAACCAAAGAAAAGTAGACTCCATGAAAAGAGTTTTAAATAATAAATAGTGAAATTAGTACATAAGATCATCAGAATCTTGGTTTTCAAAAGCAGCTAGAAGTATGGATCTAACCAACAAAAGCCTTTTCCCAGAACATAAATGGGATTGGTTTGAAAATAGGGTTAGTGGTGATAATATTTGGGGTTCTATGCCCGGTGGCCATTTAGATACCGGTAACCCCATAGGTAATAACAGTCATATTTACGGCTCGTACCAAGGTGATGATTTTGCACCCGGTGGTGGTGGTGGTGCAAGAATACCATTTATGAAGCATTTACCTAATGCATTAAGCTATTTAAAAAAAGGATTAAGAGATGTTACCGGTGCAATGGATCAATATAATGATTTAAGTACCAGTTTTGATTTTAATCATTTAAGTATTGCTTTTGATGATAAAAAAAGAATGGAGTTAAATACTATGGCTAGAGTTAGAGATAGTATTTTTCAGAATACCCCAATTAGGGTAGATTCACCATTTGTAAAACATTACCAATTAGAAAGAATGGAATTTGGATCTAGGCAACCTGCGAGATTTCAACCTGATAATCAGAAAATAATTATTTTTAGAAAAGATTCTATAAAAAAAACGAACTCAAATAGAAGAAGTTATGATTCGATTAAAAAATCTCTAGGTTTTGATTAAAATTGATTTAAAAGTAGTTTTTCAAATTAGTATTCTAGTTTTGGTTATGGGTTCTTGTAAAAAGAAAATTGAGAAAGCAGAAAAGATTATTATCAATGAACAGAAAGACACAATAGATAAGTTTGTTGATATGAAGAATACGAAAATCATTGATTTTATCTTACAAGACACTATTTACAAAGGGATATATACTTATGGCGAACTTAAATACGATATGAGTGTTGATAGTATAGAAGAATCAAATATAGAAGAAAGAATAATAATGCTTTTTGTTTCTGTTGATAAAAATTCAAAACCTTTTGAAGAAATAAAAAAATCTAAACAAAATATTTTTATTGACACTATTGGCGATGGTACTTTTAAGTTTATATTTTCTGAAGCTGGAGAGAATGTACTGAGTTTAGCTCTAGAAGATCAAATTTTTCTTAAAAAATATCCGCCAGGTGATAGTATTCAATTACCCAATAATCGTATTATTATTACATCTAAAGTTAACCTAAAGTAATATGCTAAGAAATCATTGATGTAAAAATAGATGTAGGTAGGTGAAATGCGGTAGTTTTTCTAAATAATAGGCACTAAATTTTGAATATTATAATTTTTAAACTCCATAATCTAAGAAAATCATAATAATAAGTAGTTTTTAGTATTTTTTTGATGTTTTTTCGGATAAAAGTTTTACTATTGTCCTGTGAAAGCAATACAATCACATACAATTCCCACATTTTTCAGACGCATTTCCGTGCGCCGTCGCCCGTAAGGGTACATATATTTTTATGGAACTTAGGTGAGTCCAGTTCTTTTTTCAACACACATTTTTTCAAACATTTTTAATAATTCAATTACAATATAATGAATATTGTTATTGCCAATAAATCGCATAGTAAATATGCAACTATCATATCTGATACGATAACCGATTCTGCTAAAATACGTGGAACCGGAATAGCGAAGCGTTCACTGGACTATATCATTACCAAACTTGAAAATAAAAATGCAGTTATTGCTTTAGATGGTGATAAGTTTGCTGGTTTCTGTTATATAGAAGCTTGGGATCATGGTAAATTCGTAGCTAATTCAGGTTTAATAGTACATCCAGATTATAGAAATCAGGGTCTAGCTAAAAAAATCAAAAAAGTCATTTT
The DNA here is from genome assembly GCA_021648445.1 of Flavobacteriaceae bacterium. Classification (GTDB taxonomy): domain Bacteria; phylum Bacteroidota; class Bacteroidia; order Flavobacteriales; family Flavobacteriaceae; genus Aureibaculum. The sequence goes on from JAKISU010000062.1 coordinate 3,837, forward strand.
TGATTATTCAAAAGAGAAATTTCCTGAAGCTAAAATTTTCGGAATTACTACGGGTTTAGCGATACTAAAAATTAACTATGACCTTGGGTATAGACCAGTTACTTTTTCTGAGCTTACTGATGATAAAGACTTTTGGAAAGGTTGCCGGACCTGTAAAAATTATGATGTGTTGACACGTACAGAACAAAAACTGTGTTTGTGTACAGGGATGCTTTATGATCCTGTACAAAAAAAGAATTCTAAAAAAGAGTTTGAGCAAAAACATCCTTATAACAAAAAGGTCTTACAACGGTTAAAAAACATAAAACAAACATTATTTTTAAAGAATAAAAAAAATGGATAACAAATTAGTACTAGCTTATAGTGGCGGATTAGACACTTCGTATTGTGTACTAAAACTTTCTAAAGACGAAGGTTTTGAAGTGCATGCCGTAAGTGTAAACACAGGAGGTTTTTCTGAGCAAGAAATAAAAAGTATTGAGCAAAAAGCATTGCAACTGGGTGCTCATACCTATACATCTATTGATGCTATTCAATCATTTTATGATAAAGTCATAAAATATTTGGTGTTTGGTAATGTATTAAAAAACAATACCTATCCGCTTTCGGTAAGTGCTGAACGTATCATCCAAGCCATTGAAATAGTAAAGTATGCAAAAGAAATCAATGCAACACATATTGCGCATGGCAGTACCGGTGCCGGTAATGACCAAGTGCGATTTGATATGATCTTCCAGATTTTAGCACCAGAAATTGAAATTATTACGCCTATTAGAGATAACAAGCTTTCCCGTCAAGCGGAAATAGACTATCTAAAATTGAATGGTATTGACTTAGAATGGGAAAAAGCAAAATATTCTATCAATAAAGGATTGTGGGGAACAAGTGTTGGAGGTGAAGAAACCCTAACCTCTCACAAACCATTACCAGAAGAGGCATATCCTAGCCAGTTAGAAAAACATAATCCTGAAAAAGTAAAATTAAGCTTTGAAAAAGGAGAATTGATCGCTATAAATTATATAAAAAATTACCCTGAGAAAAATATTGAAACTCTTAATGAAATGGCTTCAAAATATGCAATTGGTAGAGATATTCATGTTGGCGATACTATTATCGGCATCAAAGGAAGAGTCGGTTTTGAAGCCGCTGCACCATTGATAATTATTAAATCGCACCATTTATTAGAAAAACATGTACTGACCAAATGGCAACAACATCATAAAGAGTATCTGGCAAATTGGTATGGAACCATGCTACATGAAGGACAATATTTAGATGACGTAATGCGAAACATTGAAGCTTTTTTAGAAGACTCACAAAAAAATGTAAATGGCGATGTTATGGTTACACTACATCCATATAGATTTACGGTTGATGGAATTACCTCACCTAACGATCTAATGAATGCTTCTTTTGCTCAATATGGCGAAATGAATACCGGCTGGACAGCCGATGATGCAAAAGGATTTATAAAAATATTATCGAATCAGAATAAAATATTTAAACAAGTAAATAATTCATTATGATACAGATCGGAATCATAGGAGGCGCAGGATACACTGCCGGAGAACTCATTAGAATATTGCTATATCATAAAAAAACCACTATTAATTTTGTGTATAGTACTTCTAATGCAGGTAATAAGATAAGCAATGTACATCAAGACTTGGTAGGCGAAACTAATATGAAGTTTACTAATACCATAAATGATACCGTTGATGTATTGTTTTTGTGTTTAGGGCATGGTAATTCTAAATCTTTTTTAGAAAAGTACCAATTTTCAGATACTACTAAAATAATCGATTTAAGTAATGATTTTAGACTAAATGAAAATGCTTCGTTTCAAAACAAAAAGTTTGTATATGGCTTACCGGAATTAAATAAAGAAGCCATTAAATTGGTAAATTTTATTGCTAACCCGGGTTGTTTCGCCACAGCAATTCAATTAGCATTGTTGCCATTAGCAGAAAACGGACTGTTGAAGGATGACGTTCATATAAATGCTGTAACAGGCGCAACAGGTGCTGGTACTTCATTGTCGACAACAACACATTTTACTTGGCGTGATAATAATTTTTCATATTACAAACCATTTACACATCAGCATTTGGATGAAATAAATCAAAGCGTACAGCAATTACAGCATTCCTTTGCCAAGGATATCTATTTTATGCCCAACAGAGGTAATTTTAGTAGAGGAATTTTCGCAACAGCATATACCAATTTTGATGACAGATTAGAGGAAGCAAAAAAGCTGTATCAAGATTTTTATAAAGAAGCACAATTTACACATATAAGTGACGAGAACTTACATTTAAAACAGGTAGTAAATACTAATAAATGTTTGATACATCTGTATAAACACGAAAACAAATTATTGATAACAAGTATTATAGATAATTTGGTAAAAGGCGCTTCCGGACAAGCAGTACATAATATGAATTTGATGTTGGGTTTTGCTGAAGATGAAGGATTACAATTAAAAGGAACATATTTTTAGCCCCTCTGCCTTCGGCATCTCCCCAAAGGGGAGAAATTAGAGTATTAAAAAAGTAATTTAGATAAAAAATTAAGATCATGAATAATTAAATGTCTGGTCGAACCCTTCGTCTCCGCTTAGGATAAACTAAAGGCGAGATCTCATAAGTTGATAAAATAGATAATTAATGATCTCAAAATTTTCCCTTCGGGAAAATGTCCGTAGGACAAAGGGGATAAAATATAAACAATATGAAAATAGCAATCATAGGAGCAGGAAACTTAGGACTTTCCATAGCAAAAGGACTCATTATAAACAATGCAGTAACTACTTTGTATTTAACAAAAAGGAATACAGAAAGTATAAAAAGCATGTCAGAATACGACAATGTCAATATCACTTCTGATAATAGAGAAGCAGTTGAAAATTCTGACATACTCATATTTGCTGTGCAGCCAAACCATTTTGAAAAGATACTAGTAGAAGTAGCAGATTTGTTTACAGAAAATCATGTGATCATATCAACCATTACCGGTTTTAAAATAGAATCGATAGAATCACTGATAGGTGTAGATAATTATATTATTCGTTCCATGCCAAATACAGCTATTTCTGTAGGGAAATCAATTACTTGTGTATGTAGTAATGAAAAAGGAAAGAAAAGAATTGATGTTGCGTCAGCTATTTTTAACAGACTAGGAACTTCTATTGAAATACCGGAAGAACAAATGCAGGCAGCAACAGTAATTTGTGCTAGCGGTATTGCCTTTTGGATGCGATTGATCAGAGCAACAACACAAGGAGCAATCCAACTTGGTTTTGAATCACATATAGCGCAGGAAATGGCAATGCAAACCTGTTTAGGAGCAGCAACTTTATTGGAGGAATCTGGTAATCATCCGGAAGAAGAAATAGACAAAGTAACGACCCCTAGAGGTTGTACCATAGAAGGCTTAAATGAAATGGAACATCAAGGCTTGAGCTCATCTTTAATTAAAGGTATTGTTACCTCTTTTAATAAAATTAATGAAATCTCTAAAATGTAAACATCATTGCGAGGACGAAGGACGTGGTAATCTGTTGATTAAAAGATTACTTCGTCGTTATCTCTCCTCGTAATGACCTAAAAAATGAAATCACAAATCACAATTACCAATTAATTATCAAAGTTCAATAATGCACAGCTTTGGAATTTGGAATTTATTTTTTGGAATTTTTATAAAAATAATATTATGAACCTATTCAACGTATACCAACTATATGATGTAACTCCTGTCAAAGCAACAAACGTTTTTGTAACTGATGATAAAGGAGTGGAGTATTTAGATCTTTATGGAGGCCATGGTGTGGTTTCTATTGGCCATTCACATCCTCATTATAAGTTAAAATTGAAAGAACAATTAGATGCTATTGGTTTTTATTCTAATGCAATTAAAAATCCATTGCAAGATGAATTGGCTAAAAAACTAGGTGAGATTTCCGGTTATCCTGATTATAGCCTGTTTCTATGTAATTCGGGAGCAGAAGCTAATGAAAACGCTTTGAAATTAGCTTCCTTTTATACAGGTAAAAAAAGAGTAATTACTTTTGAAAATTCTTTTCATGGAAGAACCTCTGTGGCGGTTTCGGTAACTGATAATCCGAAAATAAATGCACCAATAAACAGTACCAACCCCAAAACATTTTTACCGCTAAACGAAATTGATTTAGTAGAAAAGGAACTTGCTAAAGGCGATGTATGTGCTGTAATTATTGAAGGGATTCAAGGTGTAGGTGGATTGGATGAAGGAACCACAACATTTTTTCAAGGTTTAGAAAAATTGTGTCATAAACATAATGTAGTTTTTATTGTAGATGAAGTGCAGTCCGGTTATGGTAGAAGTGGGCGGTTTTTTGCACATCAAACCCATAATGTTAAGCCTGATATTATTTCAGTTGCCAAAGGTATGGGTAACGGATTCCCGATTGGAGGGATCTTGATTTCACCAAAGTTTAAAGCTACTTACGGAATGTTAGGAACTACATTTGGAGGAAACCATTTGGCTTGCGCTGCTGGAATTGCAGTACTAGAAGTTATTGAACAAGAAAGCTTGATGCAAAATGTAGAAAGTATTTCAAAATATTTTATAGAAGAAGCTCAAAAAATACCACAAGTAAAAAATATCAAAGGGAGAGGATTAATGTTAGGACTCGAATTTGATTTTGAAGTAGCTGAATTAAGAAAAAAACTAATTTATGAGAAGTGCATTTTTACAGGAGGTGCAAATAATAAGAAGTTATTGAGAATTCTCCCTCCTTTAACTGTAAAAAAAGAACATATAAAACTATTTTTTAAGTCTTTGAAAGAAGTGTTAAATGAATCTGTCATTCCTGCGTAGGCAGGAATCCAAAAAACAACAGATGAAGTAACATGTTTAAAAATCTGAGAATAATATCAATACTTGAAAAGGTAATTTAAAAGAATTGTCCCCTTGAGGGGACTTTAGGGGTGTTTTGCAGTAATTAACTTATAAATTACGTCAATGATAGCGCAGTAGAAACCTCAGTAAGTAAAAGAAATCAATAATAATGAAAAAATACACATCCATATCAGATATAGCTTCTTTGTCAAGTATAATTGATGAGGCCATTCATTTAAAAAAGAATCCTTATGATTTTCAATCTTTAGGCAAGAATAAAACAATAGCAATGCTGTTTTTCAATCCGAGTTTACGAACTAGGTTAAGCACACAAAAAGCAGCACTAAATTTAGGAATGCAGGTGATGATCATGAATATTTCTAATGACGGATGGACGCTTGAGTTTGAAGATGGTACAATTATGAAAAATTCAGCTGCTGAACATGTAAAAGAAGCAGCTCAGGTAGTTTCACAATATTGCGATATACTTGCAATCAGAACTTTTGCGGGATTAGTTGATAGAGAAGAAGATTATAATGAAAAAGTGATGAATGCTTTTGTAAAATATGCCACTGTTCCTATTGTAAGTTTAGAGAGCGCTATTGGTCATCCATTACAAGCCTTAACCGATGCCATAACTATTAAAGAACATCAAAAAATAGCGAAACCAAAAGTGGTATTGAGTTGGGCGCCACATCCGAAAGCATTGCCACAAGCAGTAGCCAACTCTTTTGTGAATGTGATGAAATTATCTGAGGTCGATTTTGTCATTACACATCCTTATGGTTATGAATTGAGCTCCGAAATAACCAATGGTATAACTATTGAATACAACCAAGATAAGGCATTTGAAAATGCCAATTTTATCTATACCAAAAATTGGAGTGCTTTTACAGATTATGGTAAAGTATTAACCATAGATAGTAATTGGATGATAACGGAAAAGAAAATGCAATTAACCAATAATGCAAAATTTATGCATTGTTTACCGGTAAGAAGAAATGTGATAGTTGAAGATGCTGTTATTGACAGTGAAAATTCATTGGTGATTGAACAATCAAATAACAGAACGTTTGCAGCACAAATCGTATTAAAAAAGATATTAGAAACCATTAATCCCCTTCTTGAGAGGGTTATTTCCTAGTTAGTGGCATTTAATAATTTTTTGACCTTTTGTGAAATTAAGATTTAACTAAATGTCACATTGAGCGCAGTAGAAATGCTTTGAGGTATCAATATAAAAGTCCTTCGACTCCGCTCAGGAGGACATACTAATTACTTTTGAAACTTAGCTTGCAATAACCCTTGAGAGGGGTTAGGGAATGTAAAAATAAGTATATGAAAAATAAATTAACCATCGTAAAAATAGGAGGAAATGTTATCAACGATAATAAAGCATTAACCTCTTTTTTAACAGATTTCGCTTCAATTGAAGGCCTGAAAATACTGGTGCATGGAGGTGGAAAAAAAGCATCTGAACTAGCTGCTCAAATCGGACTTACACCTAAAATGATGAATGGAAGGCGAGTAACTGACGAAGCAAATTTAGATGTGGTAACCATGGTTTATGCAGGTTTGCTGAATAAAAAAATTGTAGCTCAGTTACAGCAATACAATTGTAATGCTATTGGTTTGTCTGGAGCTGACGCTAATTCAATAAAAGCACATAAGCGGGTAGTTAAGGATATTGATTATGGTTATGCCGGAGATGTAGATGAAGTAAATGATTCTGTGATAAAACTATTGTTGGAAAATAATCTAACGCCTGTTTTTTGTGCAATAACGCATGATAAAAACGGACAATTATTAAACACAAATGCAGATACTATTGCCTCAGAAATTGCTTCAGGACTAACAAATCATTTCCATGTTGTTTTAATCTATTGTTTTGAGAAGAACGGTGTTTTGAAAGATGTAAAAGATGATAATTCAATCATTGAAAATATTGATTCTAAAAGCTATGCAGCACTAAAAGATAAGAACATTATTGCTGACGGAATGCTGCCTAAACTAGAAAACTGTTTTTATGCGCTAAATAACGGAGTTGCAAAAATTATAATTGGAAACCCGAGTGTAATTGTAAATAAAGTTCAAAAATATACAAGTTTAAAACTTTGAAATTAAGACCTAACATAATGAATAAATTCACCAAAGAAGCGATAATATTATTGCAAAACATGATAGCAAAACCTTCATTTTCTTCTGAAGAAGATGAGACAGCGTTGTTAATTATGCAATGGTTTTCTACACATAACATCAAGTTTGAAAGTCAAAATCATAATGTTTGGGCGAAGAATAAGTTTTTTGATGCTTCAAAACCTACCATTTTGTTGAATTCACATCACGATACTGTAAAGCCAAACAAAGCTTATACTAGAGATCCTTTTAAAGCTGAAATTATCGATGAGAAATTATACGGTCTGGGAAGTAATGATGCAGGTGGCTCATTAGTTTCATTATTGACAACATTTGTATATTTTTATCATCATGAAAATTTAAAATATAATTTGGTCATAGTAGCTTCTGCTGAAGAAGAAAGTTCAGGACAAAACGGATTGAACAGTATGCTTTCTATAATTCCAACCATTGATATTGCGATTGTTGGTGAGCCTACTTTAATGCAATTGGCTATAGCCGAAAAAGGATTGTTGGTATTAGATTGTTATGCGCATGGCATGGCAGGTCATGCGGCACATGGTTTAGGTGATAATGCTATTTATAAAGCCATGGAAGCAATGGATTGGTTTAAAACTTATCAATTTCCCAATATATCAGACACTTTAGGTAAGGTGAAAATGACCGTTACTCAGGTAAATGCAGGTTCACAACATAACGTGATTCCGGCGGTTTGTCATTTTGTAGTAGATATTCGTGTTACTGATGCATATAGTAATCAGGAAGTATTAGATATTGTAAAAGAAAATGTAGATATTGAAGTAAAAGAACGTTCTTTAAGATTAAATTCTTCATCAATTCCTATAACACATGACATTGTAAAAGCAGGAATTACATTAGGAAGAAGTACTTATGGTTCACCAACCTTATCAGATCAATCGGTATTGACTTGTCCGTCCTTAAAATTAGGACCAGGCGATTCGTTACGATCTCATACAGCAGATGAATTTATTTATGTACAAGAAATTGAAGAAGGAATACAAATTTATGTTGATTTGTTGAATCGTGTAATCGTGTAGTCGATTTAACAATAAACGTATAAACAAATAAACGATTAAACAATAATAAAATGAAACTCTGGGATAAAGGTTTTAGCACCGATAAAAAAATAGACATTTTCACTGTTGGAAACGATAGAGAATTAGACTTAATATTGGCAAAATACGATGTATTAGGTTCAATTGCACATGCTAAAATGTTGCATAAAATAGAAGTATTAAGTGAAAAAGAAATTGACGCTGTTGAGTCTAAATTAAATCAACTATTGAAAGACATAGAAAAAGGAAACTTCACGATTGAAGACTCTTTTGAAGATGTGCATTCTAAAATTGAGTTCTTACTGACAGAAGCTTTAGGTGATACCGGCAAAAAAATCCATACAGCACGTTCAAGAAATGATCAGGTATTGGTGGATATGCATTTGTATTTAAAAGATGAAATTATAGAAATAAAACAACAAATTAAAACACTGTTTGATGTGTTGATCGCTAAAGCGGATGAGCATGAAAATGTATTACTCCCCGGCTATACACACCTACAAGTTGCTATGCCTTCATCATTTGGCTTATGGTTTTCGGCTTATGCAGAAAGCTTGATTGACGATGTTTATTTTTTAAATGCTGCCTATAAAATTGCAGATCAAAATCCATTGGGTTCAGCAGCAGGTTATGGAAGTTCTTTTGATATTGACAGGGCATATACTACAGAAATCTTAGGTTTTGAAACACTAAAATATAATGTGGTGGCAGCACAGATGAGTAGAGGTAAAACCGAAAAGGCATTGGCTTCGGGGATGAGCGCTGTGGCAGGAACATTGTCAAAATTCGCCATGGATATTTGTTTGTATATGAGTCAGAATTTTAATTTTATTTCCTTTCCTGATGAGTTGACTACAGGTTCGAGTATTATGCCACACAAAAAGAATCCTGATGTGTTTGAACTGATACGAGGTAAATGTAATGCTTTACAAGCCTTGCCTTACGAATTAACATTGATTACCAATAATTTACCAAGTGGCTATCAACGCGATTTACAATTGCTAAAAGAAAGTTTATTACCAGCTATTCAAACCTTAAAATCATGTTTAGAAATGATGGTTTTCTCGATAGAAAATATAATCGTAAATGAAACAATTTTAGAAGATAAAAAATATGATTATCTATTTACAGTTGAAGAAGTAAACAAACTCGTACAAGAAGGAGTTGCCTTTAGAGATGCTTATAAAATAGTAGGTGCTAAAGTAGAAAAAGGTGAATTTAAACCTAATAAAGAAGTAAATCATACACATATAGGAAGTATAGGTAATTTGTGTTTAGATAAAATTAACGATAAGATGAAAAACGCTTTATAGTATTAGTCAGGGTTTCGCTCAAAGTGAAACCCTGACTGGACAATCTTTTTTATCTTGCAAATAGATTTAAACCTTTACGATTTAAGAATGCTAAATGAATAAAAAAGACAAATCATTCGAAACAGAAAGATTACTAATCAAGCCTACTACAGAAATAGATGCATCTTTAATTTATGAGTTACTAAACACACCAAAGTGGATTGAATATATTGGAGATAGAAATGTACATTCTGTCGATGATGCAAAAGACTATATCCAACAAAAAATGCTGCCTCAATTAGAAAAATTAGGATATAGCAATTATACTGTAATCAGAAAATTAGATGGAGAAAAAGTGGGAACTTGTGGACTTTATGACAGAAAGGGTTTAGAGGGAATAGATATTGGTTTTGCTTTTTTGCCACAATTTGAAAAACAAGGTTATGCTTTTGAAAGTGTCAATAAATTATTAGAAGTAGCAATTCATGATTTTAAAATAAAGCAAATAAGTGCCATAACAATCAAAACAAATATGGCATCGCAAAAATTGTTGACTAAAATTGGAATGACATTCAAAAAGCATATAAGAATTCCAAATGATGAAGAAGAACTAATGTTGTATACCCTATAAATTTTGTTACTATTAGTAAAAACTACTTATGATTTACTAGTATCAATAATGACTTGACTTCAAAGCCTTCTTCATCGCAATAGCCTTCAATAAACATTCTTGATATTCTTTTTCAGGGTCAGATTTGGCTGTAATAGCACCACCAACACTATAGGACAAATATTGATTACTTTGGTTGTACAGAATACTCCTGATAATCACATTAAAATCAAAATTATCTTCAGGTGTAAAATAACCAATAGCTCCTGAGTACAATCCGCGTTTGGTAGTTTCTAGCGTTTCTATAATTTTCATAGCAGAGAGTTTGGGAGCACCTGTCATACTTCCCATAGGGAAAAGGCTTTTAATGACATCAATACTGTCAGTATTTTTGTCAATTATTGAAGTGATGGTTGAAATTAATTGGTGGACTTGCACAAAGGAATATACTTTACATAATTCTTCAACTTTTACAGAACCTTTGATAGCGGTTTTTGAAAGATCATTACGTACCAGATCAACGATCATAATATTTTCTGAACGCTCTTTTTCATCTAATGAAAGTGCTATCGCTAATTGTTTATCTGCTTTTTTATTGGCTAAACGTTTGGCGGTTCCTTTGATTGGTTGTGATATGATTTTGTTGCCTTCTTTTCTAACAAATCGTTCCGGAGAAGCTGACAATATAAACTTGTCATCAATTTTTAAAAAACCTGCCAATGGTGGTTTTGAAATTTCATTAAGATGATGATAAACTTCTAAGGGTTCTATTTTAGCATTTTCAGCATAAAATTCTTGACAAAAATTGACTTCGTAAATATCGCCTCTATGCATGTGTTCTAGAATCACGTCTATGTGTTGCAGGTATTGTTTCTTGGTTATACGTTTATGAATTTTCACATCATGCCGAACTCGTTTCGGCATCTCATTCTGTTTAAGAATGTTTTCCAAATCAGTATCCATTTCATCAGCATATTCATCCAAATACTGAACTTCGATCATATCATCCATTATAAAAAACAATTTTTTAGGCTGAAAAAAATACAAATCAGGAAATTGTAATCCGTCAAGATTATTAGAAGTTAAATTTTCAGTATCATTTTTTAGATCATAACTTAAATAACCAAAAATATAATCTTGAGTATTGTTTTTATAACGCTTTAATTCCGCGAAAGCATTATTATAACCGCATTTTAAAAAGCTATGAGCATCAACTGCTAATACAGCATCAAAATTAGAATGCTCACGAGGATATTCATTACTATCTAGCCAAACCACTTGCTCGAATTGTTGTGCCCAATTCAATAATCTAATCTTAAAATCAGCGGTATTTTTAAGTGTTATTTTTTTGGAGGTGCGCAATGAGTTGTGTGAATATTGTTGATTTGTCATTCCTGCGTAGGCAGGAATCTAGTTACTTGTAACCAGTTTTCATGAGATTCCTGCCTACGCAGGAATGACACTACGATTTTGATTACTGTATTTTATATTATGAAGAATGATCAGCAATAATTTTCCATTCCCCATTAATATTTTTTAAGATGATAGAAAACATACCATCAGCATCACCAACTGTTCTTTTTAAATGATATTTGCCAATAACTAAAAATACATCATTCGCCAATTGATCAAATTCTAATAAATTAAAAGTCAATGTGCCTGTATGCTCTTTGGTAGGGTAACCTTTTTTATAATTTTCCAACGTATTTTTCCAACCGTATGTCAATCCTCGACTTCCAACAAATTTTAGACTATCTGATTTGATATAACCTTCCATAAAAGCTTCAATATCTCCATGAGACCAATCGTTGGCTTGTTGTAGCATCATGGTCGTAATTTCTTTTTTAGAAGTTTCGTAGTTTGATATTTTTTCTTGTGCATATCCGTTAAGGGATAACAAAAAAATCAGTAAAAATAGTAGTTTAAGATTTTTCATTTGATATAATTTTATAGCTTACGTCATTGCGATCCGCCAGAGGCGGAGTAGTAATCTGTGTTATTTATAGTTCTAAATTAAAAAGATTGCCACGTAACCTTTCAGGCTCCTCGCAATGACAAACCTTGTTTAACTATGTATCGCTCTGTTATCAGTAGCGGCTAAGGCAGCTTCTTTAACAGCTTCAGCATAAGTTGGATGTGCATGACTCATACGAGCAATATCTTCCGCAGAAGCTCTAAACTCCATAGCTACAACAGCTTCGGCAATTAGATCGGCTACTCGAGCCCCACACATATGTACACCTAAAACCTCATCTGTTTCAGCATCAGCTAATATTTTTACAAAACCGTCGATATCGCCACTCGCTCTGGCACGACCTAAAGCACGCATAGAAAATTGTCCGGATTTGTAATTTACTCCTGCTTCTTTTAATTCCTCTTCAGTTTTACCAACTGTTGCAACTTCCGGCCAGGTATAAACAACTCCCGGAATTAAATTGTAATCAATATGTGGTTTTTGCCCTGCTAAAGTTTCTGCAACAAATACACCTTCTTCTTCAGCTTTATGTGCAAGCATTGCGCCTTTGATCACATCGCCAATTGCATAGATATTACTCATATTGGTTTGTAAGTGTTCATTCACTTCAATCTGACCTCTATCAGATACAGAAACACCTACTTTATTTAGTGCTAATCCGTCAGTGTAAGGTCTTCTACCCACAGAAACCAAACAGTAATCTCCTTTAAATTCAACAGGGTTTCCTTTTTTATCATCTGCTGTGATGGTCACTTCTTTAGCAGAAGTTTCTACAGCGGTGACCTTATGTTTGGTGTAGAATTTTACACCTTGTTTTTTTAATACTTTTTGGAGTTCTTTAGATAAGGAGGCATCCATCGTAGGGATGATTCTATCTAAATACTCAATCACAGAAACTTCAGATCCTAAACGACTGTATACTTGTCCGAGTTCCAAGCCAATTACTCCACCACCAATCACAACTAAATGTTTAGGGATTTCAGTTAAGCTCAATGCTTCTGTTGAGGTGATCACTCGTTTTTTATCTAATTTTATAAATGGTAAGGTTGATGGTTTTGAACCAGTGGCTATAATTATATTCTTAGCTTCTATCTGTTCTGAAGTGCCGTCCGCTTTAGCGATGTTTATATGAGTAGCATCTACAAAAGAACCCAGGCCTTCAAAAACTTCAATTTTATTTTTATCCATTAAGTATTGAATACCGGCAGTATTAGTATCAACTACATTTTGCTTTCGTGCTATCATTTTTTCGAGATTCATTTTTACAGTTCCCGAAATTTCAATGCCGTGACCTTCAAAATGTTTGATAGCATCGTGATAATGATGTGAAGAATCTAACAATGCTTTGGAAGGGATACATCCTACATTTAAACAGGTGCCGCCTAGCGTGGAATATTTTTCAATAATGGCAGTTTTCATACCTAATTGTGCACAACGAATAGCTGCTACATATCCACCGGGACCAGAACCGATAACGGCTACATCATAATTACTCATAAAGTGATTTTAATTTTGAGTAGCAAAAGTAAGCATATTTGTTGATTTGTAGAAAGGTTGAAGGAATTGTTTGGTATGATTTTTATTGATGTAATTTTGTAGTATGAAACGAGCTATTAAACATTTTCTATTTTAAGAGAGTGATTATTAGCGAACAGTATGTGACAGTTAAAAAGCAATAAATGTAAACACATGAATCATATTTTAGTTGTTGGGTCTATTTGGCCAGAACCCGGTTCTTCTGCAGCAGGAAGTAGAATGATACAGCTAATAACATTGTTTTTAGCTCAAGGCTGGAAAATAACTTTTGCATCTACTGCGCAAAAAGGAGTACGAAAAGCTGATTTAACTACTATCGAGGTTGAGGAGGTCATAATTGAGTTAAACGATAACAGTTTTGATTCTTTTATTCAAAAGTTGAAACCTACAATTGTATTGTTCGATCGGTTTATGATAGAAGAACAGTTTGGTTGGCGTGTAGCAGAACATTGCCCTAATGCATTAAGGATTTTAGATACTGAAGATTTACATTGTCTGCGAAAAACACGTCATCAAGCAATAAAGAGTAATAAAAAATTTGAAACGGCTGATCTATTAAATTTAGAAATTACCAAAAGAGAAATTGCGAGTATTTATAGATGTGATTTGTCATTAATTATTTCAACTTATGAAATGAAATTACTTAAAGAAGTTTTTAAAATTGATGAATCACTCTTATACTATTTACCTTTTCTATTAGATAAAATAGATGAAGGTCAAATAGAGGTTTTAAAACATTTTGAAGATCGTGAACATTTTATTACCATAGGTAATTTTTTACATGCTCCGAATGTTGATGCCATTTTATATTTAAAGAAAACAATTTGGCCTTTGATTCGAAAACAATTACCTAAAGCCGAATTACATATTTACGGAGCATATGTTACGCAACAAATACTAGAACTACATAGGGCTTGCTGATTTTCTAAAAAAATCATTTTATATAATTGAATTTCAGTTAGATAGTCTTATTTTTTATTGATTATTTCTTGGGTAAATGCAAAGGTTTTTGTATCTTATCTGCTATAAACCCG
>JAKISU010000199.1 GCA_021648445.1 Flavobacteriaceae bacterium
TTTTTATATTCATCAACAGAATCTTCCAGATTATTTAATTCTTCTTGAATACCTTCTTCTTCAAAACCCATGAAAGTCATTTCATAAATGCAATGTGCTATAATTTCTAATTCTGAAAAATTAAGTAAACTGTTTTTATCAATATCCATTCCCAACCATTTATTCCATGCTGTAAACTCAATGGCTTGTGAAAATTTTTCCTCTTCAGTTTTTGGATTTTTATAGTAGCCTGAAACGTCAACATATTCTTCTTTGTCAAAATCGTCTATTTCATTTTTTACTTGTATAGTTAAATCATTTGATACCGGACTTAAATAAAACAACTTTTCATAAACATCTTCATAACCCGAAATACTCTTTTCTTCATTTGGATAAAGGTTTAATAGCGTCATTTTAACACGCAACCAATTATTATTTTTTATTAGATCTAGAAACTTCACTGCTTAAATTGAAAATATTTTAATTTGATTTACTAAAACTACAATCTTTTTTTGACTATCTACCAACCCTATATTTTGGCAAATTTTTATTAATTTGTTTTATTTAACATTCTTTTTCTTAAATCCCTCTCCCCGAGGTGTCAAGCGGTATTTTTGCAGACTGCTTTTTGGTTTATCAGGAATGGTCATTTCTATTAATTTCAACTCTAAAGCAGGTTGTAGGTAATTATATAAGAATGTTGGTCTGTGTTTTAAACCTATTAACTCCATCAAATCACTTCTAGTATATTCTTTCTGCTCTATATGAGAAAGTAATTTTTTAACTTGTTCGGTAACTTGTTCGGTAACTTGTTCGGTAACCTGTTCGGTGACTTGCGGGGTGTCTTGCAGGATTAGCTTTGGGGAAGTTTCATATACAGGTTTATTTACAGGAAAAACCATGCGCAAAAAATGTTCCATAAAAATAAAATTCTTTTTAGGATATGATTTTAGGATTCGCGGTATACCCGAACCCAGTTGCTCTACCATTTCAAGATCTTTAAATATTCTCATAATTTCTTTATTACGGGGAATGGAAACTCCGGCAAAAAACTCTTCTTTGTTTAACCCTTCGGGTAAGCTTCCGGCAGAAGTTATCTCCAATCTATCAGAAAATATTTCAAATTTAGGAGGAATCTCCCTTGTATAATCATTGTGAACAATAGCATTAATTATTGCTTCTCGAATTGCTATGGCATCCCATAAACGTAGTTCTTTACGCTCTTTTGAAGTAATAATAGCTGAAGTTCGGTTTTCTATTTCTATTTTATCTAAAACAGCCTTGGTTGCTTTGATTAATGAGCAATAACCATACTCATTATTTTCGATCAGGTTTATACGGTCAGTTCCTTTATATTTTGCTACCTTGATGGAATTACCATTTTCATCAGCCATCAGGTAAGCAACATAATTTAGTTTACCGTCTTCAGTAAGCAATTCGAGATTCTTTGCGAAATTATCATTTAGCTTTAAATCTTTTGCTTCATAATAAATTTTAAGCTGTGCAAAGCTCAGATTCTGCCTTGGAGAAACAATCTTACCAATAGAATTTCGTGTTCGTTTTGCAAACAAATCATCTATCATTTTTTGAGGCATAGGATCTGCAGCAGTACCATTACGAATAAAACATCCTTTTTCTGACATACCATATTTTCTTTTGTAATAAGGTTTTTCAGAGCCACTTGCCAAAGTAATTTTAATGATGTCAATCCCTTCCTTTTCATCAACACGTATATCAAACAAACCCATACAAGATGGTAGTATGTTATTTTTTAAGCGGTCTTTTATTTTAAGCATATCGCCATCCATATCAGAAACACCCACAACTTTTCCATGTTTGTCGATACCTATGTAAATAAAACCTCCCTCATGATAATTTAAAAAAGCAATTACTTCTTTTTCTAAATCTAATACTGTGGTAAGTTTTAGTTTGTATTCTATACGATTGGTTTCGGTCACTAATTATAAATTTAATCAATTATCACTCCCTAATTATTTTTACATTTTTAATACTTTATCACCTGCTAGGGAAATAATAATACCAAGTAACGTGGAAATTCTTCATTTCCTAAAAGCTCAATAAAAGCCTGTTCTAATTTTGCTTCTGTAAATTTACTCATTTGTCTCAATTTCATTATCACTATCCCACATCTCTAGATAGAATTGGGTTTGTTTTGTTGTGGCTTGTGGGTCTATGTCGTAATAATAGCGCCATAATTTTTTAAACACAACCAATACTTGTTGCATAAACATCTAAAACTTTACGCCAAAACACTTTTTCAGATGAACGAATATCTCGAATACGAGCCAAAAGCTCATCAAAGTAATTTCCGCCTCCTGCTTCTTTTAGCAGTTCATCGTTCATTGCAAAACCTTTTATCAAGTACTCTTTGATAAGCGCGGTTGCCCATTTTCTAAAATGTACACCTCTATGTGATTTTACCCTGTAACCTACCGAAATAACCACATCGAGATTGTAAAAATTAGTAGGCTTGGTAGAAAAATCGGAATTTCCGATTTTTCTTATTGTTGGCTCTTTTTCAAGCTCTTGTTCTTTGTAAATATTGAGAATATGCTCGTTAATAGTCGAACGGGATTTTTGAAACAATTCTGCTATTTGGTTAATATTTAACCACACAGTCTCATTTTCAAAATGGGTCTCTATTTTGACTTTGCCGTCTTCGGTTTGATATATTATAAGTGGATTATTTTTCATTAGGTATCCTCTGTATTAAATTTATCCTTAACCCAATTTGTAGGGTTATTGATAATATAGGATTGAATTCGTTCTAAGGATCTTTCATTTCGAATAATATGATCATAAAATCTTGATTGCCAATTAAATTGTAATTCTAAACGATTGGCATGTTTTGTTACCGCACCTTTGTATGAACCAATAATTCGACCGATTGTACCCGATTTTGGTGATATTTTGGACATTTGTTCGTTTTTTGTTGTTGTTTCCGTCGTCGTCGT
>JAKISU010000200.1 GCA_021648445.1 Flavobacteriaceae bacterium
AATATATCGGATTTTATGAATAAAAGAAAAGCGGATAAACCGCAAGTGAAAAAATATTTCCATCATAAGCACGCCAAATATGCAGCTTAGAGATTTTATACGAACTAATTAACTAAACGATTAATAAGCTATGGATATATTAACTTGGACATGGGTTTTAGTTGGACTAACATTCACATTATATATAGGTATTGCCATTTGGTCAAGAGCCAGTTCAACCGGTGAATTTTACGTAGCCGGTAAAGGCGTGCATCCTATCGCAAACGGATTAGCAACTGCGGCTGATTGGATGTCAGCTGCATCATTTATATCAATGGCTGGCCTCATTTCTTTTGATGGCTATGACGGCTCAGTTTATTTAATGGGCTGGACAGGTGGTTATGTATTACTCGCCTTGTTATTAGCACCGTACTTACGGAAATTTGGCAAGTTTACTGTCCCAGATTTTATTGGTGATCGATATTATTCCAATGTAGCACGAGTAGTGGCTGTATTTTGTGCCTTAATAGTTTCATTTACCTATGTAGCAGGGCAAATGCGTGGTGTAGGATTGGTATTTTCTCGTTTTCTAGAAGTTGACATTAATACCGGTGTTATTATAGGCATGTTTATTGTACTTTTTTATGCTGTTCTTGGTGGAATGAAAGGTATTACTTATACGCAAGTAGCACAATATTGTGTATTGATCTTTGCTTTTATGGTACCCGCAATTTTTATCTCTATTCAAATGACCGGTAATCCGATACCTCAATTAGGCTTTGGAAGTGCCGGAACTGATGGAGTGTATTTATTAGATAAACTAGACGGATTAAACAGAGAATTAGGTTTTCATGAATATACTTCAGGAAGTAAATCAAAAATTGATGTATTTTTTATTACTGCTGCATTAATGGTAGGTACCGCAGGATTACCGCATGTGATCGTTCGTTTTTTTACCGTTAAAAAAGTAAGTGACGCACGTAAATCTGCCGGATGGGCTTTATTATTTATAGCAATCTTGTATACTACAGCTCCAGCTATAGCACTCTTTGCCAGAACAAATTTAATTGAAACAGTAAGCAACAAAAAATATGAAGATCTACCTGAATGGTTTTCAAATTGGGAGGCTACAGGTTTGATAATATTTGATGATAAAAATAATGACGGAAAAGTACAATATGTAGCTGATGCTTCGACAAATGAACTCACCATTGATAAAGATATTATGGTGTTGGCAAACCCTGAAATAGCCCGCTTACCTAACTGGGTAATTGCACTGGTTGCAGCGGGTGGTTTAGCCGCTGCACTTTCAACAGCAGCAGGATTGTTACTAGTAATTTCTTCATCTGTATCACATGATATCATCAAAAAAATAATCAAGCCTAACATTTCAGATAAGGGTGAGTTAGTAGCTGCTCGTCTTTCTGCTGTTGTTGCCGTTACCATCGCAGGTTGGTTTGGTATCAATCCGCCCGACTTTGTCGCCGCAACGGTTGCACTCGCCTTTGGACTAGCTGCTGCTTCCTTCTTTCCTGCTATTGTATTAGGTATTTTTTATAAGCGTATGAATAAAGAAGGTGCTATTGCAGGTATGATAGTTGGTATAATACTGATGCTTTTCTATATGATGAAATTCAAATTCGATTGGTTTGGTGGCGGTACAAAAGATGATTGGTGGTTTGGTATTTCGCCGGAAGGGTTTGGCACCGTAGCCATGTTTGTAAACTTTATAGTTTCAATAGTAATTTCGTCATTTACACCTGAGCCTCCAAAAGAAGTACAAGAAATAGTAGATAATATAAGAATTCCATCTGGTGTAGGTAATGCACAAGAACATTAATACTTAATAGAAAAATGAAGTCTCCTATTGATTGACAACTTTACGGTATTTACTGGGAATAATTAATTCGTGCTTTTTGAATTGTCTATTAAAATAACTAACACTATTAAAACCAGATTTAAAAGCTATATCAGAAACACGTAAGTTACGGTTCTCTGAAATTAATTTTTTGGCAAATTTAATCCTTTCTGTATTGATATAATCTATAGGTGATATACCCAGCGTATTCTTAAATTTTTTATGAAAATGAGAAGTACTCATATATGCTTTTTCAGCCAATGAATCAACATTAATGTTTTTATCAGTAAGATGTTCTTTAATATACTTTATAACCGTTCCTATTCTAGTATCACTAAAAACTCCTTGTTTGTCATTTAAAATACTATACTTTGCTTTTGTTTGCAAAAGTCTAACTATCAGCTCTTTAATCATTAAATCTAATAATACATCTTTAGATTTTTCATTTTTAGTAAATGTGTATACCAATCTTTCAATAAGGTGATTGACTTCAACTTGATTAGTAAGATGCGATGAAATAGTATCAAGAGACCAATCATTATTCTCTCTTTCAATAGCTACCTGTTCGTTGAAATTATTGGCAATCTCATGAATCTTATTTGGATCAATAGCCAATGCCAAACATTGAGTAGGGTTTTCCTTCGTTGCAATAGGAAAGTCTATAACCATTTCCTGATTTGTCGGAACAACTACTGATTCTCCCGGAAAAAAATCAAATGAAGGTAGTCCTTTTAAATGCATTATTTTTTTTCCGGTCAACATACTTGCAATAATTGGAAAATCAAATTTCAAAACAACTTTTTCTGCAATAGCATGTGTTTCATAAATATTTAATTCAGAATATGCCGCATTATAAGTAGTTCTATTCTCAACTAAGGTCGTCAGTTTTCTATTGGACTTATGTTTATCTAGCAAATTGCTCATACACAATATTAATAAAAATATGAATGCAATTCTTTATTTTAGGGGACTTCTAAAAATTAACTCATTGTCAATTAGCTAATTATGCTTATCTTTATGGTGTAAAAAAGTCATGGAAATGTATAAAACACAAGGGAATAAAGGCTTATTTGATGAGGAGTTCACAA
>JAKISU010000063.1 GCA_021648445.1 Flavobacteriaceae bacterium
AATTAATTAAAAACAAGCGACTTATGAATTGATTTAGTTATTACACAAATTATAGAATCAATCTAAACTCAAACTGAGTTTTTGATATAAAAAAATTGTCGTCAAAACTAATTAATAGAGGTTGCCTATATTAATTAAAGCCAACAGTAACAAGGCATCAGTACCCGGTTTTATATGAAAATGTTGGTTGGCAATTTTAGAGGTTTCAGTAAACCTGGGATCTATTACAACAACTTGGCCTCCTCGTTTTTTAATAGCCTTTAATCTATTTGAAAAATCAGGAGCCGTCATGATACTTCCGTTTGATACTGCAGGATTACCTCCCATAATCAACATAAAATCAGTACGATCTATATCTGGAATAGGAAGCATCAAATAATGCCCAAACATCATTAATGAAGCAAAATGATGTGGTAATTGATCTACAGAAGTAGCCGTATATTTTTGGTTTGAACCAATGCTTTGCATAAAAGGAGCACCAAATGCCATGAGCCCTATATTATGTACAGTTGGATTACCACGATAGGAACCTACAGCATTTTTACCATACTTTTTTTGAATAGATCTTAACTTTTCTGCAACTTCATCATAGGCAGCTTCCCAAGAAATTTTTTCCCAACCTGTTGCTGTTCTTTTAATTGGCGTCTTCAATCGGTCTTTATCATGATATAGGTCTTGTAAAGCAACAGCCTTCGGGCAAATATGTCCTTTACTTAATACATCATCTTTATCTCCTTTAATGGATAAGACTTCGGTTTGGTTATGTTGAATTTCTAATCCACACATGGCTTCACAAAGGTTGCATGTGCGGTAATGTGTTTGTATATTACTCATTACTCTATAGTTTGACAAGCTATCAATCCGCCATATTCTAAGGCAATAGTTCTGTCATTGGCTATTTTTTGATATTCAGGACTTGTTATAACTCCTAAAAAGTGATTTGTAGATGGGTATTCTACTAAAAAGATCATATCAGGTTGGTCGTCAAAATCTCCAATAGCAGTTGTTGCAACTGCGCCTTTCCAGATTAATTTAGCTTTTGCTTTACCTATAAATGCCTGAGTGTTTTTATAATACCTAGTGTAAGCTTCCTGACCTGTTTCGTTACCGTTTTCAGTTTTAGTTTTAAATTTGAGAATGTTTACCATAACCACCGGTGTATCTTTAGGATACGCCATTAACTGTGCTATTTGTTCTTGTGAAGGTTTTATTTGAGTAAGTTGCATACTATATAAGATTAGTGTTAATTTTAAGTAGAGGAAGATATGAATCATTCCTTACATAAGAATAATCAAAAACAATCGTAATTCAAAAATCACTGGGTCGCAAATATGAGTTATTCTTCTAAATCTTTACGATTCTTCATTCTATAATAGATTATATATGCAAAAACTACTAGAATAACAAAAGGTAAGTAAGTGCCAATAGCGACACCAATTTCATAGCCACTATCAGGAGCGTTTTTAATTTTTTCTTTAATATCTTCTACTTGTAGTAAAATTAAAATTAAGCTCATTTTTTAAACTTTTGAAGTGCTTTTTTAGTAGCATCTGATAATACTAATTTACCACTGATGGCGGCTCTTTTTTCAAGAAGTTCATCCCAGTCTTTTGTACCTTCCCAAAATATTTTTTTTAGTACTGTTAATGCTTCGGGGTTATAACTTGCTAGCTTTTGAGTTAAAATAGCAACATATTCATCCATTTCTCTAGTAGTTTCAAAAACTCTTGAAAATAGACCTTTCTCTTTTGCCCAATAAGCGGTATGCCAATCTGTAGCATCTAATGTAAGCTTGCTAAATGCCGCTAAGCCAGTTTTACGTGTTATTGCAGGCTCAATAACAAAAGGACCTATACCGATGGTTAATTCTGAAAGTTTGATATCAGCTTTTTCAGTAGCAAAACAATAATCGGTTGCTGCAATAATACCAACACCTCCTCCAACTGCTTTTCCTTGTACTCTACCAATAATCAATTTTGAACACTTTCGCATTGCGTTGATAAGATTAGCAAAGCCCAAAAAGAACTGTTTACCTTCCTCTAAGCTTGAAATTTCTAATAACTCATTAAAAGAAGCACCTGCACAAAAAGCTTTTTCACCCTCGCTTTGTAAAATAATAACACTTACATTAGAATTATCACTTAAATGATTGATATTTTCTATCAACCTATTAAGTAATGATGTAGGGAATGAATTGCTAGCCGGGTGGTAAAATGTTACCGTGGCAATGTTATCTCTAATGCCGGTTAATACAGTTCCACTCATTATTGTAGTTCTTGAAATACTGCTCCGTTAGCTGTAACACTTCTATCAATTTTTCGCATCAACCCTTGTAATACTTTTCCGGGACCAATTTCTGTAAATTCAGTAGCACCGTCAGTTATCATTTGTTGTATAGATTGTGTCCAACGCACAGGAGAAGTGAGTTGTGCTATTAAATTCTTTTTAATATCAGCAGCATTATTTATTGCACCGGCTGTAACATTCTGATAAATAGGACAGGTAGGTTCATTAAAAGTAGTGTTCTCTATTGCTGAAGCCAATTCTTCGCGGGCGGGCTCCATTAATGGTGAATGAAAAGCACCGCTAACGGGTAATACTAATGCGCGTCTGGCACCTTCTTCTAATAAAGATTCACAAGCTTTATCAATTGCTTCAATCTCACCCGAAATAACTAATTGCCCGGGGCAGTTATAATTAGCTGCAACGACTATACCATCAGTCATGGCACAAATTTTCTCAACGACGTCATTTTCTAGACCCAATACTGCTGCCATAGTTGAAGGTTGTAATTCACAGGCTTTTTGCATAGCTAATGCTCTTTGAGAAACTAATTTTAAAGCTTCTTCAAAATTTAAAACACCATTTGCAACCAATGCTGAAAATTCACCTAATGAGTGACCGGCAACCATTTGTGGTTTAAAACTTTCACCTAAAGTTTTAGCCAAAGCTACCGAATGTAAAAAAATAGCGGGTTGTGTTACTTTAGTCTCTTTAAGTTGTTCAGCTGTACCTTCGAACATAATATCTGTAATAGAAAACCCTAAGGTAGTATTAGCCTCTTCAAAGAGTTGTTGTGCGATATGTGATTTTTCATATAGGTCTAAACCCATACCTGAAAATTGTGCTCCCTGACCGGGAAAAATATATGCATGCATATAATTTGATTATAAGTTGTACTACAAAAATAGAGAATTTGTATGTAACATTTATTTTATACTTTAGTAAATCATGAAGATATCACAAAAATTACTGGCTTATAAAATATATTTGGCTTTAGCGGCGTTATTTATCACTTCTTTAGTAGTTTCTAATTTAATTTTTCAGAAATTTTTTTATTGGGATTTTTTTGGTCTTTATACCTTTAAAATATCTGTTGGTATATTACCATATCCTATTACTTTTTTGATTACTGATTTAATTTCAGAGATCTATGGAAAGAAAAAAGCCAATCAAGTAGTTATGGTTGGTATTTTTGCTTCTTTTTTTTCT
The DNA here is from genome assembly GCA_021648445.1 of Flavobacteriaceae bacterium. Lineage (GTDB taxonomy): Bacteria > Bacteroidota > Bacteroidia > Flavobacteriales > Flavobacteriaceae > Aureibaculum. The sequence goes on from JAKISU010000063.1 coordinate 3,493, forward strand.
ATGGCAATTATATATGTTGCTAATAATGTTCCTGCGATTGATGCATCACCTATTGGAGATGAATTGTTTACTAAAGTCTTTGGTTTATCACCAATTGCTGTATTGGCATCAATGATCGCTTATTTATTTGCCCAATTTATAGACATTCGAATTTTTCACTTTTGGAAAGATTATACTAATGGAAAACATTTGTGGTTACGTAATAACTTCTCAACTTTTACCTCTCAATTTATTGATACCTTAACGGTTATATTATTACTGTGTTCTTTTGGCGTTTTACCTTGGAGTATATTCTATGACTTACTAATAAGTGGGTTTTTATTTAAAGTGTTAATTGCCTTATTAGATACTCCAATTTTATATTTAGCAGTTTATTATTTTAGAAAATTATTTAATCTAGCAACAGGAGAGGAGATTGATTTAGATACTTAAACAATTTTATTTTTAATAGCATAAATTACCAAGCCGATTCTATTTTTTACTTCTAATTTTTTAAAGAGTTGCTCACGATACCCGTCAATAGTTTTGGGACTTAAACTCATAACATTGGCAATTTCTTTATAGGTCATTTCTGTACTTGCTAACTTTAAGAATTCTAATTCTCTTTCTTGGAGTTTAATGTCTGTTTTTTTCTTAGCATCTGAATGTAACGAACCTACCAAGGTGTCAGAAACTCTTTTGGTATGATAAAACCCTTCTTTAAGCACACTATTTAATGCTTCTAATAAAATATCAGGATGAATATCTTTTAGTAAATATCCTTTTGCTCCGTTTCTGATCATTTTTAAAATGGAGTTTTCATCATCATCCATAGATAAGGCTAATACCTTAATGCTAGGAAAATTCTTTTGTAGCCAACCGGCTGTTTCAACGCCATCCATAATTGGCATATTCATATCCATCAAAGCAATTTCAGGTAAACGGGAAGCTTTATTCAAAATATCTATAAATGTTTGACCATTATTTGCTTCATGTGTAACTTCAAAATGATCAAAAGTATTGATCAATCCTTTTAGCGACTGAGCGAAAAGTAGGTGATCATCAATTATGGCAATAGCATGTTTACTCATTTTCTTTTGTTAATGGATAGGTTAAAGTTAGTGAAACTCCTTTATCTTTTTCTGATTTTAACTTTAATTTGGTGTTTATTAATTTAGCTCTGCTTTTCATATTTAGTAATCCGGAACCTTTTTTTATTGTTCTTTCATCAAAACCAACACCAAAGTCTTGAGCTTTAATAGTTAGATTAATATCAGAATAAGTTAATAAAACATTGAGTTTAGCAGTTTTTGAATGTTTTAGAGAATTAGATAAAAACTCTTGTAAAATTCTAAACAAAATAATTTCATCTTTTTGATTAATGGGACTCGATTTTCCTTCAATAGTAAAAGTAGCTCTGATAAAATTCAAACGATTAAACCTGTCAACTTCTAATTGTATGGCATCTTCTAAACCTATATTTTTTACCACCTCAGGGTTTAATAGCTTTGATAAGCTTCTTATCTCTTGTAAACTTTTAGATATAATCTGACCTGTTTCATCAACTAAAGCTTTTTGGTTTTCAGCCAATCCCGGTTGTAACATATTTAATTGCATTTTGGCAACGGAAAGTAGTTGCCCTACGTTATCATGCAACTCCCAACTAATATTTTGTAAAGTTTGCTCTTGTGTCTCTAGTTGTGCTTTGATAATTTCTTCTTCAAAACGTTGTTTTGTTTCTTTTTGTTCGAATAAAAATTTAACTTTTCTATTTTGAAAAATGCTAAAAATAATAATAATAACAACAATTAATAATACAACAGTTAATGTTGTTATTAAAATTAAGATTGTTGTATTTCCTTGTTCCAAAATATGATTACTAGTTTAAGAAAGATAATTATTTAGATGTAAAAGCTGATAGTTTATTTCTAATGATATTACGTAAGGTTTTATTGTCTACTAATAATTTATTCTTCATATGCTGAAAAATAACAAATAATACTATCATAGTAATAGTAAATACTAATACTATGATAGTAGTTATGATAATGATCAATGTTACTCTTTCTTGCTCCATATAAAACCGAATGTGAAAATTAGGTACATAATAATTGACAAGATGTACATAATTAAAAATAACTGGTGTATTCCTTTTATAATAGCATAACCATTGATTTTTATAGTAAAAGGGATAGTTCCTGAATGAAATAATAATAAACCAACACTAATCCAAAATAATAATGTTCGATGAAAAAGTACTATTTTATTAGATTTTAATAGTTCTATAAAATAAAATATAATCGTTACTATTATAGTGAGAGAGCCAAATATAAATGGTAGTTCAGACCATTCAATAAAAAAATTCTGAATAATTGACCAGTTTATTAAAGATATGACTAAATAGCTTATCAGAAAGATTCTAATATATAGTTTATATTTAATATTTTTAATCTCTTTTAAATAAATATAAAAAAGAATTGGAAAAAAAATAGTATATAATAAGTTGACTATCCATACGTTATAAACTACTCCATTGTCACCAATATGTACTAAAATTTCATTATTTTTTATATAATCCCCAAAGAATTCAGTAAAAACAATGTACCATAAAAGATATATAAAATATTTTAATTGAGTATGTTTATATTTATAAAAAAAGATTACACCAGTAACGGCAGCGATAAGCTCAAAGTATTTTATTGAACCTCTAATTTGTGCTGTAGATATGTCTATTATTAAACTCAATCAGTTAATTTTAATTATTCGACATCATGTGGTGGACTACCAGTACCAACATTTAAAACGAGCCCCTCGTTTTCTACTAAGACCGTTGTAGTAAAAAAACTTGCCTTATTCACTTTTCTATTTTGTTGAGTTTGATTTCTTTTGTTATTCAATACATCTTTTAAATAGATTACTTTTTCTTTATCACCTTCGCCTACCAAAGTATAACCAGATCGTAGGTTTTCATTATTATTAGTGGTTGGTGCAATAAAAAATGTTTGATGGTTTTTTTCATCACCTAATCCTTTATTATTAGGATAGACACTAAAATAAAACTTTAATCCATCTGGCTTTATATGGTTTTCAGCTGATTTTTTTTCAACAAAAGCGATATAATCTTTAATGGTTTTTAAATCAAACCAAACAGTTCTAGTGTCTTCAAATTTATTATCATTATATAATTTTTGAAGCGTATCTTTGGTTATTGCAATTCGTTGCTCTTCATAGTTTTTATACATGACAACGGCATCATCCAGTTTGATAAGATGAGACAACAATTCTTTTGAGGGTTCTTCATTTTCTTGATCGGGCTTTTGACTATTATTACAAGAAATGATAAGTGCTGTGAAGACAATACACATTAAAAAAGCGATACTCTTTGAAAATTTAAGTTTAAAAGTTTTACTCACAAAAAATATATTTGTTTTTTTTTGTTCGTGATTTTTTTTTGAAAAGTTCATAATAAATGGTTTAAAATTAGATAACTGCAAATTACTAATTAATAGGTAAATGAAAAAAGGGGATTTTTCCCCTTTTTGTTTGGGGAAAAATCCCCTTAAAATTCAGGATTTTTCCTCTAGGATGGTATTACTTAAAACTTCAAATTTGTAATCGAAAAAGAAAGAGTAAAAAGAGAAGTCTTTAGATTGTAAGAAACAAAATTAATTTCCTTTCTTCCGCTATGAAAAAATAGAACAATGGGGAAATTGCTATGAAAAAGATTACTTACAATCTAAAGGCTTCTTATTTTATGCTTATACTTACATAATAACCTTCACTACCACGTACATTAAACACTGTGTCATCTCCAAAAATAAGGTATTGACCTTTTATACCTTTTATAATACCTTTGTAGTTCGGAGTCTTACTAAGATTTAAACTTTTCAACTTTGTAGGGTACTTTAACACAGGAAACTCAACAGGTGTTTCTTTATAATTATTTTCTAAATAATACTGTTTCGCTTCTTCAGGAATATAAACTGATAATTTTTCTTTTTCAGCAAGTAGATCAACATCAAGAATATCATTGGTCAGCATTTTTCGCCAGTTGGTCTTATCAGAAATGTGTTCTTTGAGGGCTATTTCTGTAATTCCGGCAAGGTATCTATTTGGAGTTTCAACAATTTCAACAGCTTCATGAGCACCTTGATCTATCCAACGAGTAGGAATTTGATCTTTTCTGGTAACACCAACTTTTACATTGCTTGAATTTGCTAAATACACAATATGTGGTTGTAGTTGCATTCTTTTTTCATAAGCTAAATCTCTATCTTCTTTGTCAAGATGTGCCTTGCTTAATTCAGGTCGCATGATCCAATCTGCTGCTTGTGGGATTTCAAAAAAACAACTTTTACAAAAACCTTGTCTGTAGATAGGTTTGTCTAAATGACAATTTAAACATTCGTATTTTAAAAAAGAGATCTCTAAAGTTTTATCTAATACTTGATTCAAGTTGATAAAATCATTTTCCATCATCAAATAATACTGAACAGGTGGACCAATTTCTGTTCTCATTTTTTTTAATACACCCTTGTAAATCATAAATTTCAAATTTCAAATTCCAAATTCCAAAAAACGATTGTTATTTGGAAATTGTTATTTGGGATTTATTTAGTACTAATAACTTTTATAGTATTCTTTACCTTTTCTGCTACCTGCCTTGCCTCATTCAAGTCTTTATGAACAATAGTTACATGTCCCATTTTACGGAAAGGTTTTGTTATTTTCTTACCATAAATATGTGGCGTTACACCATCTATTTCTAAAATGGTATTCATGTTTCTATAAATTACCTCCCCTGTATAACCTTCTTCTCCTACCAAATTTACCATAACACCGCCAACTTTACTTGAAGTGTCACCCAAAGGTAAGTTTAAAATAGCACGTAAATGCTGTTCAAATTGATTGGTATATGAAGCTTCTATACTGTAATGCCCACTATTATGAGGTCTAGGAGCAACTTCATTCACTAATATTTCATCGTCTTGAGTTAGAAATAGTTCAACAGCTAACAAACCAATATGTTTAAAAGATTGTGAAACTTTTAGAGCAATTTCTTGAGCTTTTTTTGCAATTTCTTTAGATATTCTAGCCGGACAAATTACATATTCAACCTGATTTGCTTCAGGATGAAATTCCATTTCAACAACAGGATATGTTTTTACATCACTTTTAATATTTCTAGCAACAACAACGGCTAATTCGTTTTTAAAAGGAATTAATTCTTCAGTAATACACTCTACATTTGGTAAACCTTCTAAATCAGTATTGGTCTTTACAATTTTAACTCCAGTACCATCATAGCCAAACTGAGTACTTTTCCATACAAAAGGAAAAGATAACACTTCATGTTTTATAGCAGTTAAAATTTCATCAGTAAAAGCAAAACGAGAAAAAGGAGCTGTAGGAATATTATGATCAGTATAAAACAATTTTTGGGTTGCTTTGTTTTGAATAGTTCTCAACGTTTTTGAAGAAGGATAAACATTTATACCTTCTTTTTCTAATTGCTCTAAAGCATCAACATTTACATTTTCAATTTCTATGGTAAGGGTATTCACTTTTTTTCCGAACTCATAAACAGTGTTGTAATCTAAAAGGTTGCCTTGATAAAATTCATTGCAAATAGCTGCACATGGAGCATCTTTTGAAGCGTCTAAAACACAGGTATAAATATCAAATTTTTGAGTTTCGGTTAGTAACATTCTGCCGAGTTGACCTCCGCCAAGAATACCTAATTTAAAGTCAGAAGAAAAATAATCGTTCACTTAAAATACTTTCATACAAAAGTAAGCATCTTCTTTAAAAAGCCCTAAAAATTTGTAATAATTAAAGTCTCTCCATTTTTGATCACCCTGTATTGTCTGGCGGCAAAAGGAGTACCACTTTGTGGAGACCCATCCAAAATAGAAAAACGACTATCATCACAAGAACAAAGCATTAACACGCCTTCAAGTGTCATTGGAGAGCATTGATTAGGTGGAATATGCGGACAGGCTCTATCCCAAGCCAAGAATTGATCTGTTGAAAATCTATAAATGATAATTCCGGAAATTCCTCCCGATATAATCGTTGAGCCTCCAACCACTTGTAAATCAACAGTAGTATTCAAAAAAACGGTTTCATTAACAGGTACATTGGGTAAAGTAGTATTACCATCATCAGAAGCTCCACAAGAAAGTAAGCTTAAAAAAAGTATAATCAAGATCAATTGTTTCATTAATTTAACTTTTGTAGTTTAGTGCAAATTACAAATATTTTGTACATTTGTATACGAATCTCAATCGGAATCTTGTTTTCGGCATGAGATTTTTGTTTTTTTAATTAAAAAGATAAGATTATGAGTAAAGTATCATATTATACTGCTGAGGGATTAAAAAAGTTAAAAGAAGAACTAGAGCAATTAGAGCATGTTGAAAGACCTAGAGTAACGAACGCTATTGCCGAAGCCAGAGATAAAGGCGATTTAAGTGAAAATGCTGAATATCATGCTGCTAAAGAGGAACAATCATTATTAGAATTTAAAATAGCTCAATTAAAAAATGTAGTAGCTTCTGCCAGAGTTATTGATGAGTCACAATTAGATACTTCCAAAATATTAGCATTGTCAAAAGTTAAAATCAAGAATGTTGCTAATAATATGGAGTTTAACTATAAATTGGTAGCTGACTCTGAATCTGATTTCAAAGCCGGTAAAATATCAGTAAATTCACCAATAGGGAAAGGGTTATTAGGAAAAGGGGTTGGTGATATAGCTAAAATTAATGTGCCTAATGGTATCATGAAATTTGAAATTTTAGAAATTACCAGATAAATTAAATTTAAAATTCCAAAAATCAACAGCTAAAAGTAAAAAATGAGTTCGATATTCACTAAAATAATTAATGGAGAGATTCCTTGTTATAAAATAGCTGAAAATGCTGATTTTTTCGCTTTTTTAGATATCAATCCGAATGCTAAAGGGCATACTTTGGTTATTCCTAAAAAAGAAGTAAATAAACTTTTTGATCTAGATGAGGAAACCTATAAAGGGTTGATGAATTTTTCTAGAAAAGTAGCTTTAGCTATTGAAAAAGCAGTACCTTGTAGAAGAGTAGGAATGACTGTTATTGGTTTAGAAGTGCCTCATGTACATGTACATTTAATTCCGCTTCATTCTATGCAAGATATGAGTTTTCAACACAAAGTAAACTTGAATGATGATGAGTTTAGATCTATTGCTAAAAATATCTCTAGCTTTTTAGCATAAAATAACAAATTGGATTTCACTTAGAATCTTTTCTCTCTTCTATTTTCTACATTTCAAACCTCAAACCTCCTTCTATATCTCTTTAAGTAGTACGCTCATAGTCGTACCATTATCTACTTCAGATTTTTCAACTTGCACTTTACCTTTGTGATAATCTTCTATAATTCTTTTGGTAAGTGATAATCCTAATCCCCAACCACGTCTTTTAGTAGTATAACCAGGGTCAAATATTTTTGTATACATACTTTTAGGAATACCTTTTCCCGAATCTGAGACTAGAACTTGAACATATTTACCATTTTTTGGTTGCACTTTTATTCTTAAGGTTCCTTTACCATCCATAGCATCTATCGCATTTTTAACCAAATTTTCTATAACCCAACTAAATAATTGAGGGTTGATCATGGCATAAATTTTTAAATCTTCATCAGTTTCAAAATGAAAATCTACCAATTTAGAGGCTCTGGAAGCATAGTAATCGTATGATTTTTTTGTTTCAGTAACTAAATTATGTCTTGTTAACTTTGGAATAGAACCTATTTTAGAAAATCTATCTGCAATAGTATTTAAGCGATCAATATCTTTTTCAATTTCTATAACAGTACTTTCAGCAGCATTGTCCATACGTAAAATTTCAACCCATCCTAAAAGTGATGACAAGGGTGTACCTATTTGATGTGCTGTTTCTTTAGCCATACCAGCCCATAATTTATTTTGCTCGGCTACTTTATTTGATTTGAATACCAAATAAATAATGGTACCAAAAAGAAATAAGATTAATAATAAGGCGATAGGGTAATATTGTAATTTATTAAGGATATCTGAATCTCTATAATGTATTCTCTGATAAATTTTATCGCTATTATGTTGACGTATTAATAATGGTTCATTTTCACCCTTCATTACACCCAATTGTTTCGTAAGAAACATTCTTTCTTTAGTAGGAAGATCATCAAAATTTGATTCTGTTTCTAGATCTAAATTATTCCAACCTACAATTTTACCATCCTTATTTGTTAAGATCATAGGGATGTTTTTATTACTATCAATAATATTACCTTCTAAAGTAATATCGACATCCAGATCGGGATTGTTCATGTTTTCATATGCTTTGGCAAGCACTTCCATCTTAGAGCGTTCTTCTTGTTTGAATTTTTGAAAGAAAAGATTAGTATTCCATAAAATAAGTGCAACCAGTAAAAACGCTGCAATTATAAGTATCCAACGAAGTGCATTCTTGTTTAAGGGGAGATTCATTATAACAAATTATAAAATTATCTCTTAATATAACTATAAAAAAGAACGCTTATTATATCAGCTAATTAAGTATTTTTGTATTTTAGAAATTACTCATTGTAAAATATCAGATGTTAACCATAGATCCAACACAAATTACAACAGCCAAACTGCACGGTTATTTATTAAGTGCTGTTTCGCCAAGACCTATCGCTTTTGCAAGTACCATTGATAATGATGGAAACTCAAACCTATCGCCATTTAGTTTTTTTAATGTTTTTAGTGCCAATCCGCCCATACTTATTTTTTCACCTGCACGGAGGGTTAGAGATAATACCACAAAACATACCTTAGAAAACGTACATGAGGTAAAAGAAGTGGTCATAAATGTTGTAAATCATACTATTGTACAACAAATGTCATTATCAAGTACAGAGTACGCGAAAGAAATCAATGAGTTTGAAAAAGCAGGATTTACTATGTTACCATCTGAAGTGGTAAAACCTTTTAGAGTAGCAGAATCTCCCATACAATTTGAATGCAAAGTAAATAAGATTATTGCTTTAGGAACAGAAGGTGGTGCAGGGAATTTAATTATTTGTGAAGTGTTAAGAATGCATATTAATGAAAGCGTACTCAGTGATGATAAAATGATAGTTCAAGAAAAGTTAGATTTGGTTGCCAGAGCAGGAGGGAGTTACTATTCGAGAGCTAAAAATGGGTTTTTCGAGATACCAAAACCTTTAGCTACATTAGGGATTGGTGTAGATCAAATTCCTGAAGAAATTAAGAATAGTAAATTACTTACTGGAAATAATTTAGGAATGTTAGCAAATGTTGAAGTATTGCCTATTCAACAAGATGTTGATAACTTTGCGAAGGATAATAAACAATATATAGGCTTAGAAACGCAGGAAAAACATAAATTTGCACAACAGTTTTTAGATAATAATGATGTAGAAAGTGCTTGGAAAGTACTTTTAATAAAATAATTAACAAACAATGGAAATTACAGGAAAAATTAAGAAGATTGACGAAGCCAAGACCTATGGTGCTAGTGGATTTAGAAAACGTGAAATGGTAATTACTACAGATGAGCAATATCCTCAAATGTTGATGGTAGAATTTACTCAGGATAAATGTGAATTATTGAATAATTACAATGTTGGAGAAGATGTTAAGATAAATATTAATTTACGTGGTAGAGAATGGATAAACCCTGAAGGTGAGGCTAAGTATTTTAATTCTATCCAAGGATGGAGAATTGAAAAACTACAAGCTGATGCACCTGCTGAAATGCCTCCTATAGAAGCTGTTGATGCTTTTGAACCAGCTGATAAGGTTAGTGACGCAGAACCGGACGATTTGCCGTTCTAAAAACGTCATTGCGAAGTATCCGCAAAAAGCGGATGCTGTGGCAATCTTTTGATTATAAAATATAAAGGCTTCAACAGAAGCCTTTTTTATTGTTTATTAGTTCGAGTTTTTCGTCTTCATTCAAGATTAATCCATTCTCGACTGCACTCGAAATTGACATAGCTCAAAATAAATTGATGTATATTCTATCAGACAAAATATCGTTCCCTCCTGTAAACCTAACTTCTCCTGAAGGAATAATAGCCGTTGGTGGCGATTTGTCGGTTGAACGACTATTATTGGCTTATAAAAGTGGAATTTTCCCTTGGTATAATGAAGGTGAACCCATTATTTGGTACAGTCCGGATCAAAGAATGGTACTGTTTCCTAAAAAATTAAAAGTATCAAAAAGTATGCGGCAGTTGATACGTAAAAGAACATTTAAAGTTACTTATAATATATCTTTTAATGAGGTTATTGCTAATTGCAAAACGATGAACAGAAAAGGTCAAGAAGGCACTTGGATAACCACTGAAATGCAGCAAGCATATATAAAATTACATGAGCTAGGGTTTGCAAAATCAGTTGAAGTTTGGTTAGACAATGAACTTGTTGGCGGATTATATGGTATTGATTTAGGAAATATATTTTGTGGCGAAAGTATGTTTAGTAAGACGTCAAATGCCTCTAAAATTGCTTTTATTTTTTTGGTAGAAAAATTACAAAAGGAGAACTATAAATTATTAGACTGTCAAGTGTATAATAATCATTTAGCAAGTTTAGGAGCAGAAGAAATAACAAGAACAGAATTTTTAAAGTATTTGCCAAAGTAATAGATAGATTACTTCCTATCTTTGAATTTTTAAATGTTTTAATCTAAAGAATTCCTCGAGGTTCTATCGGGGTTTCCGATTTCACCTCTCCTTAAGGAGAGGTCAAAACTTTCTCCGAAAGTTTTGGGTGAGGTGTAATAAAGAAATTTCGGTTTTTGTACCTTTAGGTCAAAATAAAACGAGCGAAATATCTCTATGGCTCTGCCTCGGGGATAGTTCGTTTTAAGAAATTTCTTTATTATGAACATAAAAAATGCACAAAAAATAGTTGATAATTGGATTCAACAACATGGTGTTCGTTATTTTAACGAACTCACCAATATGGCACAGTTAACAGAAGAAGTTGGTGAGGTGGCACGTATTATTGCACGACGATACGGTGAACAAAGTGAAAAAGAAAGCGATAAAAATAAAGATCTAGGCGAAGAATTGGCTGATGTGCTTTTTGTAGTATTATGTTTGGCAAATCAAACAGGTATAGATTTACAAGAAGCCTTTGATAAAAAGATGGAAATCAAAACCAAACGTGATCATGACCGTCATCATAATAACCCTAAATTAAAATAATGATATTTTTAGAAAAAATAAAGACACCAATTTTTTGGAAAAGTACATTAAAAGTTACTATTCCCTTTTTTATAGCATTGATTATCATTTCATTATTGTTTAATAGTTTTTCAAACATCATAAATTTTGATTTAGAAGCAATTAAAGCAGCCAATTTTTCTGATGGTAAATGGAAACAATTTCTTCTAACCAAATCAGTTGTTAGTTTGCTTTATGGTATTTGGATAACTAATAGGAATATGAAGTAAAACCATTTTAAAACTTCAGATTCTTCACTCCGCTATACTACGTTCTGAATGACAATACAATTTTAAGTTTGTCTTAAGTACAATCTAAGAGTTATTAGAACATTGATAACGCTAATCTCTTATGATTTAACACAGATTTTTTTGATGAAATCAGCAAGAATCAGCTTAATCTAACTGAATCAAGTCAACAGTACTTTCTTTTACTTTTTTATTGAGTTCCTTTACATCTGTATTGAATATCTTATAAAGATCAGCCAGCTCTTTATCAATCTGCTTCGTAATTTCATTTTTAAATGTAATTGCCTGATCAGTAGGTTTAAAATTACCTATAGATGACAATGAATTTAAATGCCCTAATTTATTATTTAACCTGATAGGGAAGTTTAGCGGGTCTTGATTACTCTTACTCTTGGTTTGATACAAATTCTTTTCAATGACTGTTACTTCTTTAGAAATCTTACTAGCAAAATCTAGTAACTCTTTGTGTTTCTCTTTATCAGTAATTGACTCTTTAAGCTGTTTAATTTGTGTTTTTACCTTTTTAACATTTCTCAAGGCTTTGTGTATTTCAGTCATTTTATCTCTTACTTCTAAAATAAAATCAAATTGAGCTTGCAGTTCTTCATTGCTTGCTTCACTTCTAGGGTCTTTCAAAATGGTAAACTCTTGAGATTTTGCTACCTTGTTTTTTGTCAATTCTACCGTATAAGTTCCCGGTAAGGCTTTTGGTCCGCTAAGGGAAGCCCACCATAAGATCATTCCTTTTACTTTTTCAGCATCTGCATACATCATATCCCAGTTGAATTGATTGCTTCCGGGTTTTACTTTTAGTGTTAGATCTTTTTTCTCTTTGTCAGGACGATTTGTAAATTTCTTTATTAATTTTTTGTGCTGATCTAAAAAAGATAATGTAATGGTATCTGCTTGAACTGTGTCTTTTACATAAAAATTAATAGCGACACCTCCATAGTGATTTTGTCCTTGGGTTTTTGATGTTTTTTCCCTTGCCTCCATTCATTCTATAACTATCCATAGGCTTATACAAAAAGAGGTCTTTAGCAACAAGTTCTTTATTTAATTGGTGTAGTGGAGTTAGATCATCGATCAACCACATAGAACGTCCTTGGGTTGCAGCAATCAAATTATTATTTTTAATTACCAAATCCGTAATGGGAACAATTGGTAAATTCAATTTAAATTTTTTCCAACTGATTCCGTCATCAAAACTAATGTACATACCTCGTTCAGTTCCTGCATATAACAATCCTTTTCTGGTCTGATCTGCACGTAAAGCTCTTGTAAAATCTTCATTGCCAATTCCGTTAACAATGAGTTTCCAAGTTTGACCATAATTTTCGGTTTTGTAGATGTAAGGTTTATAATCACCTGATTTGTATTTTGTGCCAACAATATAAGCACCACCTTTATTAAATGGGTCAATTTCAATACAATTGATCATCATCCATGCCGGCATGTTTTTAGGTGTTATATTTTGCCAGTCTTTACCTCCATTTTTGGTAATATGTACCAATCCATCATCAGAACCAGTCCAGATGAGGTCTTTTTCAAAAGCAGATTCTGTAGCAGCAAAAATAGTTGCATAGTATTCAACACCTGTATTGTCTTTGGTAATTGGTCCACCGGAAGCACCTAATGTTTTTGGATCATTCTTGGTAAGATCAGGGCTGATAATTTCCCATGATTGTCCCTCATTATAGGTTACGTGTAAATGATTGGAGGCTGCATATAATTTCTTCGGATTATTAGGTGAGAAAAATATAGGAAAGTTCCATTGAAAGCGATATTTAAAATCTTCAGCGCCGTGTCCCATTGGGTCGTCCGGCCATACATTAATAGCTCTTGTTTCCTTAGTTTTATGGTTGACTCTTGTTAAGAATCCACCATAACTTCCACCATACACAATATCATTGTCAGTAGGGTCAACAGCTATATGGGCACTTTCACCACCGGCAGTTGATTCCCAATCTTTTTCCGTAATAAATCGTCCATTGGTTCTATGGGCTATGCGGACTGTAGAATTATCTTGCTGCGCTCCATAGATACGATACGGAAAATGATTATCAGTTGTAACTCTATAAAATTGTGAAGTAGCTTGATTGTGATAGGTTGTCCAATTTTCTCCGGCATCAAAACTCACTTGTGCGCCACCATCATCACCAATAACCATCCGTTGATTATCTTCCGGTGCAATCCATAGATCGTGATGATCGCCATGGGGTGCATTATGTGTGCTATAGGTTTTTCCGCCATCTTTAGAATGATGATACCTAACGTTTAAGACGTATAATCCGTTTTCATCTTGAGTATCAGCATATAAACGAGTATAATACCAGGCACGTTGACGTAGTTTACGCTCGCTGTTTATTAATTTCCATGTTTTACCTGCATCGATTGATTTATATACGCCGCCCTTTTTATTTTCAATAATCGCCCAAACAATATCAGAATTTACGGGTGAAACGGTTACACCACTAATTCCCCAAACCCCTTTTGGTAGTCCGTCATTAGTAGAAATGTTCTTCCAATTATCACCACCATCAATACTTTTCCATAAAGCAGAACCGTCGCCTCCACTTGATAAGCTATAAGGTGTTCTTCTTACATTCCAGGTTGTTGCATATAAAATTCTTGCATTATTAGGATCTATAATCAGGTCAACTGCACCGGCATCCGTATTAACGAATATACTCATTACAGATAGGAACCCGAAAAATTGGGTTTAATGATTTGGAAATTATCGGTTAATCTATTTTCGAATTCATCATTTATCCAAATTTGATTATCAAGGAAATCAATCACTTTAGCTCTG
>JAKISU010000201.1 GCA_021648445.1 Flavobacteriaceae bacterium
TATTTTTGTCTCAGGCGATGCAGGGCGGAGCGTTAAGAAAATGTCTTGCAGACATTTTTAGCGAACGAGCCAGCTGGCGCATTGGCAAGCGCCTAGCCTCAGTTACGCAAGTATTTTTTAAAGAAGTATGGGGCAAAAAGAACAAGACTTGGTTCGGCTAAAGTATGCTTAACTTAACATTAAGTAGTATTGAAGTTTTCCTCGGGTTTTTTTAGTTTCTTTACAGTCAATTAAATCAAGCTAGTGAATTACTTATCTGTAGAAAATATCTCTAAATCATATGGAGAACGAGTTTTGTTCGAAGACCTCTCCTTTGGTATTAATAAAGACCAAAAAATTGCTTTTATTGCTAAAAACGGCACAGGAAAAACGTCAATTTTAAATATCCTTGTCGGTTTAGATCAGCCGGATTTCGGTCAAATAGTTTCCAGAAAAGGAATCAATATTGCTTATTTGGCTCAAACAGATAATTTGAATTCTCAAGAAACTATTGAAGAAGCTATTTTTAGTTCAGATAATCAAACACTAAAAATTGTTCAACAATATGAAAATGCGTTGAAGGATCCTGAAAATGAAGAAGCTTATCAAAAAGCTTTTGATCTGATGGAACAACACCATGCCTGGGATTTTGAAACACAATACAAGCAAATACTTTATAAATTAAAATTTGATGATCTAACCATAAAAATAGAAAATCTTTCAGGTGGTCAACGTAAAAGACTTTCATTAGCCATCATTTTAATTAATAAACCTGATCTACTAATTCTAGATGAGCCTACAAACCATTTAGATCTGGAAATGATAGAGTGGTTAGAGAATTACTTTAAAAAGGAAAAGATCACACTTTTTATGGTTACACATGATCGTTATTTTTTAGAACGTGTATGCAATGAAATTGTAGAACTAGATCAAGGTAAATTACACACCTATAAAGGTAATTACTCCTATTATTTAGAAAAAAAGGAAGAAAGATTGGCTATTGAGCAAACTACAGTTAACAAAGCTAAAAACCTCTTTAAAAAAGAGCTTGATTGGATGCGTCGCCAACCCAAAGCCCGTACAACAAAGTCAAAATCTAGAATTGATGATTTTTACCAGATAAAAGAAAAAGCGCATCAACGAAGAAACAATCATAAAGTGCAACTTCAAATTAATATGGAGCGCTTAGGTAGTAAAATAGTTGAAATGCATAATGTGTCAAAAGCATTTGATGAAAAAGTTGTTTTAAATAAATTTGATTATGTGTTTAAACGTGGTGAACGTATTGGGCTTATTGGTAAAAATGGTACCGGTAAATCTTCCTTTTTAAATATTATTACCCATAAAGTTCCCGTAGATTCAGGGAAGGTGATTATTGGTGAAACTGTTAAGTTTGGTTATTATACTCAAAAAGGCATCAATATTAAAGAAGGTCAAAAAGTAATTGAAGTTATTAAAGAATTTGGTGAATATATTCCGCTTGCTAAAGGACAAAAAATTTCTGCGGGACATTTATTAGAACGGTTTTTATTTGATAGAAAAAAACAATATGACTTCGTTGAAAAACTATCTGGAGGCGAATTAAAACGTTTATATTTATGTACGGTTTTGATTCAGAATCCTAATTTTTTGATATTAGATGAACCAACAAATGACCTCGACATTTTAACATTGAATGTCTTAGAGAATTTTTTACTCGATTATCCCGGTAATCTACTGGTAGTTTCGCATGACAGATACTTTATGGATAAAATTGTCGATCATTTATTTATACTCGACAATGAAGGGAATATTAATGGTTTTCCCGGTAATTATTCAGATTATAGGAGCTATGAAGACTCTCAACCAAGTAAAAAAACTGTCAAAGAAAAGAAAATTGACACACGTGTAAAACCTCCTTCAAAAGGGAAGTTGTCCTATAATGAACAAAATGAATTTCAGCAATTAGAAAAAGATATTGAAAAATTAGGAAAAGAAAAAACAACCATTGAAAAGTTGTTTGAAAACGATGAAATTGCCTCTGAAAAATTAACTGAAACTTCTCAAAAACTACAAGAAATTATTAGTTCTATTGAAACAAAAGAAGAACGATGGTTAGCGCTTTCTATGAAATTGGAATAATATCCCCTCCTCCTAACCTCCATACTTCGGCTTCGCTCAGTACAGGCTCGTGGAGGGATTTAAACTCTTGTTATTGATTTTGTATAATTGTAATTCCCCTCTTGAGAGGGGTTAGGGGTGTGTTATTTTTTCTCAAATTCAAATATAAACCATTCAATTGCTCGTAAAACGTTATCCATTTCTTTTAATACTTGATAGTCTGAAAAACGTAAAACAGTAATGCCCAATTCATTTAGTTTTTTATCTTTTTTTAAGTCTTTATTATAAACTTTAATAAGTTCATGAGAATAACCATCAACTTCAATTGCTAGCATCAATTCATTACAGAAAAAATCAAGTATAAAATTATCAATTGGTTTTTGACGATGAAAATCATAGCCATACATTTGTTTTCCTTTTAATTTAAGCCATAATATAACTTCTGCTTTTGTAGAATTATTACGTAATTGCTTGGCAAGTTCTTTAAGTTTTGGATTATATGGAATAATTTTACGGTTTTTCATAGTTTTTTACACACCCCTAACCCCTCTCAAGAGGGGAATAAATGAATTAAACATAAGTAATCTCATCATCATCTAAAATATCTAAATTGTTATACCTCAATAATAATTGTGCCACAGCAATGGTGTCTCTTTCGCAGTATTTTACAATTTTTTCAAGATTGTTTTCTTTATAGGCAACCTCTTGAATTAATTCTTTGAATATCAAATAATTAATTGCATATTGTCATTATGAATAAATACAAAACATCTGGATCAATATCTTTATTTTCAGAGCATTACCGACTTGAGAAATT
>JAKISU010000064.1 GCA_021648445.1 Flavobacteriaceae bacterium
TATGTTCAAAAGCAATCACGATGCGTACTTTCTTTTCGCTTTTGCTTCTGCCTTGTTCTCCTGCTTGGGGTGTTCCTATTTCAAATTCATCTACGTGAACTTCATCTTCTAAAGGGTGCTGTTTACTGCTTTTCATAGCTAGTTGTACTTTTTGACGGAACAACCAAGAGGTCTTTTGGTTTACACCAAATCGTTCTGCTAACCAAATACTATTGGCCCCAAATTGGCTTAAGAATAATAGGTTAAATCTAAAGCCAGCTTCTAGTTTACGTCATGCACAAATGGATCCATATAGAGCGAGATTTGCTCCGAGGTGGGTTAAAGATAAGTATAATTTAATATGGAAGTAGATATGTTTAATTTGTTTAGAAAAAAGAAGTTGATTAAAGAAAAAGATTATATTTTCTTAAAGGCAATAACAGAAAGTCTCTCCAATAAATATCCTTATCTACCAGATCAGATATCCAAAGAGTTTATTTTGGATAAATTACCTAATCAACTTGGTGATAAAGGTACATATATGCTTACACTAAATGCAAAGTTAGAACCTAAATATTCAAATAAATCTTTACCTCAATTTTTTATTATTAGAAATATTGGTGTATGGAATAATGCAAAAAAGTCTTTCGAACAAATAGAACTACATATTCTTGAAGGAATGTTAGCTGGATTTAGAGTTGTTTCAAAATATTCTGATTTCAATCTAAAAAAAATAGACACTTCCAAAGTTAAGGAAAAGCACTTCAACAATAAAGATAAAGATACTTTGAAAAAGATTATCGGTAATATTCCTAGTAATCTTTTGTCTCAACTAGATATTGAAGATACTTTCAAAATTGAGATTCCAGAAGGTGAATTTTATATCATAAAAGACTTAGAAGATGGTAATTATCTTTCAATGGATGAAAAAGGTGCTGTCTATGGGATGATACATGACCCATATGAGATTGAAAAACTATTCGATAATAAAGAACGTTTTTTTGAAGCCTTAAAATCGAGAAAGTTTAATATATCTGAATATTATAATATAAAAATGTCATAGATCAAATATGCTTGGGGAAATATTGTTAAATTGCAAGACGGTAATGGCAATGATTTAAGTTCTTTTAACATATTAGACAGAGGTTATACCGGTCATGAACATCTGTTAGGCGTAGATTTGATACATATGAATGGCAGGTTATACGACCCTTTATTGCATCGATTTTTAGCACCTGATAATTTTGTACAGGGCAGAGCGTAAGGAAAATGTCTAGCAGACATTTTTAGCGAATGAGCGAAGGTGTATTGGAAATAATACGCAGAACTATAATAGATATGGTTATGTATTGAATAACCCTTTGAGTTATGTGGATCCGAGTGGTGAGATTGTATGGGCTGCTGTGATAATTGGAGCTTTAATAAGGTGCTGATAAAATTTATCAAAATCAAATTATAAGTAATTAACCCGCATTATTCACGGATGTTCTATTCCAAAGCCAAACTACCTGCAATCTAAGGAAATGCTCAAAATTTTTATAACCCAAAATTGGGTAAACAATTCCTCTTATAAAAACTCCTGCGCTTCCCTTATCTATTGATATTTTGACTTTTCATAACGAAAACCCGTGAATAATGCGGGTTAACTACTGACCTCTAGATCGAACTCAGGTTATTAATAATTTTCACATCTTATATTTTTTTATAAGAAAAGTAGGATTTTCCCGTTCTTAGTTGTTTAGTCTATGTAAAACCTAAGCATTATGAGAAAAATATTTGAAAAAGTAGCTTTATTGACTATTAATTACTTAACTGTTTTGCCATTACTATTTTTTTTGATATTTACTAATCAAGGAAAGGAATTGAGTAAATTATTATCAGTTTTAAAAACTAGTTCTAATTTCTAATTTTCTCTACTATTAAATTAAAAACTCCAATTTTTATAATTTGAAGAAGTTTCTAATTTATTTTCTACATCATCAGGTAATGCAGGAAAGAAGTTGATAGAAGTAAGAGATTCTATTTTGTCTATAGAAACTACAAACTTATATAATGGTTGTTTAGATTCTTTATGAGGGATTAAAAATGCAATCGCTTTTATTTCCGGCTTCGAATAATCAAGTAAAATTTTGTAGAATTGTTTTGGTACAGCAACTTTTTCTCTACCAATAGTTGATAGCTTATCGTTTAAGACACCTCCCGTAATAATATACAATTGTCTCTCTTTATTTGCCCAATAGCGCGTTTTTTGTTCTAACCGATTCCAAACTCCGGCATTAAAGTCTAATTTTTGAGGGGATATATTAGACGTTAAAAAAGTTTCATTAAAGGCATCTTCTGAAAACTTTCGATCTCCGGCAGGGCATAAATGACCTTTACTGTATCCTGATTTTTTATAATTTCTGTAATCGGCAGACTTAGTTTTTACTTTTTTGTCTCTAATAAAATAAGGGCGTTTTCTATGAGTTCTTGAAATATGTTCTTTTTTTAATTCATAAGCTACCCATTCTGCTTGTTCTGCCTCTTCATTATAAGATAGGGTATAATAATTATGTGAAATAACTTGACCGGTTGTTGAAGTGGGTAAATAATTAAAAGAAGATTTACTTATCGAATTCATATCCTCTTTAACTTCATTTTCTCCGCTTGACGGAACTACAAGATAAATAATTAAACTTATCAATAAAATGAGTAACGGATATACAAATGCTTTATTTTTCAATCTTTAAAATGGTTGGTTTCATTGCAAATTTAAGAAGTTTACTTAAAACAAGAAGAAAAATAAGGTCTCGACTGCGCTCGACCAGACAGCAAATGTTTAAGTTATGTCTCCTCGAGCGCAGTCGAGAGGTTATTAATTTAAAAATATGTCAGGGCATAGGAGTCAACTAAGTACTTCTTTTATTCTTTTAAAAGCTTCTTTTAGTTGTTCTGTAGATGCTGCATAAGAAATTCTAATATACCCTGGAGCTCCAAAAGCATCACCGGTTACTGTAGCTACATTCGCTTTTTCTAGTAAAAACAATGAAAAATCAGTTGCATTATTTATTGAAAAACTATCAATTTTTTTTCCAAAGAATGAAGATACATCTGGAAACACATAAAAAGCGCCACTAGGTTTATTAACCACTATGCCATCAATATTTTTTATCATATCAAGTACTAAATCTCTTCGAGTTTTAAACTCATCAACCATGTATTGAATTTTTGAAATAGAAGCGTCTAATGCAGTAATCGTAGCACGCTGAGCAATACAATTGGCACCGGAAGTAATTTGACCTTGCATTTTATTACATGCCTTTGCAATCCATGCCGGTGCGCCAATATAACCTATACGCCATCCGGTCATGGCGAAAGCTTTAGCCACACCA
Organism: Flavobacteriaceae bacterium; assembly: GCA_021648445.1. Lineage (GTDB taxonomy): Bacteria > Bacteroidota > Bacteroidia > Flavobacteriales > Flavobacteriaceae > Aureibaculum. The sequence goes on from JAKISU010000064.1 coordinate 3,351, forward strand.
TTTACAGTAATGGTTCTGTCATACATACTTTCTATAGCGGCGAAACTAAAATTGGGCTGTCCATAATTTATATGCTCATAAATTTCATCTGATAGCACATAAATATTAGGATATTTTTCTAATACTTTTGCCAATGCTCTGTATTCACTTTCTGTATATGATGATCCGCTTGGGTTATTAGGCGAATTAAAGAAAATCATTTTCGTTTTAGGCGTAATTGCAGTTTCTAATTGTTCAGGTGTAATTTTAAAATTAGTATCTATAGTTGAAGGAATTTCAATATATGAAGCTTCTGCCAATATGCTTATTGCAGAATAGCTTACCCAATAAGGAGCAGGTAATAAAACCTCATCTCCCGGATTTAACAATACCATTGCTACATTGGCGATTGATTGTTTTGCACCTGTAGAAACTACAATTTGACTTTCATCATAATTCAATCCATTATCACGCTTAAACTTTCTGCAAATTGCTTCACGTAATTCTAGATAGCCATTTACAGGTGTATATGAATTATAATTATCATCAATAGCTTGTTTAGCTGCTTCCTTAATAAAATCGGGAGTATTAAAGTCTGGTTCTCCCAAACTTAAACTAATAATGTCTTTGCCTTCTGCTTTTAATTCTCGGGCTTTTGCAGCCATGGCTAAGGTTTGCGAAATGGGTAAATTGTTAATTCTGTCAGAAAGATAATTTTTCATGAGTTTGGTTTATGATACAAAATTAATAAATTCCATAATGACAAATCTTAAATCCCAAATAAATTTCAATAAAAAAATTCCAAAAGTTTAAACTTTTGGAATTTGGAATTTTTCTTTCTGGAATTTTTCTTTTTTATGCCATTATAGGCTTTTTACCTAAAACATTTAATTGGTTGTAATGTTCTTGAACAGCTTTCCACATCGTTTTGTACTCATTATAAGGTAAACTATATTCTTCAGCCGTTTTCTTTACAATTTCAGCTAATTTTTTATAATGTACATGACTAATATGAGAGAACAAATGGTGTTCTACTTGATAATTCAATCCACCGGTAAAGAAACGAACGAGCCAGTTTTTAGGCGCAAAATTAGAAGTTGTATATAATTGATGAATTGCCCATGTATTTTTCATATTTCCGTTTTCATCTGGTTGTGGCATTTCAGTATTAGGCATTACATGTGCTAATTGAAAAACAACACTTAAAATGACGCCGGCAGTATAATGCATCACAAAAAAGCCGATTAAAACTTGCCACCAAGAAAAGCCTACAACTAATGGCAATGCAACCCAAACAACATAATATACAATTTTACCAATGATTAACTTCGTCCATTGTGTAGCTGGATTAGGAAATTTACCATACGATAATTTTCGTTTTAAGTAACTATATGATTGTTTAAAATCGGTTGTAATAGCCCAGTTTATAGTTAGCAATCCATATAGAAAAAAGGAATAATATTTTTGGTATTTATGAATCCACAACCATTTTGAATGCTTTGAAAAACGGATAATTCTCCCGGCATCTATATCTTCATCATGACCTTGAATATTAGTATAAGTATGATGTAAAACATTATGTTGCACTTTCCAGTTATAATCATTTCCGGCAAGGATATAAATACTACTTCCCATCAATTTATTGACCCATTTTTTACTTGAAAAGGAGCCGTGATTAGCATCGTGCATTACATTCATACCAACGCCTGCCATTCCAACACCTACAATTACCATGAATAAGATTTGTGTCCAAGCCGGTAAATTAAGTGTTAATACTAAAACTAAAGGAGTAATTAACAAAGCAAACATAACAAATGCCTTGAGATATAGCTTCCAGTTACCTGTTTTTTTAAGATCTTTTTCTTTAAAATAAGTATTGATACGCTTATTTAAAGTTCTAAAAAATTTAGTAGAATCTATTTTTGAAAATTTTATAGATATATTTGACATAATTGTTTAGGTCTTTTTTATAAAGTGCAAAAATACATCATTTTTGATTGATAGAATGTTTTGAATGTTAAATTATACATTTTTTAACAATATAATGTAATTTCGCATCTTGATCTATGAAGATACTTACTACTTACTTTAACGAATTAACTGACGTTCAATTGCATCAATTTAAGCAATTAGATAATCTTTACAAGGAATGGAATGCGCAAATAAATGTGATTTCTCGTAAAGATATTGATGAGTTATATATACGTCATGTATTACATTCATTAGGAATTGCCAAAATACAACCTTTTAAACCGGGGTCTTATATTTTAGATGTTGGAACCGGTGGTGGTTTTCCTGGAATACCCTTGGCGATACTGTTTCCTGAAGTACAGTTTCATTTGGTAGATTCTATAGGTAAAAAGATAAAAGTAGTACAAGAGGTTGCCAATGCTTTGGGATTACAAAATGTAAAAGCTGAACATTGTAGAGCTGAAAAAGTAAAAGGGGAGTTCGATTTTATTGTAAGCCGTGCTGTTACCAATATGGATGATTTTGTAAAATGGGTTCGTAAAAAAATAGCAAAAAAACAGCATCATGAACTCAAAAACGGAATTCTCTATCTAAAAGGTGGTGATTTAACTGAAGAACTAACTAACTTTCCAAAAGCAACTATTTATAATTTATTAGATTATTTTACCGAAGACTTTTTTGAAACCAAAAAAGTAGTGCATTTACCGTTGAAGTATAAACGGTAAGAATGGTTTCGTTTATCAGACACCTTGTTACCAACTGACTATTCTTTTAGCGTTGGCAAGACATATTATTTTGCGATTTAGGCTTGTGAAGAGGCATTAGTAAATTGCAAATGTGTATGGCTTAAGCGTTGGCTTATTCATTATGTTTGTTTGTATGTAATCAAATTACATTTTATCAATTTTGCAGGATTGTTAGGGTCTTTTACTTCAATGTTAGAAATATTAAAACCTTTATCTTCTACTCCTTCAATTTTATTTCTACTTTCATTATCAAATGAGTTGTATTTCTCAGTAGGAATGATACAAACTAACTCAAATTCCTTATTTTCAGATTGATGTAAATAGTCAAGTACTTTTCTTGGATTTTCAATTTGCCACATTCCTCTTATTCTTAGGTTTGTAATTCCCAAAGGGTCAACTTGATTTACTCTACCTAATTCTTTCGTTTCCGAGAATACTACGTCTGGAATTGTTTTAATTTCTTCTGAAATAGTGTCTTTAATTCTTTGATATGTTTCGTGCTTTGCTGCAAAGATGTTTCCGTAAATAACCCAAAGTGATTTCAGTTCAGTGTCGGTTGTGTGACCTACACAATAAATCAAATCTTTAATAGTCCATTCCTCACATTCTTTACATTCCTTTGTAATCATTGGACTTGTATGTCTCAAATCGGCTTTAGGATAACTACTATTCAAAGCCAAACTGCTCTTTGCACTTTGTGTTTTTTTAACTTCAATTGCATCACCACCTTTTATCATAATATCAGGTGGATTATTTTGAGAACCTAACCAAGAAAACTTTTGATTATAAACTTTCATTCGTTCTGCTTCACTTTCTACCTTAAAAGTATCAGCAAAAGCATCTTTGATGTATTTTTCAAGTGCTTCACCCATACTATTTGCTCTATTTCTACCTGAATATAAAGCACGAATTTTGAAATTATTTTGGTTTACAATGTTGTAGACTGCCTCTAAAATATTTGTCATACTGCTACGCTTACTTTTTCAGTTGCTTTAATTTCTAATTTTTCTTGTTTAGAAGTATTTGCTATTAATTGTGCTTTTATATTTTCGGCTAAAAACTTTGCCAAGTTCACAGGAACTGCATTTCCTATCATTTTATATCCTGCTGGCACATTTGTATAGTAGAAAATAAAATCATCAGGAAATGTTTGAATTCTTGCACATTCTCTAACGCTTAATCGTCTATACAGATGCTCTTTTCCTGGAACAAAAACTCTAATATTCTGTTCTATAAATTTCATTTTTGGCGCTTGTGGATGAATTGGTGCATGTCTTCCTCCTGCTTGAATTGTATAAGACTGTTCGTCCCAACTTCTAACACGATTTCTTGACATAAAAATAGAGGAAAAACTACCAATCATATATTCATGATTTGTCACTGTACAATCACTTCCGTTAGTTTTGTTGTATTCTTTTGCAGGTAAAACACCTTCTTTTAAGTCTGAAATAGCATCTTCTAAAGTCAATTTAGGAAATTTGATATTTGGAAATTCAAACTTAAAATTCAAATCTTTTCTAATTCCAATGAAAAACACTCTTTTTCTGTCTTGAGGAACGTTGTAATCAGATGCATTTAACATTTGGAATGAAAGTTCATATCCAATCCCTGCATTCCTGAAAAGCTCTTTAATTCCTTCTAAAGCCTCACTATGCTTATTGATAAGCATTCCACTTACATTTTCTGCTAAAAAGAATTTAGGCTGTTTTACTTCTAAAATCCTTATAAAATCATAGAATAATTGACCTCTTTTATCTTTAATTCCTCTGGCCGCACCTGCTTCACTCCAACTTTGACAGGGTGGGCCTCCAATAATTCCGTCACATTCAGGAACTTCACCTGTTGGAATATTTACGATACTTCTTTTATCAAGAACTGTGTTAGGATGGTTTATTTCGTAGGTTTCCCAAATCTCTTTGTCATATTCATTTGCCCAAATAATATCAAACCCTGCTTTTTGAAATCCAAGGTCTAAACCACCTGCTCCTGAAAAAAATGATACTATTTTCATATGACTTTTGCTTTTTTATACTGATTATTTAATTGTCTTCTGTATTCTGCTTTTTCTTCTGCAACAACAAGCATTTCTTTTGTGCAATCACATTCGTAAATTTGTTTTGCAATTTGGTCACTAACAAATTCCTTTTTGAGTTCCTTGATTTTCAATTTGAAAACTTTTGCTAATTTTAATAGTCGTTTTTCGTCAAAGTTACGTTTTCCGTTTTCGATTTTGCTTAGATTAGCACTATCCAAGTCGAGTTTTGCAGCAAGTTGAGTTAAAGTCAATCCGTTTAAATTTCTCAGCTCTCTAATATATTCTCCAAATGTTACTTTCATTAGACTTGTCATTTTTTGACAAATTTAAACTTTTTATTTGAATTTTCAGTGTGCAGTGGGGAAACTTATTAATCGTTTAGTCAATTAGTTCGTGTTTTCAAATTAGCAAGTCATTGGTTTACAGTAATTTGAATATTTTTAAAACTGATTTAAACGATGCTCCCATTAATAACTCTTTTATTTTTAGCATTGGTTATTGAGCGATTGGCAAAAAAATAAATGTGTAAAATGTGCGAGTGGCTCGTTCTAGTGTCATGTCATGTTTCAAATGGTGGATAAGTCGCAGTTATTTTTTGAATTTTGCGAAATGATAAAAAATAAGCATAACCGTAGCTACGCGAGTTTTTTTATGATGAGTAAAAACGAAAAAGAACAAGATTTGGTGCGTCATTTGAGGTGTGACACGACGCTAGTATGAAACACAACGTAATGATATCATTTCGCTTTAATACTGAAATAATCCCGAAAGCTTTCGGGACAGCATTGGTAAACGAAGTTAGTCTTTTTTAATGGGAAAGTCAAACCATTATATATCTTAAAAGCATAATATATGTTATGTTTTAAGTCAATAATCTGAGATAGTTTTTTTTATTGAATAGAAAATTATGAGTACTATAAAAGAGTGTTTGGTTTGTAAAAAATCATCAATTCAAACACTGGTAACGAAATTTTATTATCAGGAAAGTGAATTTTATATCTGTCCTCAGCATATTCCGATTTTAATCCTAAAGCTTCGGATGTATATTATTATCTAACCTCCAAAGTCATCAAAACGGATGTTCTCATCGGCTAAGCCAAAGTCTTCACCCATTTTTTGAACAGCATTATTCATTAATGGAGGTCCACAGAAATACAATTCTAGATCTTCAGGAGCATCGTGTTTTGATAAATATTCGTCGATTACTACTTGATGGATAAAACCAACAAAGCCATTGCCTTCAGTATCATGAATATCTTTTTTTACTTTCCAATTATCTTCTTCTAAAGGATCTGATAAAGCAATAAAGAATTTAAAATTAGGAAAATGTTTTTCTAAATGTCTAAAGTGCTCTACATAGAATAATTCAGCTTTAGAACGACCACCATACCAATAAGTAACGATACGACCTGTTTTTAAGGTTTCAAACAATTCGTATAAATGTGAACGCATTGGTGCCATACCTGCACCTCCACCAACATATAACATTTCTGCATCACTATGATTGATAAAGAACTCACCGTAAGGACCAGAAATAGTTACTTTATCGCCTGCCTTACAATTAAAAATATACGATGACGCTACACCTGGATTTACATCCATCCAACCACCTTTATCTCTATCGAAAGGAGGTGTTGCAATACGTACATTTAACATAATTTTTCTTCCTTCAGCAGGGTAAGAAGCCATTGAATATGCTCTTTCAACAGTTTCTGTATTTTTCATCACTAAAGGCCATAATTTGAATTTATCCCAATCGCCTTTAAATTTATCTGGTTCACCAGGATGCTCTTCAGGGTGTGCAGTAACATCCATTTCAGAATATTTAATTTCTGTATTCGGAATTTCAATTTGAATATATCCACCAGCCTTATAACCCATATCTTCTGGTATTTCAACTATAAATTCCTTAATAAACGTTGCTACATTGTAGTTGGATACTACAGTTGCTTCCCATTTCTTGATTCCAAAAATTTCTTCTGGAATTGAAATATCCATATCTTGTTTTACCTTTACCTGACAGGCTAAACGGACACCTTCTTTAAGTTCTTTACGCGTAAAATGAGGCACTTCAGTAGGTAAGGCTTCACCTCCACCAGAATTTACATGGCATTCGCACTGAACACATGTTCCACCACCGCCACAAGCTGATGGTAAAAATATTTTCTGAGCACTTAATGTGGTTAATAAAGTGTCTCCTGAAGCTACTTCTATCACTTTTTCACCATTAATGGTGATTTTTACCGGACCGGATGGTGATAATTTTTGTTTTACAACTAATAACAATCCTACTAATAACAAAGTAATGACTAAAAAAGAAATTACTGTTGCTATAATTACTCCTAATGTGCTTGCTGCTAATATCATTGATTTACTCGTTTTCTTTTGTTGTGTTATCAGCTAATACTTCTTCTTTATTTTGGCTACGCTCAATAATTGCCGTTTTATCCTCAGTTACTTCTTCTTCATCTCCTCCTGTTAGCATACCTCCAAAACTCATAAAGCCAATTGCCATTAATCCTGTAATTATAAACGTAATTCCCAATCCTCTTAATGCCGGTGGAACATTTGAATATCTAATTTTTTCTCGAATTGCTGCAATTGAAAGAATTGCTAAGAAAAACCCAATTCCAGAGCCTATTCCATATACTGTTGCTAAACTAAGTGTAGGAATTTCACGCGATTGCATAAATAACGAGCCTCCTAAAATTGCACAGTTTACTGCAATTAATGGTAAAAATATACCGAGTGAGTTATATAAGGAAGGTGCAAATTTTTCAACAACAATTTCTACTAATTGAACCATTGTTGCAATAGTTGCTATAAACATGATAAATGATAAAAAACTTAAATCATATTCTGCATACTCTTCTCCTAACCAAGCTAATGCACCGGGTTGCAATAAATATTGATCTAACAACCAGTTTAAAGGTACTGTAATTGCCAACACAAAAATTACTGCTGCACCAAGACCAACAGCTGTTGTTACTTTTTTAGATACTGCAAGGTAAGAGCACATTCCTAAAAATGTCGCAAATACCATGTTATCTATAAATATCGATTTAAAAAATAATTCTAAATATTCCATATTCTATGAGTCTTCAGTTTGCGGTCTTCGGTCTTCAGTAAATACTGCCAACTGTGGACTGCTTACTATTATTAGTCTTCTATTAATTCTTTATTTCTACTCCGTTGTATCCAAATAATAATACCTACTGTAATTAATGCCATTGGAGCTAATAACATAAAACCGTTATTTTCGTAACCATATTTATAGACTCCTGATAATTCTCCGGGAATTGGATTTCCTAATACAGGAATTCCTAATAAAGTTCCTGCTCCTAATAATTCTCTAAAGAAACCTACGATTATTAATATTAATGCATAACCTGCTGCATTACCTATTCCATCAAGAAACGATCTCCAAGGACCATTTGCTAAAGCAAAGGCTTCAAAACGTCCCATAATTATACAGTTAGTAATGATTAATCCTACAAAAACAGAAAGTGTTTTACTCAGCTCGTAAGCAAAAGCCTTTAGCACCAAATCTACTATAATTACTAATGTTGCAACAACAATCAATTGAACGATGATTCTAATTTTTGACGGAATAATATTTCGCATTAATGATATTATTAGGTTTCCTGAACCCATTACAAATAATACTGCAACCGACATTACAATAGATGCTTCTAACTCGGCAGTAATCGCTAAAGCAGAACAAATACCAAGTACTTGTATTGTAATTGGATTATTATCTGTTAATGGATCTTTAATTAATGCAGCGTCTTTTTTTGATAAAAGTCCCATAGGTTATTTATTTTTTAAATTTTTAAAATAAGGCATATACAATTTTAGGTCGCTTTTAATCATTGATGAAACACCATCTCCTGTAATAGTAGATCCTGCAATGGCATCGACCTCATTGTCTGTTTTGTCTCTGTTTTTTGGATCGGCATTTCCTTTAGCAACTCGAATTCCTTTAAAACTTCCATTAGACATTAAATGTTCTCCAATAAAATCGTCCATAAAAAAACGTTGTTTTATATTAGCTCCTAAACCTGGTGTTTCGGCTTTATGATCAAAATAAGCTCCTTGAATTACCATGTTTTCATCCATAGCAACATAAGCCCAAATAGCATCCCAAAGTCCTTTACCTCGTATTGGAGCAATGTAAAATGTTTTGCCCTCTTTTTCTCCAATAAACAATGGTAATCGTCTTGAATAACCTTCTTTTTTTGCTAAAGCTTTTTCTTTTTTTACATCGATTAAATAGGCTTCATCATCTTGGGTTACATTCCCATCTTGAATTACTAATTGCTTTGTAATGTATTTTGAAAACTCGTCTGCAACTTTATCGGTAGAAACAAAAATGGCACTATTCCCTTCATTTTCGTTTACTCCCATTGCATACAGAATATTTTGTTGTTTTTCTATACGCTTATTTTCGTCAATTCTACCTTTTAAGCCTGATGCTGCAAAGGCTAATAACGAACCTACTATCAATACCATTCCGATAGCAAATAGTATGGTATATGAATTTTTATCTGTTCTTTTTTCCATGCTGAATTAATTTCAGTATCTGTTTATTTTTTATTTGAAACGTTTCTACGTTGTTTTCACTTTTAAACGTTTCAGTCTTTTCTTTACGTTACCTTGAACCACATAATGGTCAATTGTTGGTGCAAATACATTCATTAATAAAATGGCTAACATTACACCTTCTGGATACGCCGGATTGAACACTCGAATCATAATGGAGATAAACCCGATTAAGAAACCGTAGATCCATTTTCCTTTATTGGTTTGTGATGCCGTTACCGGATCGGTTGCCATATAAACTGCACCAAATGCAAAACCACCGATCAATAAATGATGCCAATAAGGTGTTGTCATTAAACTATAGAATTTGCTTCCTTCACCAATCCAACCTGCATTGACAACTCCGTTGAAGATAAGCCCCATTGCTAATGCTCCTAAAGTAGCACTTAACATGATACGCCAACTTCCTATTTTAGTAAATATTAAGAAGAGCCCTCCTAATAAAATAAGCAGTGTTGATGTTTCGCCAACCGAACCAGGAACAAATCCGAGGAACATATCCCAAGTTGAATAGGCAAATTCTTTACCTTGTGCCAGACTTCCTAAAATAGTTTCGCCGGAAATAACGTCTAATTTTGCCCCTGCAACAATTTCATTAGTTCTTTCTACAGCTCCGGTAACCCAAACTTTGTCACCACTCATCCATGTTGGATAGGCAAAGAATAAAAATGCTCTAATGGTTAGTGCAGGATTTAGAATATTCATTCCTGTACCACCAAAAACTTCCTTACCAATTACAACTCCAAAGATTACTGCAACAGCAAGCATCCATAACGGAATATCTATTGGTACAATTAAAGGAACTAGCATTCCTGTTACTAAATAACCCTCTTCTACTTCGTGTTTTTTTATTGTAGCAAATAAAATTTCTATACCTAATCCTACAACATAAGAAACAATAATAAGAGGAAGAATTTTCCAGAAACCAACAGTGAAATTAGCCATTGTCCAAAATTCACTACTAAAAAACCCTCCTGAAACACGTTGAATTTCGCCAAGTGCTAAATAATGTTGGTAACCGGCATTAAACATACCAAATATTAAACACGGAATCAATGCCATGATTACTGTATTCATTGTACGTTTTAAATCGTCGGCAACTTTTATATGAGTTCCGTTGTGAGCGGTCTCATTTGGTAAGTACAAAAAAGTATGGATTGCATTAAATGCAGGAGCCATTTTGGTATCTTTATACTTTTCTTTTAATTTATGTAAATTACTTTTTAAACCCATTATCCTATCTCTTTAAGCATTAAGTCCAAACCTTCTCGTATTATTTTTTGATGTGGTTGTTTAGATACGCATACAAATTCTGTTAATGCAAAATCTTCAGGAGCAACTTCATACATTCCTAAAGCTTCCATTTCATCTAAATCTTTATACAAACACGATTTTAATATTTGTAATGGAAAAATATCGAGAGGAAATACTTCTTCAAAGGTTCCTGTCATTACAAAAGCACGATGCTCGCCATTTGTATTGGTGTTTAGATCAAATTTTTTCTTCGGAAACATCCATGAAAAAGTAAACGCTCTTGATGTTGACACCTTATTAAAAATAGGCTTATTCCAACCCATAAATTCGTAATCATCTCCTTCAGGTATCGCAGTAATTTGATTGTCATAATACCCTAATGAACCATCTATAGAAACTTTATTACCAGATAATACATTGCCACTAATAATTCTAGTATTTTCACTATTCAAATTATCAGAAACTAGATCTTTTATCTGAGCTCCGGGTAGCGCAGTAACATATTTAGGTGTATTAAATTGTGATCCTGTTAAGGCAATTATTCTTTTAGCATTAAATTTACCTGTTAGTAACAATTCTCCTATAATTACTAAATCTTGTGGTGTAACTATCCAAACGACTTCTCCTTTATTAATTGGATCTATTTTGTTAATTTGTGTACTTACATTTCCTGCCGGATGCGGACCAGAGACCTTGTGTAGCTCAATTCCGTTAAGGTTAACAAAAGGAGATAATGTCTCGTTAAGATTCACGGAAACATGAACTTTACCTGTTGTCAATTTGGTTAAAGCGGTTATACCTTCTTGTAATTCAGCTTCTTTACCTTTTAGCGTATAATCTAAATCTCCGGCTAAAGGAGCACTAGTATATCCGGAAATAAAAATGGCTTTTGGTGCATTATTTGGATTTGCAATCACATCATAAGGGCGTTGCTTGATAAATGGCCAACAACCTGATGCTAATAAATGTGTTTTCACCTCATCGTTAGACATGTTAATTGTATCCTTTTTTTCAAAATCTTGATGCTGTTGCGTTTTATCAGCTAAAATTTTAATTTCTACAATTTTACGCTTAGCACCTCTAACAATTTCTATAACCTCACCACTTATAGGAGAAGGAAATAAAATACGTTCATCAGCTTTAGAATAAAACAAGGCTTCACCAGCCTTAATTTGTGCTTTTTCTTTAGCTATTAATTTAGGTATAATTCCGTGAAAATCTTCAGGCTTTATAGCATGAACACTACTTATTGGAAGTTCTGTAGTGATCTTGTCTGCTTCGCCAACAAGCTTAATATCTAAGCCCTTTTTGATACGAATGTCTGTTGACATATTTGAATTTTGAATTTATTGTCTTTTAAAACGATGCAAATTTAAAACTTTTGAAGATGTTTATGTAAATAATTTTGATTATTTATATAGTATATATTTTATTTATAATGATTCTAAATAATGCATTTATTGTAACTATAATAAGTTTTATTACTTTTATACCAAAACTAAAGCTAAATACTATTTGAAAAATACAATGACAGGTTTAACTGGTATGGCTTTTGATTAAGAGTAACTAAAATCACTAAAATGAACAGGAATAAAGAATTTCTAGAAACCAACTATTCTCAAGGCATAACCGTAGAGGCATTATGTCGATTTCATTTTATTCTAAAGATCAAAATCCGAAATTCTATATTTTACCTCACCCGAAATCGCTTTGGGCAATTTCGACCTCTCCAAAGGAAAGGTAAATCGGAAACCTCGATGCAAAGCATCAAGGAATTCTTTTTCTTTAAATTTATTGTACTCTTTTTTTTAGCTTTTTCAACACTAATTGTTAAGGCTCAAAGTAGTGTAATTATAGATCCGCCTGAGTATATAAAATCAATTGTTTTAAGATCTCAACAAACTAATAATTATACGCCAATTATTAAACTAGGTCAACGTTTTACCTTAGAGTTTGATGATTTAAATGCCAATCAGGAACAATACACATACAAAATCGTACATTACGATTATGACTGGCAGTCTTCCGGATTGATAAATACTGAATATATTAACGGGTATGATTCTGATTGGATTAGAGATTTTGAAGATTCATTTAATACCATTCAAGCTTATACTTATTACAGACTACAAATACCTAATGATAATACCCGAATAAAATTAAGTGGTAATTATGTAATTACCATCTTAAACGAAGATGATGAAGTTGTTTTTGCACGACCGTTCATAATGTATCAATCAAAAGTTACAGTGGGTATTAGTGTACGCAGAAGTAGAGATATAGCGACCTTAAATTCAAAACAAAACGTACAATTTACAGTCAATCACCCTAATTTATTGATAAATAATCCTGCACAGGAAATAAAAATTGCATTGTATCAAAATAACGATTGGAATACCATAATAAAAGATATAAAACCACAATTTTACAGAGGTACACAATTACTCTATAAATATGTAGATAAGATTTCTTATTGGGCGGGAAATGAATTCCTGTTTTTTGATACCAAACAAATAAGAAATGCCACTAATAATATTGCCAAAGTTGAGCTTAACGATACTTTTGATACTTACCTCTATTTAGATGAGGAAAGACTACATAGAACCTATACCAATTACCCTGATATCAACGGAAATTTTGTTATCAGATCTATTGATGTTGAAGAAACTACTACTGAAGGCGATTATACTTGGGTGCATTTTGCTTTAGAATCATTTGAAAATATTGGTAAAGATGATATTTACATCTATGGCAATTTTAACGGATGGCAATTAAACGAAGAAAATAAAATGACCTATAACGAGACCTTTAAACGTTATACAGGAAAGCTATTGTTAAAACAAGGTTTTTATAATTATCTATATGTTACTGCAACTAAAGATGGTGTTATAAACAATCATGCAATTGAGGGTTCTTTCTTTCAAACAGAAAATGATTATTCTGTCATTGTTTATTACAAACCTATAGGGAGTAGATATGACCAAGTAATTGGATATAATAGTGCAAATTCTGAAAATCTACGCAACTAAATTTACTTCATACCATCTAGTTTAGTATACAGTATGTAAATTACAAAAGAATTTATATATTTGTAATATTACAATGTTTCTATATTAGACTATGGTTCAACAAGTAACAAACGGTATTAAAATTTCTGTTAAAACAAATTTTGAAGGTAAATCTCATCAAAATGACAGTACATATTTTTCGTTTAGTTATAGCATAACAATTGAAAACCAAAGTAATGATTCAGTACAATTAATGAGTCGTCATTGGAAAATTTTTGATTCTCTTAAAAATATAGAAGTTGTTGAAGGTGAGGGTGTTATAGGTAAAAAACCAGTGATAGCTCCTAAAAAAAGTTATACCTATAGTTCTTACTGCAACCTAACATCTCCGATAGGCTCAATGAAAGGATTCTTTAATATGATTAACTTTACTACTACTAAGAGTTTTAGAGTTCATATTCCTTCATTTCAAATGACAGCACCAGCTATTTCTAATTGAAATCCCATAATCATTCCAAAGGAAAGAAACTGTTATCAAATACCTTTTTTGTATTTCTCTCAGGTATCGGATTAGTAATTAGGGCTTGCTGATTTTCTAAAAAAATCATTTTATATAATTGAATTTCAGTTAGATAGTCTTATTTTTTATTGATTATTTCTTGGGTAAATGCAAAGGTTTTTGTATCTTATCTGCTATAA
>JAKISU010000001.1 GCA_021648445.1 Flavobacteriaceae bacterium
CAATATGATAATCACATTTATAGATCACATGGCTAAGTTTCTTATATTTGCTCATAATACAAATATAGGCATAGCCCTTAGAACATGACCACCTGCAAAGCAGGTGGTTTTATAAGATGAAATAAAATTAAAGACATTAAAGTTTTAAAAGGAACTAATGCTACCTCTTTATATGGTAGCAAAGGCGCAAACGGAGTTATTCTTATCAATACAAAAGCAAGCAACTATCAAAATGAGAATGAAAGCTATGAAGAAATTAAAGAAAATCAATTTGAACATGTTGCTTTTTCACCGCTTTCAACTTTTTCTATCGATGTAGATAAAGCAGCTTATAGTAATATCAGACGATTTATCAATAACGGGCAAGCAGTTCCAACAGATGCCGTTAAAATTGAAGAAATGATCAATTACTTTAATTATAATTATACGCAACCAACAGATCAATTCAAACAGAAGTTGCCGCTTCTCCTTGGAATAATCAAACAAAAATTGTAAAAATTGGTTTACAAGGTAAAAAAATAGCAACTGATAAAATTCCTGCTTCCAACCTAGTATTTTTAATTGACGTTTCAGGTTCTATGAGTAGTTATAATAAGTTGCCTTTATTAAAATCAGCCTTTAAATTATTGGTAAAACAATTACGCAATAAAGATAAGGTTTCAATAGTTGTTTATGCAGGTGCAGCAGGTGTAGTTTTAAAACCGACTTCAGGCGATGATAAAAATAAAATTTTAGAAGCACTTACCAATTTAGAAGCCGGTGGCTCTACTGCCGGTGGAGAAGGTATTGAGTTGGCTTATAAAATTGCGCAAAAGAATTTCATTAAAAATGGAAATAATAGAATAATCCTTGCAACGGATGGCGATTTTAACGTAGGAGCATCAAGTGATAGATCAATGAAAGAATTGATTGTTGAAAAAAGAAAAACGGGAGTGTTTTTAACCGTTCTAGGATTCGGAATGGGTAATTATAAAGATTCCAAGCTAGAAACATTAGCAAATAAAGGAAACGGAAATCACGCATATATAGACACCATGCAAGAAGCAAAACGTGTATTAGGTACTGAATTTGGCGGAACATTATACACCATTGCAAAAGATGTGAAGATTCAAGTGGAATTCAACCCTAAAAAAGTTCAAGCATATCGTTTAATTGGTTATGAAAACAGAATGTTAGAAGTTGAAGACTTTAAAGATGACAAAAAAGATGCGGGCGAGTTGGGTAGTAATCATAGTGTTACTGCTTTATATGAGATAATTCCTGTAGGTGTAAAAAGCAAATATTTAAAGAATATGGATGCGCTAAAATACACAAGCACTAAAGCAAATAATGACTTTAATGATGAATTATTAACTGTAAAGTTTCGTTATAAAAAACCAACTAAAAAAACGAGTATCGAAATGATTCATGTCATAAAAGGTACTGAAACTACATTTGAAAATGCTAGTGTCGACTTTAAATTTGCAACTTCAGTGGCTATATTTGGAATGAAATTACGGAATTCAAAATTTGCTAAAAAAATGAACTATGATGATATTGCAGTCATAGCACGTCAATCAAAAGGAAGTGATATAAATGGCTATCGATCAGAATTTATCCGATTGGTTGAAATGGTTGAAGCTTTTAATTGATCTAATTGAAAACCGTTCTGTATTGGAACGGTTTTTGTTTTAAAGTTTATATCTTTATAAACAAAAAACTAAAATCAAATGAAGAAAATTATTTCAATTCTTTTTATCAGCCTATTATTTATTAGCTACACCAATGCTCAAGACACAAAAGAGAAACAAAAGTGGAAATTCGGTTTGCATTTCGATAATTTAAGTGATTCTCAAAGAGCTTTTAATGCAGAAACGAATGGTGTAATTATCAATAAAGTTTCTAAAAATCATCCTGCTGAAGCTGCCGGTGTTATGGTTGGTGATATTTTAACACATATTGATACTACAGAAATTATTGATCAAAAACAATGTATTCAAGTAATGAAAGATTTTGATACATCTTCAGGAAAAGCAATTCTTAAGATTATCCGTAATGGTGTTAAAATGGATATTACAGTTAAATTTGAATGAAAATTAATATCTAAATACGATGAGCTTATCCTATTTCTGTATTTTGACTAAATTTATTTATATGAAACGAGCATGTTAATCCCGACGCTTCGGGAGCGAACCAGCCTGCGGCGGGCAGGCAGCATGTGACCAATAAAAAACAATAAATATAAGCATATGAAAAAGTATTTTTTTTTACTTAGTTTATTAATTATCATTTGTTCTTCCTACGCACAAGAAAATACAACATCTACTTATTATTTAATCCGCCATGCAGAAAAAGACAGAAGTGATACAACCAATAAAAACCCTAGTTTAACCGAAAATGGTCAACAAAGAGCTGAAAAATGGAGTCAATTATTTGAACAATTTCAAATTGATGCAGTGTATTCAACTAACTATAAAAGGACTCAAAATACAGCCTTACCAACCGCTAAAAAAAATAATCTAACTATCAAAACATATCATCCGTTTAAGATTGACATGAAACAATTCTTAAAAGATACCAAAGGTACAAGTGTATTGATAGTCGGACATAGTAATACTACACCTAGTTTTGTTAATAAACTAATCGGCAAAGAAGTTTATAAAGATATTGATGATACCAACAATGCTAATCTATATATTGTTACCATCAAAGGTGAGCAAATATCGCATGTGTTGGTTAAGATAAAATAATCTATATAATATGCCATTTGCGAAGCATCTGCCAGAGGCGATGCTGTGGCAATCTCATGAAGTTTTTTTTAATTTTCAAGAATCACCATACTGAAACTCCCGAAGATTCGGGACAGCACAGGCTATATTCGTACCTCATTCCTCGTGAAGACATTTCTATTTTAATTTTTAAAACCAATAAACCAACAATTCTCTTTTAAAATTTATAATTTTGCAACAATGCAACCAAAAATTAACATACGGAATAAAAAAGCACGGTTTGAGTATGAAATACTGGATACTTATACTGCCGGAATTCAGTTAACCGGAACAGAAATTAAATCTATCCGTGCAAGTAAAGCTCGTATTACCGAAAGCTTTTGTGAATTTAACGATACAGGAGAGCTTTTTGTCATTAATATGTTTATTGAAGAATATATCAATGGCAATATCTACAATCACAAACCCAAAAGTGAGCGCAGACTTTTATTGAATAAACGTGAACTAAAAAAATTACAGAAAGAACTTCAAAATGTTGGTTTGACTATTATTCCGCTTAAACTCTTTTTAACTGGTAAAGGTTGGGCAAAACTAGAAATAGCTTTGTGTAAAGGAAAAAAACTATATGATAAAAGAGAATCATTAAAAGATAAAGATAATAAGCGAAATTTAGATAGAATAAAAAAGAATTTTAAATGATAGTTATTGCTTTTTTGCAACTCATACGATGGAAAAATCTTGTGATGATTGTGTGTATTCAACTATTATTCAAATATATTTACTTTTCTGTTTTTTCAGTTGCAACTACACTTTCAGGCTTTGATTTTAGTATATTATTACTAGCTACAATAACTATTGCCGCTGCAGGGTATATTATCAATGACATTTATGATGTTGAAGCTGATAAGATAAATAAACCCAACAAAGTTATTATTGGAAAAAAGATCAGTAAAAAACAAGGATATAACTACTATTATCTATTAAATAGTATTGGACTCATAGCCGGGCTTTATGTTGCTTATCGAATAAATAAACTTTCTTTCATCGCTATTTTTATTATTACTGCATTATTGCTAAAAGTTTATAATTCTGACTTTAAAAAAAGACCATTGACAGGAAATATTATTGTTTCCTTATTGGTATCACTAAGTATATTAATTGTTGGTGTTTTTGATGTAATTCCTGCTATTACCGATGAAAATGTTGTTGAACAGTATCATGCCTTTAGAGTACTCATTGATTATTCAGTTTTTGCTTTTATGTTTATGCTCTTACGTGAAATAGTTAAAGATATTGAAGATGTAAATGGAGATAAAAAATTAAAAATGAAAACATTACCTATTTTATTAGGAAGAAGAAGAGCTAAAAATATTGTCTTTGCTTTAAGTTTTGTTCCCTTGATTTTAGTAACACTTTACAGTTTTAATAATTTCTCTAATGTCCCTTTTATATTAGCATATATGCTCATTATTGTAATGTTACCACTACTCCACTTTATGACTAAAATAATTTATGCAAAAACGAAAAAAGATTATACTTACGCCAGTAATTTACTTAAATTCATCATGCTTTTGGGTATGCTTTCAATCTTAATTATATCATTAAATATTCATTATGCTAAATAAAAAATTAGAAAATTACAATATCATATTAGCTTCCGGTTCACCGAGAAGACAACAGTTTTTAAAAGATTTAGGATTGAATTTTACTGTAAGATCTATTGGTGTAGAAGAAGTCTACCCAAAATACTTACACGGAAATGAAATTACAAGCTTTTTAGCACAACTTAAAGCAGATGCGTATGAAAAAACACTCAATGAAAATGATATTTTAATCACGGCAGATACAGTCGTCCGTTTTAACGGAAGAATTTTTGGTAAACCTAAAGATGCCGATAATGCAAAAAAAATGCTAACTGAACTGTCAAATAATGAACATGAAGTAATTACTTCAATATGTATAAAAACGAATGAGAGCACAAAAATAATTAATGATACAACTGTTGTACATCTTGAAAAGTTAAGTGAAGAAGAAATTGAATTTTATATTAATAAATATGCCCCTTATGATAAAGCAGGGAGTTATGGCATACAAGAATGGTTAGGATATATTGCTGTTAAAAAAATTGAAGGTAGTTTTTTTAATGTAATGGGGTTTCCTGTTCATAAGTTCTATAAAGAAATGATGAAATTTTAGAAAATATCATCTCACAATTTTTATTTTTACCACTTCTATAAATAATATTTGAATACAAAATTTTGCGCCTTTGCGCCTTTGCAAGATGAAAAAATATACATACACAGAAAAAAAAGATACCCGCTCTGGTTTTGGTGCCGGTTTAACAGAATTAGGTAAAACTAACCCTAATGTTGTAGCACTTTGCGCAGACTTGATCGGTTCGTTAAAAATGGATGATTTTAAAAATAATCATCCTGAACGTTTTTTTCAGATAGGTATTGCTGAAGCCAATATGATGTGTATCGCTGCCGGTTTAACTATTGGCGGAAAAATTCCATTTACAGGAACCTTTGCTAACTTTTCTACTGGTAGAGTTTATGATCAAATTCGTCAATCGATTGCCTATTCTGATAAAAATGTAAAAATATGTGCTTCACATGCCGGACTAACTTTGGGTGAAGATGGTGCAACACATCAAATTTTAGAAGATATTGGTTTGATGAAGATGCTACCGGGTATGACCGTTATCAATACCTGTGATTATAATCAGACCAAAGCTGCAACTATTGCTATTGCTGACCATATTGGTCCTGTTTATTTACGTTTCGGGAGACCAAAAGTACCTGTGTTTACTGATGTAAATCAAAAGTTTGAAATCGGTAAAGCGGTACAACTTACCGAAGGTACTGATGTTACTATTGTTGCTACCGGACATTTAGTTTGGGAAGCATTACAAGCTTCTGAGGCTTTAGAAACTAAAGGTATTTCTGCTGAAGTTATTAATATTCACACTATAAAACCTTTAGATAGTGAAGCTATACTTAAATCAGTTACCAAAACAGGCTGTATAGTTACTGCTGAAGAACATAATTATTATGGTGGACTTGGCGAAAGTGTTGCCAGGGTTTTAGCACAACACAACCCCACTCCACAAGAATTTATTGCCACCAACGATACTTTTGGCGAATCTGGTACACCGGAACAATTGATGGAAAAATACAGATTGAATAGTAATGCAATTGTAAAAGCTACAGAAAAGGTTGTAAAAAGAAAATAATATATCCTATTAGTAACTATTCAGTACCTAAAGTATTTAGAGTTATAAGTGCCTTAAGTTAGCGTTTATAGATAGCATAAAATTTGACAAAAAAAGACAAAAACCCTGATGCACTGAGCCTTTCAACTAGTGTTAAGTTAAGTGTACTGTGTTGTAGTAGGTCGCAAGTATTTTTGTTCTCAGGCGATGCGAAAAATATGCGCCTAGCCATGTTACGCAAGTATTTTTTAAAGAAGTATGGGGCAAAGAATCTCGAAATTTCGGGAGTACAGCTAAAGTATGATTAACTTAACACTAGAAGTTTATATTGAGTCTAGTCGAAATACTCAAGGCAGGCTTGTCGAAATAAGCGAAATAAGTAAAGCGTGAAAAATCAGAAATAAAAAGTTAATAATTAGCGCAAAGTAAAACTTTAGACACTTTAAGTACTTATTAACTCTAAGTACTGAATAGTTATTCCTATCAAATAAATTAACATTCAAAAAAGAATATTGGCATTACTTTTGCGTTTGATAAACAATTAATAACAGGGGTTTCCCCTTTAAAAATCATTTATCATGAAAAAATTAGTATTAACCATACTAACCCTTACCTTAATTAATGTATCATTCGCTCAAAAAATTGACTTTGGCGCTAAAGCCGGACTCAATTATAATTTTGGAGGCGATTTATCTGAAGTAGTTCAACAAACTGGTAACAGTTTTGAAAACTTAATAGCCGGTGCTGATAATAAAGCTGGTTTTCACGTTGGTCTTTGGACTAAGTTTAATATTTTAGGATTGTATATTAGACCTGAATTGGTATACACTCAATTAAACAATTCTTATAACAATACTACCGAGAATGTAAACACTGATTTTAAAACAAGTAAGATAGATATTCCAATTCTAATCGGTGTAAAAGTTGTAGGTCCGTTGCACGTTTTTGCAGGCCCTTCTTTTCAATACATCACAAAGTCAGATTTTAGCCAAAATGAATTTCAAAATATTAAAACGAAAGACTTTACTGCCGGCTTACAGATTGGTGCAGGATTAGAATTTGGTAAACTAGGCTTTGATGTACGTTGGGAGAAAGGTTTTGCTAATGATGTAGATGGTGAATTTGCTTCAACAAATATCAATGTTGACAATAGACCTAATCAAATTATTTTCGGACTATCATACAGGCTTAATGAAAGAAGAAATTAAATAAGTTAGAAATTAGAATAAAAAGACCGAAGTTGGAAGTTTTTTCTTTTAGCTTCGGTCTTCTTTTATAACTATGTTTCATCAAAACCCTTATAAAATTACTTTTTAACTATCGGCATCCAGATAATCTGGTGTTCCATCACCATCTGTATCATCATTTGTAGGGTCACCATCTTCATTTGCATCTTCATCTTTAGTTAATATACCATCATTATCATCATCAGGATCAAGATAATTAGGTATTTCATCATTGTCTGTATCATCATTTACAGGGTTACCATCACCATCAACATCTTCATCTCTAGTTAAAACACCATCATCATCATCATCAGGATCAACAAAATTGGGAAAACCATCTCCATCTGTATCATCATCAGTAACTTCTCCATCTTCATTTAAGTCTTCATATTTATTTATAGCACCATCATTATCATTATCAGCTTCTATAACTTGTGCTAACTCTATATGAAATAACAAAGGTTCATTACTGGGAATACCACCGGTTCCTCGATTACCATATGCCAATCCTGAAGGAAAGAACAGTACTCCTACCCCAGTATCTTCATAAGTTATCGGATCATTAGGCATTGTGATATTTACACCACTTTTAAAATATGGCATGCCATATTTCCAACCCTGAATAACACCAGTACTTATTGCACCATTAAAAATACCACCTGACATATTTTGCCACCCTCTAAGGGTTAAAAAGTTTACATTTTCATCAAATTTAGTACTATCTAATAAAAACCCTCTATATTTAACAAAAACCGAGTCATAACGTGTTGGATTCTCATTTACACCTTGATTAACTGCCAAATAATATAGTTTGTAACTAATATCTTCATGAGATATATTTTGGGTCTCTAATCGATCATCATCAAACAACGAAGTTTCATTATTTAAAATAGTATCAATAGTACCAAAAGGTTTCTCTTGTGCTGCCGGAATATAGTAATGCGTTTTTAAATATTCTATTAATGTTGTATCATCAATCAATGCCTGTGCAGCAGCATCAAAATTATCTGTAGCATCATCATCTTTATTACATGATAAAAATATTATGCTAAGAGTAAAAATTGGAATTATATATTTTAACTTCATAAGTAATTTTTATTTTAGGGCGCAATTTACAGCTATTTTCTATAAAATTTAGAATCAAATGTATTTTAACAAATTTTTATTATGCCTCACCCAAAATCGCTTTGGGCAATTTTGACCTCTCCAAAGGAGAGGTAAATCGGTAACCTCAATATTAATTGTACAAAGAAGTTCTGTTCAATTTAAGAGTTACTGACCAACAAGCCCTTCTAAAAAATCACCAACATAGTAAGCAACAAGGGCTGCTACAATTCCCATTAGTATTGTTGATATTGTACTTGTTAATTTGTTTTTATGATTAACAACACCTTTTAAGTAGCCTATAACTCCAAATGCAGCTAAAGTCAATATAGATGACCAAACCAATAAATTGACATCTTGTTTTTTAAAATAATCTAATACATAGATCAATAATGGAACAAAGCCTAAAACTATAAAAGAGATAAATGTTATTGCTCCTATTTTAAAAGGCGATTTATCACTTTCAATCATTCCTAATTCTTCTTTCATCATAACATCAACCCAACGGTCATCATCTGCAATGATAACTTGAACTACTTGTTCTAAAAGCTCGCCTTCAAAACCTTTTGCCTGATAAATTTCTCGAATTTCTTCTATTTCTTTTTCACGCAAATTCTCTATTTCCCAATATTCAATCTTTTTATGCTTTTCATAGTTATCTTTTTCAGATTTTGAAGACAAATATGCTCCTATTGACATGGCAAAACCATCTGCAAAAAGATTGGCAAAACCTAAGATTATAATAATAGAAGAGTCTAATCCTGCTCCGGCTGCTCCGGCAACAACAGCAAAGGTTGTAATGCTGCCATCTATACCTCCATAAACAAATTCGCCTAGGTAATCTTGGAATTTTTCTACAAAAGGATTTGTAGTACCGTGAGCTTGACTTTCAGAAATTTCTTTAGACATAACTACCTTGTTAATAACATTCTTACATCCATTGTTTTTGCCCAAACTTCATGGATCTCTCCTTTAGGTAATACAATGGCATCATTTGTTTTGAGAATATATGTATTCCCATTCATGGTCAGTTCACATTCGCCTTCTATGACTTGTAAAAGCGCATCAATTGGTGTTGTATGTTCAGGTAAACCTTGCCCTTTTTTAAAAACTAGTTGTAAAATTGTACAATTATCATTTTTAAAAATAGGTTTTATTTGCCTTTTATCAGAATAAGCTAAACTTTTAGGTATATTTATTACAGTGTGATTCATTATTATAAGTAAATTAAAACCCTGTCAAAGATAAGAAACTTCAAAACAAAAAACCTCAAAATAATTCATTTCTGATTACCTTGAGGTTCAATATATTGAACTCATCTTGAATTTCTCTTTTACCTATCTAAATTATGGTCTGAAATTTATTTTACGCATTCGTAAACTTTTCGGTGTAACTTCTAAATATTCATCATCTCTAATATATTCCATACACTCTTCTAATGAAAAATCTACTTTTGGAAATATTTTTGCAGCTTCATCAGTACCAGAAGATCGAACATTAGATAACTTTTTCCCTTTTATTAAATTTACGCCCATATCATCACTCTTACTATTTTCACCAACAACTTGACCTATATAGATTTCATCATTAGGGTCAATAAAAAACTTTCCTCTATCTTGTAAACGATCAATTGCATATGCTGTAGCTTTTCCAGCAGCAGCAGAGACAATAGCTCCTTTAATATCATCTGCAAAGTCACCTTTATATGGTTCATACTCATTAAATCTATGATTGATAATAGCAGCACCCGCAGTGGCAGTCAATATTTTATTACGCAATCCTATCAATCCTCTTGAGGGAATATTGAATTCTAAATGTTGAAGGTCTCCTTTAGGCTCCATTACTAATAAATCTCCCTTACGTAAAGACACTAAGTTAATTGCTTTAGAAGCAACGCCTTCAGGAATATCAATTACCAACGTTTCAAAAGGTTCACATTTAACACCATCAATTTCCTTGATGATCACTTGTGGTCTTCCTACTTGCAATTCGTATCCTTCACGTCTCATTGTTTCTATCAATACAGACAAATGTAAAACACCACGTCCAAAAACATTAAATTTATCTTCAGAATCTGTAGTATCTACTCTTAAAGCCAAATTCTTTTCTGTTTCTTTAAATAAACGATCACGTAAATGACGAGAGGTTACAAATTTACCTTCTTTGCCAAAAAATGGCGAATTATTAATTGTAAATAACATACTCATTGTAGGCTGATCTACTTCAATTCTTGGCAATGCTTCAGGTTCTGTCAAATCAGCAATTGTATCACCAATTTCAAATCCCTCAACACCTGTTATTGCGCAAATATCACCTGCCCGAACTTTTTCAACTGAAGCCTTACCCATACCTTCAAACACATGTAATTCTTTAATACGAACTTTCTTAGTTGTTCCATCAGCTTTACACAGCATATAGTCTTTTGCAATTTCTAAATCACCTCTATACACTCTACCAATAGCTAATCTTCCTGTAAAAGAAGAAAAGTCTAAGGAAGTAATTTGCATCTGCGGTGTTCCTTCATTATAAGGAGCCTCAGGTATTACTTCAATAACTGCATCTAATAACGGAATGATATTATCAGTAGGTTCTTGCCAATCTGTACTCATCCAAGCATTTTTAGCTGAACCATAAATTGTTGTAAAATCTAGTTGTTCTTCAGTTGCATCTAAAGCAAACATCAAATCAAATACTTTTTCATGCACCAGATCGGGTGTACAATTCTCTTTATCAACTTTATTGACAACTACAATAGGAATCAATCCCAATTCTAGAGCTTTACCTAACACAAAACGCGTTTGAGGCATTGGTCCTTCAAAGGCATCTACCAATAATAAAACACCATCAGCCATTTTTAGTACACGTTCAACCTCACCTCCAAAATCAGCATGCCCGGGCGTATCAATTACATTTATCTTGACATCTTTATAATTAATCGATACATTTTTAGAAAGTATGGTAATACCACGTTCACGTTCTAAGTCATTATTGTCTAATAATAATTCAGTACGCACCTTACGATCATCTAAAATTTTCGCTTGATCAATAATTTTATCAACTAAGGTAGTTTTACCATGGTCAACATGTGCTATAATAGCTATATTTCTAATAGATTGCATATCTTCTAATTTTGCCTCAATTAATTCGCGTGCAAAAGTAGTTGTTTTAGATTTAATGGAAGTCCATAAGTTAGAATAATATTAAGCTTAATCTTCTCTAAAAGAACTAGGTAAAATATCCGGAATCAACTTGATCAATAAAGGCAGTAATAAGGCTCCTCCTGGTAACATAAATACCGCAAAAGCAGGAATTCCTTTTAAAATGTCTAATAGCTGAGCTTTTACTTTCTCTTTTTCTTCTTCAGATAATTTTTTACGTGTCGCTTTTTTTAAGAGAATAACCAACTCTTTACTTTGGTGGAGTTCTTTTATTAATCGCTTTTTGTTTTTAGCTAGTAGCTCTTTTATTTCTTCAACTGTTGTCATTTTTAGGTTTGGACTTGTAAGTTTATGTTTAATATAATCTTTATTAAAAACGGAATTTTAAATCTTAAATTTTGAATATTATAATTTTCTACGTTTTCTTTCTGTTTTTAATAAACTTAGTTCTCTACTTGTTTGTCCCGATACTGAAGTATTCTCTTCTGCCCTACGTATTAAATAAGGCATTACATCTCTTACCGGACCATAAGGTAAATATTTTGCGACATTATAACCTTGAGTCGCTAAATTATAACTTATATGATCGCTCATTCCGTACAGTTGTCCAAACCATAAACGCTTATCATTTTTTGATATTCCTTTTTCAATAGCTAATTCCATTAATTTATAAGTACTTTCTTCATTATGTGTTCCAGCAAATAAGGCTAGTTTTTCATGCTCCATCATATAGGTTATTCCGGCATCAAAATTAACATCAGTAGCTTGTTTGTTTTCACAAATGGGTGAAGGGTAGTCTCTTTCTTCAGCTCTTTCTCTTTCTTTTTCCATATAGGCGCCTCGCACTAATTTTAATCCCACATAAAATTCTTTTTGCTGAGCTCTTTTATGTAATGCTTTTAAATAATCAAGTCTATCATGTCTATACAGCTGTAGCGTATTGAATACAATTGCTTTTTTTTGATTATAGATTGACATCATTTGCTCGGTTAAATCATCGGCTGCTCCTTGCATCCAACTCTCTTCTGCATCAATCAGTAAAGGAACATCTTTATCATGTGCCGTTTTACATACGGTATCAAAGCGTTTGATTACTGTATTCCATTCTTCTTTTTCTTCATTTGATAATGCTTTATTTTCTGTTATTTTTTGATATAGACCCAAACGACCAAAACCGGTAGGTTTAAATACTGCAAACGGAATACTCAGTTTCTCCTGCGCGAAATCAATGTTCTGTAATGTTTTTTCCAACGCCAAATTAAACTGGCTTTCTTCTTCTTTGCCTTCAACGGAATAATCTAAAATTGCATGTACATTTTTAGTAAACATACTAGCAATGGTTGGTAAACAATCCTCTTCGGTGATACCACCACAAAAATGATCAAAAACAGAAGCTCTGATTAAATGTTCTACAGGCATATGAGCTTTCAATGCAAAGTTTGTAATGGCCGTACCTATACGTACCAGCGGTTCGTTTTGAATCATTTTAAATAAAAAATAAGCTCTATCTAACTCTGTATCAGATTTTAAAGCAAAGGCTGTTTGTGTATCTTCAAATATTTTATGCATTCCTAATTAATCTTTTAACAAAGATAGTTAAGCAAACTATTTTTTCAATAAATTCGCAATAATAATTTAATACTAAATTTAGTACATGACTTCTATTCAATCAACAGGCTATTCCATCCATTTTAATGAAGATGCATATCAGCAATTAAATCATTATCTATCTAATGATCAGATATCTACAGTTTTTATATTGGTTGATGAAAATACACATAGACATTGTCATAGTGCCTTTAAAAATAAAATCTCTTATAAAAAAGAGATTGTTACCATTGAAATTAAGGCAGGTGAAACGCATAAAAATATTATGACCTGTGTTGCTTTATGGAGGAAATTAACTGAATTAGGTGCTGATAGAAAAAGTATATTGATCAATCTTGGTGGTGGTATGGTAACAGATCTTGGTGGTTTTGTAGCCTCTACTTTTAAAAGAGGTATCAAATTTATCAATATTCCCACTACACTGTTAAGTATGGTTGATGCTTCTGTTGGAAGTAAAACCGGAGTGGATCTAGATAGTTTAAAGAATTTAATTGGTATGTTCTCAAATCCGGAAATGGTACTGATCGATAATAATTATTTACAAACATTATCAGATCGGGAAATGTGTTCGGGAGTAGCTGAAATTATCAAATATGGATTGACTTTTGACGGTAAACTCTTAAATGAGATAAAACAAGATAACTGGAAAAATATCAATAAGTTAAATGATATTATTTATAAATCTATTACTATAAAGAATAATATAGTTTTACAAGACCCAAAAGAAGAAAATTTACGAAAAGTATTAAACTATGGGCATACTGTTGGGCATGCTATTGAATCATACTTTTTAGAGCATGATACATTAGAAAATTTAACACATGGTGAAGCAATTGCAATTGGGATGGTGATTGAAGCATATTTATCACATAAGCTATATGGTTTTCCTTTAACAGAGTTGACTACTTTGAAAGAATATATTCATAAAACATTTGGGAAAACTACCATCGCTACCGAACATTATACTGCTATCTTAGATTTGATGAAACACGATAAAAAGAATATCAATGGTTCTATTCGGTATATTTTGTTAAAAGATGTCTCTGATTTTATTATCAATGCTACTGCACCTATTGAGTTAGTTGTTGAAGGGTTAAATTATTATAATACTTTGTAAGTTGCCTAAAACAAACTAAGTAATAGATTCCTGCCTGCGCAGGAATGACAACTCTTAAATCAACAACACCCAACTTTAATTGTTCTATAAACTTCTTC
This sequence comes from Flavobacteriaceae bacterium, assembly GCA_021648445.1. GTDB lineage: Bacteria > Bacteroidota > Bacteroidia > Flavobacteriales > Flavobacteriaceae > Aureibaculum. Next base: position 14,234 of record JAKISU010000001.1, read on the forward strand.
GTATAAAGGCAATACATTCTCAATAGAAAATTGTTTTGCAAATTCTTGTGCTTTAGCCTTAAACTCCTGTAAACGTATATCTCCTTCCAATATATAAATAGCATTCTTTGCCATATCATCAGTATCGCCAACATTACTTGTGAATCCGGTTACAGAATGTACATTTACTTCTGGTAAACCACCTGAGTTTGAAGAAATAACAGGTGTTCTTGCTGCCATGGCTTCCAAAGCTGCCAGTCCGAAGCTTTCAGTTTCTGAAGGCAATAAAAACAGATCGGCATAACATAAAATTTTATTTACTTCATTACTGTTTCCTAAGAAAACTATCTGATCTCTAACTCCTAATTGTTTGGCCAATAGATCGGCGCTTTCACGTTCAGGACCATCACCGACCATTAATAATTTGGAAGGTATTTCTTTTTGAATCTTAGCAAAAATGGTAATAACATCCTTGATTCGTTTTACGGGTCTAAAGTTACTTACATGTACAATAATTCTTTCGCCATCTTTTGCCAGTGTACCTCGTTTACAATCAACATCATCAATACTTGGATATTTATCAAAATCAATAAAATTATATATAACCTCAATTTCTTTTTTAATATCAAATAAACGCAAGGTATCATTCCGTAAACTTTCAGATACTGCAGTAACCACATCTGAATTATTGATACTGAACTCTACTGCAGGTTTGTAAAAAGGGTGACTACCAACCAATGTAATATCTGTACCATGTAAGGTAGTAACGATAGGTATTTCAATCCCTTTTTCTTTCAACATTTGCTTTGCCATATAAGCTGCATATGCATGTGGTATGGCATAATGTACATGTAAAATATCTAGTCCGTAACGTTCAACAATTGCGACTAACTTACTAGATAGTGCTAACTCATAAGGTTGAAAATGAAATAAGGGATATTCTTCTACAAATACTTCATGGAAATGAATATTATTTGTTAAAGCGTTCAAACGAACGGGCTGTTTAGAAGTTATAAAATGTACTTCATGTCCTTTTTTTCCTAAGGCAATTCCTAGTTCGGTGGCAACTACACCACTTCCACCAAATGTTGGGTAACATACTATTCCTATTTTCATTTATTAATTTTTGTGATTATTTGTCAATATATAAACGTCCCTCAAGTCCCCTCAAGGAGACAATCCTCTCAATAGACGTTTATTTTCCGTAAAACTTTCTACTCTTTAGGTAAATTCTTAAGCATAAAACGTTTTACATTGCCGCCCATTACTTTACGAATATCTTCTTCAGAAATTCCCAATTTAAGCATTTCTTCTACATATAAAGGTAAACCCGTAATATCTGTATGAATTTCAATAGCACCATCAAAATCAGAACCCAAAGCTACATAATCTGCTCCTATTAGATCAATACAATATTTTATAGCCTTTGCGGATGAAGCAACTGTACTATCACAAGTTGCAGGTTTAAACATAGCGATACTTATCAAGCCACCGGATGCTGCAATTTTTTTAAGATTCTTGTCTGATAGATTCCGTACGGTCTTACAAGTGCCTTGTACTCCTGTGTGTGATGATACGACAGGTTTAGTAGATATTTTAAAAATATTATCTAGCATTTTTGGTGAACTATGAGCAATATCTATAATCATATTTTTTTCTTGCATCTTTTTTATGACTTGCTTACCAAAATCGGTCAATCCATCTTTAGAAACTCCATGTGCAGAACCACCCAATTTATTATCGAAAAAATGTACCGGAGCCATCATTCTAACACCTGCATCATATAGTTTATCTACATTTTCTAATTTTCCGCTTAAAGCATGCATTCCTTCAATACCTAAAAACCCGGCAGTGATAGCATGATTATTTTCTTTATCCGACAAGTATTGTTGCAGATCAGATACTGATTCAATTACCCTAAACTTACCTTTTGATCTTTTTTCGAATTGATGCAATGCTTTACATTGTGCCAAAGCTCTACCTGTCAGATTAAACCAAGAATTTATAGGTCTTCTTTGTAAAATATACGGAATTGTAATTTGATCAGTCTCTCCTGTATTATTATCAAAATTCATATTCTTTGGCGCCTTAGTAACAATGGTAAAAGCCTGTAATGTCACATTAGCTGCTATCATTCTAGGAATATCAACTGAACCTTGAGTATTCTTTTTTAACAAATCACGTTTCCATAACAAGGCGTCACAATGCATATCAGCAATAAAATCTAATGAATTATATAATTGTTGTGCTTTTTGTGAAACCATATAAGGCGGTTCTAAAGTTACTGTATTGTATTTTTTGTCCAGATCTTTAGGGATTATAATCGTTGTAGCTGTAATAATAATTGCAAGTATAAACAACATACTTAATAAGATTTTTTTAGAACGTTTCATGACTATTGGGGGAACTTTTAATTTGTGGTTTAAAAGTACAAGAAATATTTTAAAGGTTCATTAAATTATACACAGACTTAAATTGTTAATTTTATACGTAGTTGACAGTATATACCCAAGTAACTTTTTTATCTTATATCATAATGCACAACGGGTTACTTTATTATATTTGCAAAACTTTGATAACCAAATTTATGAATGCGAATAGATAAGTATTTATGGACCATACGTTATTTTAAAACACGTAACCAAGCTACAGAAGCTTGTAAGAAAGGTCATATAAAAATTAATGCCATCAACGTAAAACCTTCAAAAGAAGTGTTTATTGGTGAAAAAGTGAGTGTTCGTAAAAATCAGATCAATTATGAATTAGAAGTATTAGGCATACCTTTAAGTCGTGTTGGCGCTAAGCTGGTTGATTTATATAGAAAGGATATTACGCCTAAAGAAGCATTTGAAAATCAAGAAATACTAAAAGCTTCAAAAGATTATTACCGTAAAAAAGGAACTGGAAGACCTACTAAGAAAGATAGACGGAATATAGAAGATTACACCGATGACTATGAATGATTTTAATGTTAATTCCTGGAAAGATAAGTATCTAAATAATGCTACAGGGTGGGATATCGGACATATCTCTACACCTCTTAAAGAATATTTTGAACAGTTAGAGAATGAAGATCTTTCAATTTTAATTCCTGGTTGTGGCAATGGTTATGAAGCAGAGTTTTTACATAACTTGGGGTTTAAAAATGTATCTATATTAGATATTGCCGAACAACCACTAGAGAACTTCAACAAAAGAGTTCCTTATTTCCCTAAGGAAAACCTAATACATGGTGATTTTTTTAGTCATAATGGTACTTATGATTTAATTATTGAACAAACTTTTTTCTGCGCTTTAAATCCAATATTAAGAAAAAATTATGTCAAAAAAATAAGCCAATTATTAGTCGATAATGGAAAATTGGTTGGGCTACTTTTTGATTTCCCTTTAACTGAACAAGGTCCACCTTTTGGAGGAAGTATAAAAGAATACATTAAAACATTTTCTCAATTTTTCAAAATCAAAACCTTAGAAAGGTCATATAATTCTATCGATGATCGTCAAGGGAAAGAACTATTTATTATATTTGAAAAAAGATAAATATGAAGCGTTCAATTATACTTACCAATACTGAAATTCAACATAAAATCAAACGAATTGCATTTCAGATATATGAGAATAACAGCAATCAAAAAGAAGTAGTTATAGCCGGTATTGCTAACAATGGCTTTCTACTGGCAAAGAAGTTAAAAACTGCTTTAGAAAAAATATCTTCAATTAAAATTACTATTTGTGAAGTAATGATCGACAAGAAAAATCCATTAAATCCGATAGAAACTTCAATAAAAACTAATGAATATAAAAACAAGTCATTAGTACTAGTAGATGATGTGTTAAATTCAGGAACAACATTAATGTATGGAGTACGTCACTTTTTAGCCGTACCATTAAAACAATTTAATACCGCAGTATTGGTAAATAGAAACCATAAAAAGTATCCGGTTAAGGCAGATTTTAAAGGCATTTCATTGTCAACCTCTTTACAAGAACACATTACAGTAGAAGTAGCTGATAATAAAATTATTGCATATTTAAATTAATCTCTTCCACAATTTCAGTTTTGGTTTTATTATCAATAACAATAGTGAAATCAGCTTGCTCATAGTATGATGCCCGCTCAAATAAATGCTTCGCAATAAATTCTTTTAAATCTTTGTCTGCAATATTAGAAATCAAAGGTCTTTTATGTTTGTTTTTTGGTTTAGATAATTTAGTATAAATAGTATTTATAGACCCCTTCAAGTATATGCTTTTAGCATTTATATTTATAAGTTCCATATTATTTCCATAACAAGGTGTACCACCTCCTACAGCTAAAATAAAATCTTTATTCTGATGAAGCAATTCGTTTAAAGCTTCTGTTTCTTTTTTTCTAAAGTATATTTCACCTTTCTTTTTAAATATTTCGGGTATACTAATTACCTCTTTTTTAGCAATATAATCATCTAGATCTACAAATTTATAGTTGGTTTTTTTGGCTAATTTCTTACCTATTGATGACTTACCACTTGCCATATACCCTATCAATACTAATACCATAAAAAATTGATTTTTAACACACTAAATTTTATAGCAAATATCGTAGAAAATTTTTTAAAAAATAAGTTGGTAAATAAATATTTGATAGTATATTTGCATCCGAAATTGATTGACCTGGTAGCTCAGTTGGTAGAGCATCTCCCTTTTAAGGAGAGGGTCCTGGGTTCGAGCCCCAGCCAGGTCACCTAGTGAAACGGAAAACCTACCTTTTGAGGTAGGTTTTTTTATGCAATAATTTAGTTTATATAGATTGAGCTAAGTAACCCCAATACAAGGTCTTTTAGTACTATTAGAATTAGTTAAATTTATTTAAACTCTTTAGCTAAACCAGCTTTTACATTTATCCAAATATAATTAAAAAATGATTTTGTTTTATCAGGCTTTACAGTAGCAATAACCTCTTTAAACTCTTTATTTTTCTTTTTACTATTTGATGAAATTAGTGTGTTTAATATTCCTGAAATAAGTTTTCGCTTTTTGTGTTTTTTATTTAATAGAACAATTTTAAAATGTTCGTATTTTGCTCTCATATTTATAGTAGATCTATACTTGTTACCATCTATAGTAAAGTAAATTTTATCTAATTGTCCTTTTGATTGCATATTAAGATTTGGTTCTGTAAATAAATTCAAGTCATTAGCGTGAAGCATTCCTATATCAGCACTAAAATTGAATTGGTCATTTATGTTATGAACATCAAATGACCATGATGCTTTAAACGGAGTATTTTTCATAAACGTGGCATTAATATCAATTTTAGCAGGTAGTGACTTTGCATACGTATTTCCTAAATTTTTTATTTTAGCATCTAAGTTTGAAAACAAAATTTCTCCTGCTTTTCCATTTGACTTTACTTTCTCTTCATATACAATAGCTGCATTTGTAATATGCAAAGAGTCTATAGATAAATCAAAAGATAAATCTCTGAGTATTTTACTATAAAGCGGTTTTATAGATTGGTCATCACTAACTAATTTATCTCTATAGATTATTAATTTTAGATTATCTGACATAACTTTTGGTGTTTTTGCATAGAATCGTTCATTGATAAATCTAACATCAAACTCCATAATTTTTAATTCACTCATGGAAATATTATAATGATCGCGCTCAGCACTAATAATTTTTGACAATCCTTTTTTTGAATATTTAGTGTCAATATTTAATCTGCTAAAAATCAGATTCTTATTATGGCTTTTTACTTTGTTAATTCTTAGTGTTTCATAGCTTCCTAGTTTGCTATAAAGTGAATCTGCTTCAATTGAAAAACTACTAAAATTGGCAGGAATTATATTCTTTACTGTTTCATTATCAATTAAAATATCTGACAAACTAAAATCCATATTAGTAACACTAAACAAAAGGGAATCTCGTGTGGTATCATAAAAACGTACATCAGTATTTTTTAAATTGATAGCACCTATAAATATCTTTTTTGAAAATGTTTGCTGTTTAGATCCAGGCTGTAAAGTATCAGAATTTGTTTTAACTATTTTTGGTCTAACAAAATAGTTAAGTTGAACTTTGTCTAAATTAATAGCATCTAACTTAATAGTATTTTTTATAAAATAATTCCAATAACTTAAATTATCAATTTTAAAGTCTTCAAGCTGTACAGACATATTTATAACTTTAGAATCGGGATAATAAAAAATAATAGTTGGCTTTATAATACTAACGCTGCCTTTCAAAGAACTTACTTTAACTGATTCAAAAGACTGCTTAAAACCAGAAAAAACTTGTGAGTTTAATATGGTTTTAATCTTATTTTCAATAATCATATTTGAAATAAATGACATACCCACTATTAATAAAGTTAAAATGGAAATTGAAATTAATAGTTTTCTAATTAGTTTATTCATTTTATAAAAATAGATTACAAATTTATACAAAAAGTAGTTGCAATGCGAATAACTTTTTTAATTTTGCGGCTTATACCAAATTAACTTTGTAATGACATATTATACTGCTTCTTTTTCACAATATCTTTGTAAAAATATTTTACCATAACCAAGGCTATTCTAAAATATTTTTACTTCAATCTTGCAAAAAATAGTTCAATATAATTATACGCCATTACAAAATCAAATTGGTATTATTTGCACACGTGGCGGAATTGGTAGACGCGCTAGCTTGAGGGGCTAGTATTCATTAGAATGTGGAAGTTCGAATCTTCTCGTGTGCACATTTTTAAAAATTCCAAATAACACAACCCAAATTCCAAAATAGAAATATGATAAAAATATATAAATCATTGTTGTCCGATTAAAATCAGTAATAATCTATAAGTATCAATAAAATAGATTGATGTAGCAATATTTTAAAAAGAGACCTTACTTTTAAGAATAAAAAAAATTGAGGAATAATGAAAAAATATAATTCTTTTACTTGATTATTTGTCAGGCAGTTAGAGTTTAGTCTTAGGTCTAATATCTAAACAGTCCCGAGGTTTCGGGAATCTTTTGTCTTTTACCGGACAACAATAATATATAAATATTGGAGTTTGTTATTTATAATATGGAGTTTATTATATTTTGGTATCCTTTTTGTAATATTTTAACAAAAAATTACTCAATTATTAGTATCATTGCCACATGCAAAGAATAGTTTATACATTATTAACATTTATGCTTGTAAGCTCAGTTTTTTCACAAGAAAAAGTATCTAGCCTTGCTATACAAGATTCTATCAAAAATTTAAAAGGTAGAATAATCAATGTCAATGATAAAAAACCTCTACAAAGTGCTCACATAATTAATTTAAATTCTGTAGAAGGTACTATTACTAATAGTAAAGGAGAATTTCAAATTCCTGCACAAGCTAATGATACTATCTTTATTTCTTATATTGGTTACCAATCAATTAAATTAAGAGTAACTAAAGATTTATTGAAAGGAAATGAATTAGAAATAGCCATACATGAAAAAACAATTAATATAAATGAAGTTACAGTTAAAGCCCATAATTTAATTGGAGTGCTTGTGATTGATGCAAAAAATGTCCCTAGTGATCAATTTGCCAGAATTCATATTGACGGACTGCCTCAAGCTTATGAAGTTGGTAGACCACAAACAAAAGATTATACTTCGGTAGCCGGTGCTTTTTTTAATCCGCTTGATTTTTGGTATCAAAAATTCGGAAAAAAACCTAAAGAACTTAAAAAATTAAGAAAACTAAAAAAAGAGGATAGGTTAAGGGATATCATGGAGGAAAAATTTAGTAGAGAGATTTTGATGGATTATATGGATATGAGTCGTAAAGAACTAAATGACCTCTTAAAAGAATGTAATTATTCTAATAATTTTATAAGGAAGGCCAGCGATTTGCAGGTAATAGAAGCTGTATTAGAATGTTATGAAAACTATAGAGCTATTAAAAAAGGAAAAGTATCTAAAGACAAAATTAGAATAAATGATAGAGATAAAAACTAAAAAAAAAGCCAGTTAAACACTGGCTTTTTTTAGTTTTAGATAATTTCTTTAATATTAATTATTCCCTAAGATCAGTGGCATACCGTCTTTATCACCAACAATAACTATTTTTGTATTAGGAGATTCTGATAATTTTAAGGTCGCTTCAATACCTTTATCTCTTAATATTTTATCTGTCAATGATGCACTTAAAATTCTATTAGCATCTGCTTTACCTTTTGCTTCGATACGTTGTTTTTCGGCTTCTTTTGTGGCTTTCTCTAATCTAAACTCGTATTCTAAAGACTCTTGTTCTTGACGTAATTTACGCTCAATAGCGTCTTTAATAGTTGGTGGCAAGGTAACATCACGTACCAAAATATCATTAATTTGAACATGCTGCCTTATAGCTTTTTTTAATACTTCATCAAAAATTTCTTTTTGAATGACATCTCTTTTGCTTGAATACAACTGTTCTGGTGTATAACGTCCAACAATACTTCTTCCTGCTGAACGTACTTCAGGTATTATAACTACATCTAAATAATTTTCACCTCTGGTTTTGTGTAATAAGCCTAATTCATCAATTTTAGGTTGATATAGCACAGATACATCTAACTTAATTTCTAATCCGTTAGATGATAATACTTCCATATCTTTTATAAACATGTTTTGCTGACGAACGTTATAAATATCTACGCGATTCCAAGGTGCTACTACATGAAATCCTTCTCCCAATGGAGGTTGATCTATAACAACGCCACCGCCAAAGCGTTTCCATAATACACCTGCTTCACCTCTATCAACTGTGACAAATGATTTTGAAAATAGTATTATTGCAATAACGGCTAAAAAAACCATTGGTAAAATTGCTTTAGGTAATTGTAATTGATTGTTACTCATTTTATTAAAATTTAATTGATTATTATATTAGTCCTCTGTACTTTCTTATGAACCATTCTAAACTAAAAAACAGAATGATCATACTTAGTAACCATTTCCATTCGATTAAAGATACAATTTTTTCTGTACTTTTTTGAACTGAAACATACCTTTTATCAGATAATAGATCTGTAAGTAATCTATCAGTCTCATTTATATAAAAAAAGTTACCCTCAGAAGCATTTGCAATCTTTCTTAAATCGCTAGTATTAGCTGTAACAAACTGTTGTTCAATATCGTACTGAGAAACTGTAAAATTACCTCTTTTAGATAAATTGTGTTTATCAACAGAAACCATAAAATTATAGTTTCCCGGATTTAAATTATTTAAAACCACTTCAAAAGCATTGTTTTTTAAAGTGAATGGCAGTTTTTTAATTTCTTTAGTTGTTTTATTAGTAAGTGTTAAAAGTAAACTAGCCGAACTATCAAATGTATAAGTAGCATCAAAAAATTGTGCGCCAATTATTATATCATTATTATTATAAATAAATGGTTTATATGTTATCTCTAATTGATTTGAGCGTTTATTTGACGATAGGTATTGGATTAATTTATTAAAAAAAATGTCAAATTTTTCAAATGATTGTTGCTCAACATTAGTAAACATACGCCATTTCCAACTGTTCTCGCCAAATAATACAGCACCTCTCCTATTATTATCAGTAAATGTTACCAATAAAGGGTTCTCAGTACTATAACTAGAAATACTTTGATATAATATGGTTTTATAAGGAACAGAAAAAGTGACTTCACCAAAATAATCTTCTAAAGGATAAAAATCATTAAAACCAATATCTTCAGTTATAAATTCATCATAACTAGGATTAAATACTGCTGAATAATTTTCGTTTTTGTTAATTTTATTTTTAGTGAAAAATTGTTGTGAAGCATTTAAAAAATCCCAATCCGTTTGAGTTCCTGTTATCACAAACAAGTTGGTAGAGCTATCTTTGATTGTATTAAATATTTTGGTGAATTTTTTTGTCGGTTGATACAATATAACCAATTGATAATCTTTTAATTGAAGCTTCTTACTTAAATTGTTTTCAACAAATACTTTACGTTGCTTATTACTTTCAATTGAACGTTTTAACATACTTATGTCTGGGTGATTTATATCACTAACTATTAAAATTTTTGCTTGCTCATCTATTACTTCTACACTAAAGTTTTTTACGTTATTTATAGTGTTCTTTTCATTTTCAAGTGTACTGATAGTACATTTATAGTTTTGCATTCCCACAGTGTTTGCCGGTAAATGAAATAATATCTTGTGTGAGTTATCTTGATTAGAAAATTCAATTTGTTTTTTAAATACTACGTTATTACGCTGTTTTACAGTAAGTATCTTATTGATGGTTTCATTCCCATCATATTCTAAAAAAACTTCTACCGGAAATTTATTAGTTAAGCTAGTATATGAATTTACATTGATTTGATTGATCTTCAAATCATCATAATTCAAAGTGTCACCTACAGCCACAGGATATAATTGTTGATTCGATTTATAGAATTCATAACTAGAGCCATAGGTTTGATTTCCGTCAGTAATCAAAATTGTTGGCGCAATGTTCTCTCTATTAAATGAAGCCAGCGTTTGAAGTGCTTTTAATATGTTCGTTTTTGAATTATCAAAACTAAAAGTGTCCTGTTTATATAAATCATCAGTAAGCACATAATAATTAACATCAAATTTTTTATTGATTGTTGTATTATTTTTCAACTCCTCTACAAGTTTAGTGATCTTGTCCCCTTGTTTCGTATATGCAATTGATGATGAATTATCTACAACTACATTGAGTGTAGGTAATGTTTCTATTAATTGTTGTGATTTTATTTTCGGATTGATCAACAATAACAATAAAGTAAAAACAGCAAAAAAACGCAATATAGCTAATAATATATTTCCTGCATTTCTGTATTTATTTTTATAGAAATACTGAAAAAAAGCCACCATAAATGCAATGATGACTGCTAAAACAATATATAAAATTGTTAATAATGACATTAAACGATGTACGAGTTATGAATTACGATTACAACACGGAATAAAAATTCTAAAATTAGGTAAGCATTCCACCATCAACATTTAAAGTTTGCCCTGTAATATATGCTGACATATCAGATGCTAAAAAAACACAAGCATTTGCTATATCCTCAGGAGATCCACCACGTTTTAAAGGAATGGCATCTCTCCACCCTTTTACAGTATCTTCAGGTAACGAAGCTGTCATTTCAGTTTCAATAAATCCAGGTGCAATTGCATTACACCTTATGTTTCTAGAACCCAATTCTAAGGCTACAGATTTAGTAAATCCTAATATTCCGGCTTTTGAAGCTGCATAATTTGTTTGACCGGCATTACCCTTTACGCCTACTACAGAGCTCATATTGATAATCGATCCTTTACGCTGTTTCATCATCGGTCTGATTACTGCTTTTGTCAAATTAAAAACCGATTTTAGATTGATCTCAATTACTTTATCAAAATCTTCTTCAGAAATACGCATTAATAAATTATCTTTTGTGATTCCTGCATTATTGACTAAAATATCAATTGACCCAAATTCTTCCAATACATTTTTAGCCAACTCTTGAGCCGCATCAAAATTCGCAGCATTCGATTGATATCCTTTAGCTTTTACTCCATAAGAGTTCAATTCTTTTTCTAAAGCATTAGCGGCATCAACAGACGAGTTGTATGTAAAAGCAACATTGGCTCCTTGTTTTGCAAAAAATTCAGCAATACCTTTACCAATTCCTCTTGTTGCACCTGTAATTATTGCTGTTTTATTTTCTAAAAGCTTCATCTGTTTTTAAATTTTATGAGCTACCAAAGGTAATAAATAATCTTCCATTTGAATTTCTGAAAAATAAAATTCAAATGGAAGATGGTTTTGTTGAGTTTATAAATAAAAAAGCCATTATTATAATCATGCAATAATGGCTTAACAACTAAAATTGGATTATTGTTTTACCTTTGTACTTTTATAATTGAATAAATAATCAACATCAAGCTCTGTAATCTTTCCTAATTTCTTTAAAGCTTCAACCTTAAGGTCTTTTTTATTTCCAATAACTAAGGTTGTATAGTTACTTCCTTTAATGTTTTCATTAAAGAAATTAGATAAATCATCAAGAGTTATATTTTGCACTTCATTGTAAATTTCTTCTCTGTTATCATTGTCTATTCCTCTATTTTTAAGACTCTCATAAGTCCAAAAAATATTTGATTTTGTAATTCGTTCAGCAGCAATTTTTTTCAACACAGATTCTTTTGCAGCTTGAAATTGTTTTTCAGCTTTAGGCATATCAGTCATGAGTTCTAACATAGCATCAACTGCTTCCGGTAACTTATTAGCTTGTGTACCCACATAAGCATATACATAATTTGAATCATCTTTTCTTCTGGCATTCGAGTAGGCTGCAAAAGCTGAATATGCTAATGATTTTGATTCTCTAATTTCTTGAAAAACAATTGACGATAATCCACTACCAAAATAAGCATTAAAAACTCTTGATAATGCTAATTTCTTTGCATCAAATTGTTCTCCTTTTGATACAAATATTAATTCTGACTGCACCATGTCATAATTTGTGAAATACACCTGATCTCCAGTTTCTTTTTCTGCATATTTTATAGGATTAGGGTATTCTTTTAAATCGTCGGGTAATATATGAGAAATGTTCATAGCTGTTATTGCAGCGTCAACATCATTCCCATAATAAAAAACACGTTGTTTATAGTTCTTCAAATCTTTGATTAAAGCTACTAAATCAACCGGGTCGATAGCATTTAATTCATCGGCAGTATAGGTATTTCTTAAACGAGAATTTTCGCCATATTTACCATAATTAAATAAACCACTCCAAAGGATATTTCCTTTTTGGGTTTTATTATCTTCTCTGTCTTTTAAAACTTTGGCGACATATTTATCATATGTTTCTTGATCTGCTTTAGCGTTTTCCCATAATTCTTCTAATAATTCAAGTCCTTTATCTAAATTTTCTTTTAATCCTGAGATATACACATATGATTTGTCTCCTTGTGCCTGAACACCATAAGAGATTCCCAGTTTATAAAACTCTTTTTTTACATCTTCCGGAGATAGTTTATCAGTACCTAAATAATCCAAATAACCAACAGCTAACGAAAGTTGCTTATTATGATCTCTACCCATATCAAAAATAATATTCAAATTAAAAAGATCATTATTTTTATTATTTACATAGGCTACTTCTAGTCCATTCTTTAAATTTTTCTTTTTTATTTCATTTTTGTAATCAATAAAAAGAGGTTTTAATTCTTCTGATGTTTGTGCATTAAATTGTACTACAAATTCAGATTGAGAATCTCTATTTACTTTTATTGGGGTAATACCCGGGTTTTCTACTTTAACAATATTTTTGTCTTCACCTTGTTTTTTATAAACTACTACATAATTATCTTTATAAAATTCATTAGCAAAATCTATAACTTCTTGCTTGGTTATTTTTTTTAGATCGTCTAAAAATTGAACTCTATCTTTCCAATTTTGATGATGGATAAAAGCACTATAATAAGAACTGGCTAAGGCTGTGCTATTTTCGTATTGACGTAATTGAGTTAATTTCAAATCGTTAATAACTGCATCTAACATCCAATCTTCAAACTCTCCTTTTTTAATTTTATCTATTTGTTCTAACATTAAATCTTTTACTTCTTCTAGAGACTGTCCTGCTTTTGGATTACCATTCATATTATGTAAACCATATTCAGTAAAGAAAATAGTAAATGAACTTGCCTTTTGTACTTTTTGCTTTTGATTTAAGTTTAGATCAAATAATCCTGCTTGACTATTAGCCAACATCATATCAATTAGGGTCACAATTTTCTCATCTTTACTACCCATTTTATCTGTACGGAATGTAAGTGACATATTTTCTGCTGTAGGTCCAAATACTTCTTTAACAACAGGTGCTGTTATTGGTTTTTCAACAGGCAATGTAGGATGTACAACTTCTTTTCTCTTTAATTTCCCAAAAGTGTTATCAACCATCTTTATAGTTTTATCAAAATCGATATCACCAACCAATACCATTGCCATATTATTGGGCACATAATATTTATTAAAATAATTATGAATGGCAATCATTGAAGGGTTTTTTAAATGTTCGGATGTACCAATGGTGTTTTGCTGCCCATAAGGATGTGTTGGAAAAAGCCCATCTAGCATAGCTGCAAATTTTTTACGGAAATCATTATCTTGACCTCTGTTAAACTCCTCATATACAGCTTCTAACTCTGTATGGAAAAGGCGTAATACTAATTGATCAAACCGTTCTCCTTCTAATCTCAGCCACTTATTCAATTCATTTGCCGGTATTTTATTATGATATACTGTTTCTTCTACCCATGTATGTGCATTTGTACCTTCTGCACCTAATGAGGCTGTCATCTTATCATATTCATTTGCAATAGAATATGTTGAAGCTTCTAAAGAAACTTTATCAATTTCTTTATAGATTTCTTTTTTCTTAGCAATATCCGTTTCTGATTTGTGTTGTTCATATAAATCAGAAATTTTTGCTAAATATTCTTTTTCTTTTTTCCAATCTGAGCTTCCAAATTCATCAGTACCTTTAAATAACATATGTTCTAGGTAATGTGCTAAGCCGGTGGTTTCTTTAGGGTCGTAATTTGAACCCGCTCTTACAGCAATGTAGGTTTGAATTTTTGGTTCATCATTATTTTTACTTAAATAAACTTTGAGTCCATTATCTAAGGTATATAAACGCAACCCTGTTGGATCATTAGTAACAGTTTCATAAGAATAACCGTTTGCGTCAATAGTTGTTTCAGCTATAAATCCTTTTTTGCCCGAGTCAGTTTTACAACTTATAAAAGTTACTAAAAAACCAACCATAAAAAGTATTTGTATTTTTTTCATTAGAAATGAATTTGAGTTTGTTAATAGTTTTTTCAAATATAAACAACACTACTATTTATTTACTATTTTTTAACTATAATTAATATAATTTTAACATTCTTTCAATTAGTAAAAAAAAGCCTGTCAAATTTTAAATTTGACAGGCTTTTTTATTTGTTATTATATATTTATCATCCTAAAACTTCTGCTACCTTTTTACCAATTTCTGCAGGAGAATTAACTACATGAATTCCATTTTCGGCAAGGATTTTCATTTTAGCTTGCGCAGTATCATCATCACCGCCAACAATAGCGCCGGCATGCCCCATAGTTCTTCCTTTTGGTGCAGTTTGTCCGGCAATAAATCCTACAACCGGTTTTCTATTACCATCAGCTTTTATCCATTTTGCAGCGTCAGCTTCTAACTGACCTCCTATCTCACCAATCATAACGATACATTCAGTTTCATCATCATTCATTAATAATTCAACAGCGTCTTTTGTTGTAGTACCGATAATAGGATCACCACCAATACCAATTGCAGTAGTAATACCTAATCCTTGTTTTACGACCTGATCTGCTGCTTCGTATGTTAAGGTACCTGATTTTGAAATGATACCGACTTTCCCTTTTTTGAATACAAAACCCGGCATAATGCCAACTTTAGCTTCGTCCGGAGTAATTACACCCGGACAATTAGGACCAATCAATCGGCAATCTTTATCTGCAATATAAGCTTTTACTTTAACCATATCAGCTACCGGAATGCCTTCAGTAATACATATGATTACTTTAATTCCTCCATCTGCAGCTTCCATAATGGCATCGGCAGCAAAAGCCGGTGGCACAAAAATGATACTTGTATCTGCACCTGATTTTTCAACAGCTTCAGCAACAGTATTAAAAACCGGTTTCTCTAAATGTGTTTGTCCACCTTTACCCGGAGTAACACCACCTACTACATTTGTACCATATTCAATCATCTGAGTTGCATGAAAAGTACCTTCACTTCCTGTAAAACCTTGAACAATTATTTTTGAATTTTTATTTACTAAAACACTCATATTTACTTTTTGTTTAATCGTTTATCTGTTGATTTGTTAAATTGAAAACCTAATACAAAAGTACTCTAAATTTAATTATCAAATTTTACTTTTATTTTTTCTCTTTTGTCAATCGTTTAAGCATTGCTAATTCTTTTAATTTTTGACGTGACTCAGTAATTGGAGTTCCAAAATATGACTTTCCTCCTTCAACAGATTTTGTAACACCGGTCTGACCTAAGATCACTGCTCCTTTTCCAATAGTAATTCCACTATTAGTGCCTACTTGCCCCCAAATGGTAACTTCATCTTCAATAACACAACACCCTGCAATACCAACTTGTGATGCTATCAAACATTTTTCGCCAATAATAGTGTCATGCCCCACTTGTATCTGATTGTCGAGTTTTGATCCCATTTTAATCGTTGTATTACCCGTAACACCTCTATCTATTGTACAGCCAGCTCCTATTTCAACATTGTCTTCAATAGTTACACTTCCGCAGGAAGTTAACCTATCGTAACCTTCTTCTCTTTTTTTATAATAAAATGCATCTGCACCTAAGATTGTACCAGCATGAATAATAACATTGTTACCAATATTACAATTATCATAAATAGACACATTTGAATGGATAATACAATGATTACCAATGGTTACATTGTTACCTATAAAAACATTTGGCTGAATAACTGTATTAATGCCTATACTTGCTGATGAACTTATAGATTTTTCAGATAATTTAAAAGGATTAAAGTGTGTTGAAAGCTTATTAAAATCTCTAAAAGGATCATCAGAAATCAATAATGCTTTCCCTTTTGGGCATTCAACATCTTTATTTATTAAAATAACAGTAGCGGCTGAATTCAATGCTTTATCATAATATTTAGGATGGTCAACAAAAACAATATCTCCTTTTTCAACAACATGGATTTCATTCATTCCAAATACAGGGAAATTATCTTCTCCAATGTATTCAGAATCAATAAGTTTAGAAACTTCTTGTAAAGTATATGTTCTAGGAAATTTCATGTGTTTAAATTTTATTTTTTAGCGGTAACACATGCTGTTCGCTCTTAATCATTCCCTTGGGTGTCAAAAATTTACATGCTCGTTTCATATAAAAACTACTTTTGAATTAGTTTAAATGAACCATTAATATCATTAAACTCACTTTCTAATTTATCAAATTTATCTAAAGGTGTCCAATTCATAATCATAAATAAATCAGTTTCGGTTTCAATATAAGCAATTAAATATGCCATTTTATAATGATTTACTCTATGTTCAATTCTAAATTGATGCGCATTATAATTGTTTATTTCTGTTAAATCATATTGTTCAATTTTAGTAGCTTTCATTTCTTCTCTGAAATAATTGACTTGAGCAGCTGCATAATTTTTAATAACTGATAGTTCTTCATTATACACCCCTATCTGACGAAAATAAACAATAAAATCTTTTTTATCTTCATTAATTACTACCGTATAAGCATCTTTAATACGACTTCCATATTGTAATGATGCTTGATTATACAAGCTATTCATTATCTCCATATCTTTTGGCACTTCTAGTGTATACAGGCTATCAACAGTTACTATATTAAAATTACTAACAGGTTCAAGGTTTTTATCTTTACAGGAAATAAAGAATAAATATAAAAATATAAGTCTCATATATGGTGTTATCCTTTAACACGCTCTTGATAAGTACCTTTTTCAGTTTCCACTTTTATTTTATCGCCTTCATTGATAAATAAAGGAACATTTACACTAGCTCCCGTTTCAACAGTTGCCGGTTTGGTAGCATTTGTTGCAGTATTCCCTTTTACACCCGGTTCAGTATGGGTGACTTCTAAAATAACACTTGCAGGCATTTCAACTGCCAGAGGCAATTCGTCAGCAGCTCTTATGATAATAGTTAGCGTTTCACCTTCTTTCATTAAACCCGGTGCATCTAAAATTTCTTCTTGCAATTGTATCTGTGTATAATCATCATTATTCATAAAGTGATATGTATCAGCATCCTTATACAAATATTGATATTTTCTGGTTTCTACACGTACTTCTTCAATTTTATGACCGGCAGAGAACGTATTATCTAACACTTTACCGGTTGTCAAACTCTTTAATTTTGTACGTACAAAAGCAGGTCCTTTTCCGGGTTTTACATGTTGAAATTCAATAATTTTATAGGTGTCATTGTTGTATTTTATACACAATCCTTTTTTAATATCTGATGTATTTGCCATTTTTAGCTTTTTATTTATCGTTCTGCCTCTATATGTACTTAGTGTCTGTTAAAAACACAATTATATTCGATTTATTACCTTAAGATAGCGTATAACTATCTTTTTTATTAATAAGACCTTTTATTTTCACACTTATGTATGTTCCATCTTTTAGTTAGGAAATCTTTTAATTTTTTATTATTTACTAAATTCTCGCTTGGTCTGAATTTACCTCCATAAGAATCTTCACCAATACAAAACATTGTTGAGCCCGTCAAAGCGTATTTAGTATTATTTTCATACATAATTATCTTCATTATTCCGGGATCCATTCCACCTCTGCAAATCAAAACATAAGGAATACTAATTTCAGTTATTCCATCATTATTTACATCTGTTATGGTAGTTGCTTTCTGTATAAACCCTGTGTACCAATCTACGCCAAAACATTCATTATAATCATAAATTTTCCATTTTTCAGTAAATTTTTTTTCTCTCTTTTTCTTTTGGAAAAGATATACATAAAGCTCAGATTTATCTTGTATTATATAAGAAGTAGAGTCTTTATGATAATTTTTCCAATTAAACCGCCCTGTGACGGATTGTACTAAAATATTTTCTCCTAGAGAATCTGTCCATTTTAGAGCTTCAATAACTATTCCTCTAAAGTTTAAATATTTAGGAATATCATCATAACTTAAAGAATCAATTTTTATTGATTTGTCAGAATTTTCTTTGTCCCAAATTCCCAGTAAAATACTCGGTTCAAGTTGTTTGAATTTTTCAGAATTAATTTGATTTTGACTAAATACTGAATTACAAATTAGAATCAAAAACATATACCCAAACCACACAGTCTTTCGGTTTTTTGACTCGTTCTTTCTCCCTTTAAATGTGTTAAAAAATAAAACCATAACAAAGGCTATGGTTGAACTTTTCGCCTTTTTAAAGAAAAAAATAACTTTCGCCAAAACTCCCGAAAACCTAAATGGTTTGGGTATATTAACGATGTGTTTCATTTTAATTGCCAACGCCACTGGTATAACCTTTCATGATACCACGTTGCGAATTTTTGATAAATGTTAATACTTCATCTCTTTCTGGTGTTGCATCTAACTCTGCTTCTAAAATTCGTGTTGCTTGTGTGGTATTATTATTATTTTGAAATAATATTCTATATATATTTTGAATCTCATTAATTTTTTCAGGTGTAAAACCTCTTCGGCGTAAGCCAATAGAATTAATCCCTACATAAGACAATGGTTCTTTTGCAGCTTTGGTATAAGGTGGTATATCTTTTCTTACTAAAGATCCGCCTGAAACCATCACGTGTTTACCAATATGTATAAATTGATGTATTCCTGATAATCCGCCTATAATAGCATATTCTCCAATTTCAACATGCCCACCCAATGTAACGCCATTTACAATGATAACATTATTTTTTATAATGCAATCATGCGCAATATGAGCTGTTGCCATTATCAAACAATCTTTACCAATAACGGTTTTACCATAAGCTTTTGTTCCTCTATTGATAGTAACACATTCTCTAATAGTAACGTTATCTCCAATAACAACTAATGAATCTTCGTCTTCAAATTTCAGGTCTTGAGGAATTGCTGAAATAACGGCTCCGGGAAAAATTCTACAATTTTTTCCAATACGAGCACCTTCCATGATGGTAACATTTGAACCAATCCATGTACCTGAACCAATTTTTACATTATTATTAATAGTAGTAAATGGTTCTACAACTACATTGGTTGCTATTTTAGCGCCGGGATGTATATATGCAAGTGGTTGGTTCATATTATTCTGATTTTTTACTTATAAGAGCCATTAATTGAGCTTCAACAACCAATTTATTATTGGCATATCCATAGGCTTGCATATGACAAATACCCCTTCTGATAGGTTCCATCAATTCGGCTTTAAAAATTAAAGTATCACCGGGTAACACTTTTTGTTTAAACTTAACATTATCCATTTTCATAAAATATGTTAAATAGTTTTCAGGATCCGGCACGGTACTCAACACTAAAATTCCACCACATTGAGCCATCGCTTCCACTTGTAAGACTCCGGGCATCACTGGAGCTCCCGGGAAATGTCCTACAAAGAAAGGTTCATTCATTGTTACATTTTTCACCCCAACTACGTGTTTATCAGAAAGTTCTAATACTTTATCAATTAGTAAAAATGGAGGTCTATGCGGTAAAATATCCATAATTTTATGAATATCCATTAATGGTGGTAGACTCAAATCATATTGAGGTACATTATTACGTTTCTCTATCTTAATTATTTTTGCTAATTTTTTTGCAAATTGAGTGTTGATACTATGTCCCGGTTTATTGGCAATAACTTTACCTCGTATTTTTATACCAACCAAAGCTAAATCTCCAATAACATCTAATAATTTATGTCTCGCAGCTTCATTAGGCCAATGTAGAGTTAAGTTATCTAAAATTCCATTTGGTTTTATCTTAACGCTATCTTTCTTAAAAGCCGTACTTAATTTTTTCATAGTTTCAGGAGATAAAGGCTTATCTACATAAACTATGGCATTATTCAAATCGCCCCCTTTAATTAGATCATTATCGAGTAACATTTCAATTTCATGCAAAAAGCTAAAAGTCCTAGCTTCAGAAATTTCTTTTTTAAATTCAGAAATATGTTTTAATGTTGCATTTTGAGTACCTAACACTTTAGTACCAAAATCAACCATAGTTGTTATTTCATAGGTATCAGAAGGCATAATGATAATTTCACTTCCTGAGTCTTCATCTTTAAATGATATAATATCTTTTACAATATATTCATTTATTTCAGCTTCTTGTTCTTCTAAACCTGCTTCTTCTAATGCTTTAATAAAATATTTAGAAGAACCATCCATAATAGGCGGTTCAGCTGCATTTAATTCAATACAAATATTATCAATATCTAATCCTACTATTGCAGCCAACACATGTTCAGAAGTATTAATCTTTACTCCATTCTTTTCAAGGTTAGTACCTCTTTGGGTGTCTACAACATAATCTGCTCTTGCTTCAATAATAGGGTTTCCTTCTAAATCTATTCTGGTAAATGTATATCCATCATTTATGGGTGCAGGTTTGAAAGTTAATATAACTTTTCTTCCTGTGTGTAACCCCACACCTGAAAGTGAAATTTCTTTTTTTATAGTTTTTTGCTTAGTACTCATCTATTTTCCTTTTGAGTAGTTAATTTTTTTTCCAATTCATTAACCTTATCAACTAATTTTGATAAATTTTTAAAATGAACATAAGACTTATTATAGTCAGAATACGGTAAAGCAGGACTGCCTTGAACAGTTGCGCTATCTTCTAAACTTCTTCCAATACCTGATTGCGCTTGAATACGCACATTATCACCTATAGTAATATGTCCAACAATACCTACCTGACCTCCTATTTGACAATTTTTACCAATTTTGGTTGAACCTGCTATTCCTGTTTGCGCAGCAATTACTGTATTTTTTCCCACTTCTACATTATGAGCAATTTGGATTTGATTGTCAAGCTTTACTCCTTTTCTAATAATAGTTGAACCTAAAGTTGCCCTATCAATTGTAGTTGCGGCACCAATATCAACATTATCTTCTATAATTACATTGCCCGTTTGTGGTACAGATTTATACACTCCATTCTCATCTAATACAAAACCAAAACCATCACATCCAATGATAACACCTGAATGCAGAGTACAATTTTTACCTATAATAGATTCTGAATAAACCTTAACACCTGCAAAAAGTGTCACATCATTATTGATGCTTACATTATCACCTATATAAACATTTGGGTATATTTTTACATTATTACCAATAATTACATTATCACCAATATAAGAAAAGGCTCCAATATATATATCAGTACCAATGATAGCTGATTCACTTATAAAATGAGGCTTTTCAATGCCTGTTTTGTTCAATTTTACTTGATTATAGTATTCTAATAATGTTGAAAAAGCTTTATAGGAATCATCAACTTTAATTAGTGTAGTTGAAATTTCTTTTTCAGGAATAAAACTTTTATTTACAATTGCAACAGAAGCATTTGTTGTATATAAGAAAGAAGTGTATTTAGGATTCGATAAAAAAGTTAAAGATCCTTTTTCACCTTCCTCAATTTTAGAAAGCTTAAAAACTTCTTCATTTGGATTCCCTTCTACTTCTCCTTCAAGTATATCCGAGATTTGTTTAGCTGTAAATTTCATATGTTTAAATTCTATTTTTTACTGGTAATCCGATCCCGAATCCTCGGGACGAGACCGTTTGCTATTAATCATTCCTTTTTGTTCTCAAATTTCACATACTTGTTTCATTCCTGCAAAAGTATAAAAAAAAATTGTGTTAATTTATTTAGGATAATATACAAAATGTTTAACAACAGGTTTTGTCAATGCCATTAAGTTTAAATGATCTGAAGCATTGATAATATCTTTTATCTTTCCTGACTTATATAATATGTTTATGGAACTATGATTTAAGTTATATGCTTGATTTTCAATAACTCCTGACTTGACAAAATAATCAACTTGGGTATCATCTAAATTTAATCGTTTAGATGTTTTCTTTTTAATTGCAACTATTTCTTCAATAGAAAATTCTGAGTCTTGAACTCTAATTTTTGGAAAATTCCTGTAAATTACTGCTTTAGACAGCTTAGATAAAACATAGTCTGAGTGATTCATCCATTGTTTTATAGCCATTATAATATCATAATCATCTATTTCAGAAAACTTTTGGAGAATAACTTCATCAAAATGCTTAATCTCTTTATTTGATAAAAAATATTTTAATGGAGTGCTACAATCAATTTCAATACCTTTATTGATCAATTCTTTAGCTCTTTTTAATATATTAATTAATATATAATCAGCTACTAAGCTGGTTTTATGTAAATAGACCTGCCAATACATTAAACGTCTTGATACAATAAATTTTTCAACAGAATAAATGCCTTTTTCTTCAACAACTAAATTATCATCAATAACTGTAAGCATCGAAATAATTCTCTCTGTATTAATATTACCTTCTGTAACGCCCGTATAAAAACTATCTCTTTTTAAATAATCTAATCTATCAATATCTAACTGACTTGAAACTAGTTGATTAAAAAATAGTCTATGGTATTTTCCTTTAAAAATTTCAATAGCCAAAGTTAACTTACCGTCAAATTCTTTATTAAGTTTTTGCATAAACAACAATGATATATCTTCATGTTTATTATTATTTATCAAACTATGCTCTAAAGTATGTGAAAACGGACCATGACCTATATCATGTAGCAAAATGGCCAATAATAATGCTTCTTCTTCTTTATTAGAAATTTGTATAGACTTAGTTTTTAAGACATGTATAGCTTTTTGCATTAAATGCATAGCTCCTAAAGCATGTTCAAATCGAGTATGATGTGCTCCAGGATATACAAAATAGGATAATCCCATCTGAGAAATGCGTCTTAAACGCTGAAAATAAGGATGTTCAATAATATCGAAAATTATTTCATTAGGTATGCTAATAAATCCGTAAATTGGATCGTTAAAAATTTTAAATTTGTTCAAGCAACTAATTTTTAAATTACCATACAAAAATAGACGTTTAATTTTTAATTAATACAACCTAAAGGGAATGAATGCAATAAAAATACTGTGGGTAGATGACGAAATTGAGTTATTAAAACCACATCAACTATTTTTAGAAAAGAAAAACTATGAAGTATCTACTTGTAATAATGGCGCTGAAGCCATTGAAAAAGTAGACGATGGCAACTATGATATTGTTTTTTTAGATGAAAACATGCCTGGTCTATCCGGTATTGAAACATTGTCTGAAATAAAAGCGAAACTTCCTAATCTTCCAATAGTGATGATCACTAAGAGCGAAGAAGAATATATAATGGAAGAGGCTATAGGTGCTAAAATAGCCGATTATTTAATTAAACCGGTCAATCCTAATCAAATACTATTAAGTTTAAAGAAAAATTTAGACCACTCACGTTTAATTTCTGAAAAGACTACTTCTACGTACCAACAAGAGTTTAGAAAAATTTCATTAGACCTAGCCATGGTCAATACTTTTGATGAATGGGTTGATTTATATAAAAAATTAGTGCATTGGGAAATAGAATTAGAATCTATTGATGATGTAGGCATGTTAGAAATTTTAGAAAGCCAAAAGAATGAAGCTAATTCGCAATTCTTTAAATTCATCCAAAAGAATTATCAAGGTTGGTTTGAAGGTGAAGATAAGCCTCTTTTATCTCATCATTTATTTAAAGAAGTAGTTGCTCCTCAAATTAATAAAGATAGAGGTACTTTATTAATAGTTATTGACAACTTAAGATATGACCAACTTAGAGTATTAGAGCCTATCATAAATAATTACTATAAAAAAGAGGAAGAAATACCATTTTATAGTATTTTACCGACGGCCACCCAGTATGCAAGGAATGCTATTTTTTCAGGATTGACACCACTTGAAATGGAAAAACAACACCCTAATTATTGGAAAAATGATACCGATGAAGGTGGTAAAAATTTATTTGAAAACGACTTTTTAACTGCCCAGTTAAAGCGATTGAATTTAGACATCAAACATGAATATTATAAAATTACCAATATGCCAAAAGGGCGTGAACTTGCCGCTAATTTTAAAGGTATAAAAAATAATGATCTGACAGTAGTTGTCTATAATTTTGTTGATATGCTTTCGCATTCAAGAACTGAAATGGAAATGATCAAAGAATTGGCAAATGATGATAAAGCTTATCGTTCATTAACATTGAGCTGGTTTAAAAATTCACCATTACTTGAAATGATACAAAAAGCACAAGAATATGGTTTAAAATTAATAATTACTACTGACCATGGCACAATCAATACAAAAAATCCGACCAAAGTAATTGGTGAAAAGAATATCAGTGCAAATTTGAGGTATAAAACCGGTAGAAGTTTATCTTATGATGATAAAGATGTATATGCAGTAAAGAGTCCAAAAGATATTCAATTACCATCAGCACATATGACCAGCTCATTTATTTTTGCTAAAGAAGATTTATTTTTTGCTTACCCTAATAATTACAACCATTATGTAAAGTACTTTAAAAATACCTATCAGCATGGTGGTATATCATTAGAAGAAATGATTATACCATGTGTAATTATGAAACCTAAATAAAGAAACTTAGTGGGGTTTCACTTTAAGTGAAACCCCACTAGTAGAAATTTTCGAAAAATAAATTAAAAACTTCAGTTCATTCAATTTTACAATCTGGGAGTATGTTATAGACATAACCTATTCTATTTTAAATTTATAAATATTAACAACTTCCTAAATTTTGTTGTAAATTTTTAACAATTTGATAGCAATTATTAGTAATAAAATGCTGAAATTTGTGCCTTAATTTTTTACGATGAAAAAGCATAATTTTAGCGCAGGACCATGTATTTTACCACAAGAGGTTCTTAAACAAGCTTCAGAAGCTATTTTAAATTTTAATAATGATGATTTATCATTAATAGAGATCTCTCACAGAAGTCCGGCCTTTGTTAAAGTGATGGAAAATGCCAGAAGTTTGGTTTTAGAACTACTAAACATAGAAAATAAAGGATATTCTGTATTATTTCTTCAAGGTGGCGCAAGTTTAGAGTTCTTAATGACTCCTTATAATTTCTTAAAAACTAATGGAAAAGCGGCTTATTTAGATACCGGTACTTGGAGTTCTAAATCAATTAAAGAAGCAAAATTATTAGGCAATATTGAAATTGTTGCGTCTTCTAAAGATAAAAATTACAATTATATCCCTAAAGATTATCATATTCCTACTGATGCTGACTATTTTCATTGTACCAGTAATAATACTATTTTTGGTACACAAATGAAATCGTTTCCTAAGACTGATAGCTTACTGGTTTGCGATATGAGTTCTGATATTTTTTCACGTCAACTAGATTTTTCACAATTTGATTTGATCTATGCCGGAGCTCAAAAAAATATGGGACCGGCCGGAGCGACTCTCGTTGTAGTTAAGGAAGCTGCTTTGGGTAAAACTGGTAGAATCATTCCTTCGATGTTAGATTATCAGGTACATATTTCTAAAGACAGTATGTTTAATACACCTTCTGTTTTTGCAGTATATGTTTCTATGTTGACTTTACAATGGTTAAAAAATTTAGGTGGTGTTGCTGCTATTGAAAAAATTAATAACGCTAAAGCGGAATTGCTTTATGGTGAGATTGACAGTAATCCCTTATTTCAGGGAGTAACAGAAAAAGAAGACAGATCGTATATGAATGTTACTTTTACCTTAACGAATGAAAGCTTAAAAGACAAATTTGATATGATGTGGAAAGGAACCGGTATCAATGGTTTAGGTGGACATCGTTCTGTAGGAGGTTATAGAGCAAGTATGTATAATGCATTACCCTTAGAAAGTGTTCAAGTATTGGTAGATGTGATGCGTAAATTAAACAATTAGAACTTTAAAGTTATAGTATGAAGATATTAGCTAATGACGGAATTGCAACCAGCGGTGTTATCGCTTTAGAAAATGCCGGTTTTGAAGTAGAATTAACAACAGTGGCTCAAGAGCAACTTATAGATTATATAAATCAACATGAAGTATCAGTACTTTTAGTACGAAGTGCTACTAAAGTGCGTAAAGATATTATTGATGCTTGTCCATCTTTAAAAATTATTGGTCGCGGTGGTGTTGGGATGGATAATATTGATGTGGAGTATGCCCGTAAAAAAGGGTTACATGTAATCAACACACCGGCTGCATCTTCTCATTCAGTTGCTGAATTGGTATTTGCGCATCTTTATGGAATGGTTCGTTTTTTACATAATTCTAATAGAAATATGCCTTTAGATGGTGATTCAAAATTTAAAGATCTAAAAAAGGCATACGCTAAAGGTGTAGAATTAAAAGGCAAAACTTTAGGTATTTTAGGATTCGGACGCATAGGTCAAGCAACTGCAAAAGTGGCATTAGGTGCAGGAATGAAAGTCATTGCTTTTGATCCATTTTTAGATAGCGCGAATTTAGAATTAGACTTTTTTGATGGTCAAACAGTTAACTTTTCTATTGATACAATATCTAAAGATGATGTTTTAAAACAGGCTGATTTTATAACACTACATGTACCGGCACAAGATGACTATGTAATTTCTACCCAAGAATTTGAAATAATGAAAGATGGTGCTTGTATTGTCAATGCTGCTCGTGGCGGAGTAATTGATGAAGTTGCTTTGGTTACTGCTTTAGATAGTGGTAAAATTTCAAAAGCAGCATTAGACGTTTTTGAAAATGAACCATCACCGGAAGTACAAATTTTAATGAATCCAAATATTTCTTTGACACCACATATTGGTGCTGCAACAAGTGAAGCACAACATAGAATTGGAAGTGAACTGGCTGACCAAATTATTGAAATACTAAAATAATAAAAAATCCCTTCCCCCTTTGGGAAGGGTTAGGGATGGGATGGCTATAGTAAAACCTTTTTGTGCTGTACGAGCTTCACGCGATAAAGTTGCGTTGGTTTCTTCTCGTTCTTATGAAGCTTATTCACCAGCTGAACTAGGTGCACAATTAGATTTTAATCCATTTTCATTTTTACATATTATCAGCCCTAGTTACAAACATCATGAAGAAATTTCAAGTGAACAACGTTTCCAATTAATTCATGATAAATATATTGAGTTTAAAGAACTCAATCATTTTTCAAAAGATACTACGCCTTCATTCTATATCTATAAAAAGACAACTAGAAATTTTTCATGTTGCGGTATTATCGCTGCTACTAGTACTCAAGATTATGTGAATAATATTATCAAAAAGCATGAAGAAACCTTGCATAAAAGAGAAGTGCTATTTGAAAAATATTTAAAAACCACAGGTTTTAATGCTGAGCCTGTGTTACTTACTTATCCTGATAATTTAAAGATTGCATCTGTTCTAAAAAAATATCAAAAAACAAGAGCAGAATATGAATTCACTACTGAAAATTATAAAACACATTATTTATGGAAAGTTGATAGTCCAGATGATATTTTGATTATTCAGGATGAATTTACCAAAATGAATGCGCTCTACATAGCGGACGGACACCACAGAACAGCTTCTTCATATCTGTTATCTGAAGATTTGAAAAGAAAAAATACTAATCATAATGGTAATGAAGATTATAATTTTTTTATGAGTTATTTAATTCCGGAATCTGAATTACAAATATCTGAGTACAATAGATTGGTAAAAGATTTGAACGGGTTAACCAAAGAGCAATTGTTAGAGAAATTATCAGTTTTGTATACAATTCAAAATAGAGGTTCACAATTTTATAAACCTTCAAAAAAACATCATTTTAGTATGTATTTAGATGGTGAATTTTATTCATTATATCTTAAAAAGGAGGAATTTGAAATTGACAATCCGTTAAGTGATCTAGATCCACAATTATTGTATAAAACAATATTAAAACCTATTTTTGGAATTAACGATCTACGTAACGATAAACGATTGAGTTATTCGCACAGCGAACAAGGAGAGATCAATCTTAAAAACAGTGTAGATTCGGGTAAATTTGCCGTTGCTTTTGGTTTGGTACCTATTTCAGTAGCGCAATTAAAAGCTGTAGCCGATGCAGATTTAAAAATGCCACCAAAAAGCACTTATATTTTGCCAAAATTAAGAAGTGGATTAACCATTTATGAGTTTTAAACTTATATCATTGCTATAATTTAATTAATGAGGATAAAGTTTTTTAGTCAAAAAAGATGATTTAAATAATTGTCCCCTTGAGGATTATTGAGGAGAAAATATATTTTAAACGAAAATACAGAGCATAGCTCTTTAGGGGTGTTGTGAAAGTATCTTCAAATATCTTGATTAATAAATTAAATTATGAGCATAGCAAATAACCTCAACCATATCAAAAAACAACTCCCAGAACATATAACCTTAGTTGCTGTTTCTAAAACAAAACCTATAGAAGCAATTTTAGAAGCTTATGATGCGGGTCAAACTATTTTTGGAGAAAACAAAATTCAGGAAATGGTTGATAAATATAATGTACTCCCAAAAGATATAAAATGGCATATGATAGGTCATTTACAACGAAATAAGGTAAAATACATGGCTCATTTTGTTGATTTGATCCATGGGGTTGATAGTTTTAAAACCTTAAAAGAGATCAATAAACAAGCTAAAAAACATGAGAGAGTCATCAATTGTTTATTACAAGCTAAAATAGCAGAAGAAGATACTAAATTCGGACTTTCATTTACTGATATTGAAAAAATATTGACTTCTGACGAATTAAAAGAATTAGAAAATGTAAATATTATCGGCTTAATGGGAATGGCAAGTTTTACTGATGATATGGATCAAATAAAAGATGAATTTAATAAGTTAAACGTTTTTTCAGATAGACTCAAGACTCAAGACCCAAGACTTAAGATTTTATCAATTGGAATGAGTAGTGATTATCCTTTAGCAATTGAATATGGTAGCACTATGGTACGTATTGGAAGTGCCATTTTTGGTGTACGGTAATTAATTATTATAAATTATGGCATCAATATTCGGACATGCACTTACATCAATTGCAATAGGAAATACTTTTTCAAAAACAGTACAGAATTGGAAATTTTGGATATTAGGAATACTCTGCTCAATAATTCCTGATGCTGATGTGATTAGCTTTAAATTAGGAATACCATACGAAGCTTTTTGGGGTCATCGAGGGTTTACACATTCTTTTATGTTTGCACTGATTTTAGGTTCATTAATAACGATACTTTTTTACAGAAAACATTTAATGAGTCATAAAGGAATAATTTATGTTTTGTTTTTCACTGTTTGTACAGCTTCGCATAGTATTTTAGATGCATTGACTGACGGAGGTCTAGGTGTCGCTTTTTTTTCTCCATTTGATAATACACGTTATTTCTTTCCATGGAGACCTATAAAAGTTTCTCCTATAGGTATTGCTAACTTTTTTAGTGAATGGGGTAAAACCGTACTTTTAAGTGAGTTGATTTGGATTGGAATTCCAAATTTGCTATATATACTTTTAGTTAAGGGCATCTCTATTAATTCATTTCTTTCAAAAAACAAAGAGAATGAATGAGATGTGAGGTATATTTTTTTTGGAATAGCCTTAGTTATTTCAAAAAAAATAACAAAGTAGATTATTTATTATCTTTTTATGTCGAACTCACGTTAATATACCTACATAGTTTTGCAAACCGTCCAGGATTAGGTTATATTAAACTCGTGATGTACTTATCTTAGCGAAAGTTCAAACATACTTTTCCTTTAATAAAGAAACCTGTTTATTGATAATTACATCTACTTTTTCAAAAGGCAGTGACATTTCATTTTGTTTTACCAATTCTCTCATAATCCGGTTGGTAACAATTTTGGTGATTTTAGATTTAGGTTCTCTTGTAGTATCTGTTTCTAAATAACTTTTTACTTTTTGACTCACTACTATTTTATATTTTGCCAATAATGTCCTTAATGGCGCATCCTGAAGCCATCCACTATAGACTGAAAGTTCTTCAGCTATAATTTCATCTACTTTACTAACAGCAGCAAGTCTTTTTTCTTTAGTGTCTTCTAGTTCTGTAGAAATAGCATCTAAATCGTAAAGCATTATATTTTCGTTATATAGTAATGTTTTATCAATATTGCTTGGCAATGCCAAATCAATTAGTAATACCTTTTGTGAAGCAATAGGTATCTTTTTTATAAGATGATAACAATTGCTTGCAGCACTAATAATTACATCAAAATCTTGAAAATCATTAGCAAGTACATTGTTCCAATCATACACTTTACATAGATATTTATTACTTAAAATTATAGCTTTTTCTACAGTACGGTTGCTAATGTATATATTGTTAAAATTGAATTTTGAATTATACTTAAATAACTGTTTCACAATATCTCCGGCTCCGATAATTAATATTTTTTTATTTTTCACGGTAGCTTTATCATACATATCATTTACAATTTTCAGAGATTTGTACGCAACTGAAGTAGTACCATCTCTAAAGTGCGTTTCATTACTTATACGCTTATGACTTTTGAATACAGTCTGCAAAGCACGCTCTAATAAAGAGCCTTGTAATTGGTGGGCAATTGAAAATCGATGTGCTTTTTTTATCTGATGAATAATTTCTGCATCTCCAAGTACTGAAGATGCTAACCCTGAGGAAACTTCTAAAAGATGTCTTGCCGTATCTTCTGTAGTATTGCTATAATTGAATAATTGTTTATTTACTTTAGTAATATTTGCTACTTTTAAATGTATCAAAAAATCACGTAGTTCGGTAGCAGGAGTAGTTGTGGCTTCAAAATAAATTTCTGTTCTATTACAAGTAACTAAAAGAAATAATCCGATAATATCAGGAAAGGTAGTACAAATAAGTTCTACCAAATTGTCCTTTTCTTCTTCAGGAATATAATAGTCTTCCCTTTGAGTAGCTGAAGCCAATTTGTGTGAAATGCTTATATAACGCAGTGACTTATTCATCATAAAAGTGTAAAAAACAAAACATAAAAAAAAAATGAATTCAATTAAGAAAATTCTTTCAAATAAATTATTCTAACTAAAGTTAGAACTCTAAAATTATATATTTTCTTTCTACTTACAAATTTCGTAATTTAAGAGTAAGTAAAATATGATTTTTGTCAGTTTCTATAATACTATTTTTTAATTAACTTTTCTTTTACACCAGCGGCAATTATCAAAATTAATATTGAAAATATTAGTACCCATGCCCATATTGGAAAAACCGGAGTTTCACCGCTTGCATAACTGTGCAGACCTTTAGATAAATAGTAATTTACTCCAAAAAATGTCATCAATACACTAGTAAAACCAACAACTGCGCCAATGTTAAAAACATATAGACTCTTCATTTTTGGTACCAATCTAAAGTGTAATATTATAGTATAGGTTAGTGTAATAACCAGTGCCCATGTTTCTTTGGCGTCCCATCCCCAATATCTTCCCCATGATTCATTTGCCCATATACCACCGAGAAATGTTCCTATGGTTGCCAAAAAAAGACCGATTGTTAAATTCATTTCATTGATATGTGTCAGTTCTTTTATGATTAGATCTATTCGTTTGGTATTCTTTGTGTTTTTAATTGTGTATAGAATTAAATTCATTATGCCTAAAATAAATCCTAAGCCTAAAAAACCATAACTGATAGTAAGTGTTGCCACATGAATGATTAACCAATATGATTTTAAGACGGGCTGTAGATTTGTTAATTGCGGATCATAACTACTATGACTTGCTGTCATTAAAGTGAAAAATGCCAATAATGCTGTAGCAGCCAATGTAATTTTGGAATAACGTATAAAACAGAATCCTGCCAGTAAACTTGCCCATGCAATGAGTATCAATGCTTCATAGCCATTACTCCAAGGTGCATGATCTGATAGATACCATCTTAAACCCATACCGTAAGTATGATATATAAAAGCGAGACCTAACAATACTATAAAAAAGTTTAGTGTTAAACGCAGTATTTTACTCTTTTTGACTTCTAAATTATCAATAAAAGTAAGTATCAATAATATGATGCTTAGTAAAGCATATACATTTTTCAGGTTAATAAATATTTTTGACTCATTATAGTGTACTTCTTTACTAACCCTTGATTTAGATGGCAATAATTCGGCAGCACTACTCTGCCTTTGCATACTTTCAATATATCCTAATATTTTATCTGCTCTTGAATAATCCCCTGATTTTGTTGCATTGAACACTTCTGTCAAATACAACCTCATTATATTTTTATAGTTTAATTTTTCTAATTGCAAATCGTCATTCAACATTTTTATAGCTCCGGTTAATGGAGTTTCTGCAAGAGGGTCGCTCCAATTGACCCATTTATTATTTGGTGAATCTTGTACAGGAAATATATTGAGTAGTTTTCCTTGAAACCCCATCATAAAAATCTCTATACGCTCATTTAGTTTAATAACTTCTTTGTCAAAAACATTCTGTTCTGATTGTTTTTTTCTAAATGCTGTTTCTGCAATTGCTTTAAGTTTATAGGAGCCGTCTTGGTTAAAAAAATCGTTAAAAGTAGCATACTTACCTTCTAACCCGACAACAGACATTACCGCTTTTTCGCGAACATAAATTATTTTTTGCTGCTTCCAAAATTCACCATTTAAAGGCATATCCATAAATACCTGCATAGCATCCATCTTACCTCTACCGGGAATATCGAATTTATCTTTCCTTGAAACTTTGTGTATTACATCATAAGCCAGTGTATTAACCGGTGCAAACCTACCTGCATAGGTTTGTGTAATTAAATGACCAAATTTTTCTGCATGTTCAACACTAACAGGGTTTGGATTGACATCATGTACATGATTATGATCTATATCTTGTGAAAATATAGAGCCAACAGATAAAAATACAAAAACCAACATTACAACTACCGTTTTTCTTTTTGTACGCGTATTCCTTATCTTATGAATTAAATCTCGATATCTTGAACTTTTACTAAACAGGGTAAGTATAAAACCTAAGGTCATAAGGAAATAACCAAAATAGGAAATCCATGTACCATAAAAATCATGATTTACAGATAATATAGTTCCTTTTTCGTCTTTATCATAAGAAGATTGAAAAAAACGATATCCTCTATAATCTAACACATTGTTCATGAAAATTCTATGGTTTTCAACAATACCATTATTTTCATCCATTAAAGTTACTTCGCTGGCATACGATGAAGGACTCTCTGAACCTGCATATCTTTCTAAGATAAACTCATTTAAACGCAGAGAAAAGGGGAGTTCTATTTTTTTTACGCCATAGGCAATTTCTAGATCTATACCGTCAAGCTTAACTTTCTGAAAATTATCGACATATCCCATACCTCCTAATATGGACACCTCTTGTTCTTTACCATTAAAGTTAACATCTATTAATAGCACATCAGGACCTTTATTTTCTTCACCTCCCGGAACGTATTTTATCTTTGCATTCTTATATGTTTTTGTTAAGACAAATGCAATTCCTGACCCTTCCGGTTCATATAAGTACATTGGTTTAATTTCTGCGATGGAATCTTTTGCTATTTCACCTACTAGCATTTCAGGCATTTTGCTAGTTTTAATGGTTGCAGGATAGCTTATAAATAATTTTTCATCTTTACTTATCAATTTTAAAGCATCATCTCTTTCATTATTATTATAGGCTATAGGGAAATCGTGAGTTACTTTAATATCTCCATCTTTTATGAGCAGTACATCTTTATGTCCCTCAACGCTTAAGGTTATCTCTACAATATCTATTCCGCCTTCACTACCTTCTTCATAGGTCTCTTTTGCATTTTTTATATAATCTTTATATTCAATATCTATTGTCCCTTTTTCTTTAGTATCAATACGAACATTGAATGAGTTATCAGTAATTGCTCCAAAAAGTAAAGGTCGTGAAACAGAATAATTTAGGTTGCTATCTTTTGTTTTTACAGTTAAATAGGGTTCAGAACTATACATAAAATTTGATGATTCTCCTTGGCGGATATGCATGCTTCCTTCAAAACCTATATATCTGGTAATACCTGCACCAATAATTATTATTATAAAGGCACAATGAAATAGGAATCCTGGCAATTTACCTTTTCTAAGCAGATGATATCTTTTAATACTTCCTATAAAATTAAGAACTAATAATAGCAATAAAAACTCAAACCATTTGGCATTGTAAATAAGTAATTTTGCGGTAACTGTATCGTATTTGTCTTCTATAAATGTAGCGCTGGCTATGGCAATTGTAAAAATAATTAATAATACCAATGTTGTTTTTGAAGAGATAATTAGATGTATAATTTTTTTCATATTTCAGTAAATTAATTATTATTTCTAATTCCATTTATCGGTCTAAATTAAAAATTCAAATCCATACTACTAATGATATTTATCATCTTTTAATTTCTGTTTTTTATTTAGATTTATACCTTATTTGTAATAAACATTAAAACAAATTAGTATGAGAATATTTATAGGTTTAATTGTAATTATTGTCTTTATTTCGGCTTGTCAATCAAATAAAAAATCGCAAGTTGAAAATCAATCAGATATTCATAAAGCTGTTGTTCAGAAAGTTTTACATGTAGATGAATATACGTATTTACGTGTTTTAGAAGATACTACCGAAAAATGGCTTGCCGTTCCTTCCGTTCAAGCAAAAATTGGTGAAACGTATTATTTTAAAGAGGGTATGAAAATGTCAAATTTTGAAAGTAAAGAATTAAACAAAACTTTTGAAACTATTTATTTTATTGAAAAAATAGGTACAGAACCTAATCCTGATATAATTACCGAGACAGTAACATTGAATAATTTAAATTTATCTCAAGAGGATAAAATAAATTTAGCCAAACAAGCTACAAAACCGGTATTAGAAAAAGAAAATGTTAAAATTGAACATGATAAAGGTATAATTACTGTTGCAGAATTATATAAAAATAAGAAAACACATGAAGGTGAAATTGTAATGATAAAAGGTAAAGTAACAAAATTTAACCCTGCAATTATGAAAAAAAATTGGATTCATCTTCAAGATGGTACTGATTATAATGGTGAATTTGATGTGACTGTAACTACAAATGATATCGTTGAAGTAGGAGATGTTATTACCATAGAAGGGAAAGTTTCTTTAGACAAAGATTTTGGTGCAGGTTATGTTTATAAATTAATTATTGAAGATGCAGTATTGATAAAGTAAACAAATAGTATTAAAGATAAAAGACCGCTTCGCTTCAAGACATAAGAAGCTTTTTTTAACTAATTGATATTTATTATTAGCTTTAAAGTTAGTTCTATAATTACTTTAGAATCATTCATAAAAGTTTAATCGGACAACGGCAACTATTTTAAAGAAACGGACATGAGTATATTTAATTTTTTTTTAGCCTTAACCTTATCAATAACTTCTTTAACTATTGGTTATTGTCAGAAATCAGCATCTACTTTTCAAAAAGTTGAAGTGTTAGAAATTCTGCAAGTAAATTCATATACGTATTTATTTGTAAAAGAGAATGATATTAAAAGATGGCTTGCAGTTCCTAGTATTAAAGCAAAAATTGGTGAAACCTATTTTTATAAAAGCGGTATGAAAATGTCTAATTTTAATAGCGAAGCATTAAATAGAACTTTTGATTCAGTTCTTTTTTTAGGGTCAATTAGTAAAACTCCTAATAAAAAAGAAAAATCATCTTTTCAGCATTCCTCAACTATTAAATTGCAAAAGACTGTAAAGCCAGCTATAGAAAAACTTATCCTTACTATAAAACCTGTTAATGATGGAATTTCTATAGCTGAATTGCTTAAAAACAAAAAAAAATACGAAAACAAGACAGTTAAAGTCAAAGGACAGGTAACAAAGTTTAGCTCCCAGATTATGAGTAAAAACTGGATTCACCTGCAAGATGGCACTGAATTTAATGACAAGTTTGATATAATCTTAACTACGAATACTGAGGTTAAGTTAGGAGATGTTATTATTATGGAAGGCAAAGTTTCTTTAGATAGAGATTTTGGTTATGGTTACTTTTATGACTTAATCATTGAGAATTCTGTTCTTGTAAAATAGCTGACTAATCTTACAAGTTCTTAAAGAAACCGAACACTTTTATAGATCATATCTACATTTTACCTCGTGTACTTTCTTTCTTCATGACATCCTTTGCAAGACCCTCCATTTTCTAATACTTTAAATTTTAACGGCATATTCCAACTACCAAACTTTACTGTTTCCGGTATGAGATATTTTTCATTTGTACCATGAACATTATGGCAGTTGGCACAAGTTCTACCTTTTTCTTTATTGACATGTACATAATGTAGGTTGCGATCACCATCCCTGAACTCAGTAGCATATTTTGTTTTTTCCAATAATAAAAGGTCTGTATCATGGCATCCAAAACATAATTCATAATTTTCTTCGGTACCCGGAGCATAATTTCCTAAAGGATATGGAATAGATAACAAATATTTGTTTTCTGAAGCATGTGGGTCATGACAAGAATTACAGCTTTTTTTAAGTGCAGGATGTACAACTTTACTCTTTTTTAGTAGTTTGTCAATATTCGTAATTTTTCTATCACCTTTTGTAAGTGTTTTGTTGTGACAACTTAGACATAAGGTTTTCGGATTAGATACTAACATCTTTTTTTCGGGAGAGGAATGTGGGGAATGACATCCAACACAACCTCCTTCTTCTGTAGCCGGTAAATGTACAACTGCTGATTTTTTGATAGATTTTTCAAGTTTGTCATGACAGAAATAGCATAGATCCGGCGATTTTGCAAAAATTAATTTAGGGTCATTAGAACTGTGTACTTCATGACATTCTAAACATTCTCCTTTTGAGACCGGTTTGTGTACATATTTATTTCCGATAATAGCAGGTTTTTCTTCCTCATGGCAACTAAAACATAAACTTGCTCCTTCTTCTAAAAATACAAAACCTTCAACATCTTCTAAAGGGTGTTCTTTTCCATTTGACTTATGACAACTTGTGCAATCTACTGCCGGACCATGAAGAATATCTTTTTTTACTGCCCTTTTATGGCAGTCAATGCATGTTTTTTCGCTTGTTGTGTTTTGACTAAAAATAGTTACTTGTATCAACAATAAACAAGTAAGTAGAATACCATTTTGAAACACCATAATATTAAATATAAAATTTCCGGTTGTTGCTTTTTTTGTAGTTTCCATTTTATTTTGTTTCATTTATATTTTTAAAATTTTCTTGAAATTTGAATTGTAACCTTTTTAAAATTCATTTTTTCATTAAACAGTTCATTTTCATATAGTTCAAAACCTGCTGTAACATACAATTGGCGAAAACGAGTAGTTAATTCTAATCTTGCGGTCAACAGGTCTAGATCAATTGCTTCTCCTTCTTGTTTTCGATAAGCTGTTTCAAGACTAAGTTTTGTTTTTGGATTAAAATTATAAGAAATATTACCTGAAACACTATAGTATTTTTGTTTCAACCCTTCTTCAACGATCATATGATAATTACGAAAATCTCCATTTAATGTGTAATATAGTTTTTCCTTTATTTTCCCTTGTAAAACTAAATAGTATCTTGTTAATCGGTAAGGTATAACAGTACTTCTATAGTTATCATGTTCTATACCTCCGCTAATAAAATCATATCTAAAACGACTTCCATAAACATTTTTATTAAAATAATTCAATGTTAAAAAATCTACATTTACCGGATCTATATAATCTTGTTTAGAAATATTGTAATAGAATTCTATTTTATTTTTAAACAATGATATTCTTGCGCCAAAAAAATTGTTAATAGCATTAAATTGATATGAAAGTGGTTGTATTGCTCCATAATCAATTAAAACAGTTGCATTATTTGCAATTTGACCTCCCGGAATACGTTGAATTTCCAAAAATTCATTTCTTTCGATCAATATATAATCAAAATTCAATCTATATATAATAGTATTTGTTACATCTCTAACTATTACAGAATTAACATCAGAATATTGATTGTTCAATAATACTATTTGACCATCAGATATGGTATGTTCTTCATTTTGAATAAATAAAGAAGCTGCTTCACTTTCTCTATTTTGTTTGTTACTGTTTATCCTGTAGGATAAAGACAATTGTCCGTTTAAAGGAATTTTTTTTACATATCTAATATTTAAACCAGTTCTTTTAAAAGTTTCTTTATATTGAGTATTATTGATATTATTATATTCAAAAGATACTCTTGTACGTAAACTTTTATAAAGTTGATGTGACAATATACCTCTTGCGTTATGTTGTTTTGAATTTTGAATATCTCCTTGAATATCATAATAATTGTAGTTACCTGCAAAATTGAATTTTTTTGGCAGTTTAAAAAATATGTTTTCTAATATCTGAAATCTTTTGAAATTAAAATCTCCACGTTGATCTTCATTTGATATTCTTGAGTTAAAACTATAATTCTTTTTAGAGTCAAAAAACAAGTTATTATTAAGGCTCCATGAAGTAATATTGTTTTTTATGATGTTACTATTCTGATTTTGTTCAGAAAACGAAAAAGTATCTTCATAAACATATTTATTATGAGAAAAAATGAATTGATGCCAATCATTCAAGCCAAACGTTTTGGTAGCCCTGCTTTCAAAATTGTTCTGTTCGGTTATATACCTTCTATCTGTTTGTAATTCTTTTTGTTCACCTTTTCCACGATTATAAGAAATGGTAAAAGGAAGATACTCATTAGTGTATGTTAGAACACTACCCCAATTTTCAAACTTTGATCTAAGGTTGGTTAAATTCTCTCTATTGTTATAGCTTTCATTAATGTTGGTAAACACATTAAAATTAAATGAATTATGTTGAAAAAAAGAGGCTTTTGCGTATAGCTTTTTTAATGTGTTTATTTCATTACGGTCTGGTGTTACTAAAGATAGTCGTTGTCCGGTTTCAGGGCTGTAACCTGCATTAACATCTAATGATAAAAAATTAGGATGCCAGAAAAAACTATTAGAATTTAAAAAAAGACCTCCAGATATAAATGAACTTTCTAAGCGTTCATTAAAATTACTTCTATCTGTTTTCTGATCCCAATAAGAACCATTTAAATTTAATTCACCACTTAACGATGTAAGCTTCCAAAATGTAGTTTCTGTAATTGATTTTTGAGAATAACCATACATTGTAAATAGTAAAATAATATATAGTAATCTAAATTCTTTCATTAGTTTTCACTTCATTAAAAGAAACATATCATTGTTTCCACCATGAGGGTTGTGGCAACTGGTACAATTGGTGTTTTCAATATTATCATGGTCTTTATTTGCTAAAACCAAAGGAGTGGTATGGCAATTGAGACAAAGTTCTTGTCCAGATCGTAAGAGTAAATTTTTTAATTTAGATTGATGTGGGCTATGACATTGTGTACAGTCTCCTGATGCTACAGGTCCGTGTAAAATCTTATACGTTTTATTGTAGTCTTCGTGACATTGATTACAAAGATCTGGTAAAGGCAACCTTGGCTTGTCCATATCATTTCTATCATGGCACTTTGCACATTCTCTTTTTCCATAAGGAGTGTGAAGGTTAAATTCATTTCTTACAAAAGATGTCATTGAAATTCCATTGACCAAAGTGCTATCTATTGTGTATAAAGAATCTTTAATAACAGTAACTTCAACTTCATATGGATTCGGAACACCATCAAATAAAAAAGACCTTACGCTATAACTAAATTTAGGTGTGCATGCCCAGAGTAATAATAGAGCAATGATAAATAATAAATAATTTATATGTTTATGTTTATCCTGATGCATGTAATTTTTTTTAGTTTAACATGGGTCTAAACATTTTTATTTCAGAAAGACATATTGGATTTAAATGAAACTCTTAAATGCATTAATTTTAATAATTCTTATTATCCTCGTTTTTTATCGCTTTACTCTTTTGAATTTTCAAGTTTTCCTTTTACTGGCACAATACGTCCATAAACACTTATTTTATCAGGACCAAACTGATTAGCAACAAAAATTAAGTATTCTAACTTAAATTTAGGATCAACATATTTTTCAAAATATTTTAAATTATCATAATCTATAATCACTTTAGTGGGTAGCCACATATCTCCTGGGCCTTTATAACTACCACCAAAAAACAATAGCAATTCTCCGTCTTTGTTAAATATTTGTACATTCTCAAAACTGGCATCTACTACATATAAATTTTCTTCACGATCAACAGCTATTCCTTTAGGGCGTACCAGTTCACCAATGTTTTTACCATATTTTCCAACAGTACTTAAATATTCACCTTTATGGGTAAATATTTTAACAGTACCATTCCCCATATCACTTACATAA
This sequence comes from Flavobacteriaceae bacterium, assembly GCA_021648445.1. Lineage (GTDB taxonomy): Bacteria > Bacteroidota > Bacteroidia > Flavobacteriales > Flavobacteriaceae > Aureibaculum. The sequence continues at coordinate 55,229 of JAKISU010000001.1, forward strand.
ATCTTACCTTTCAATACAAAAATATTTGTAGGTTTATATAAAAAACTATCATCTCCTTTTTCAGATTTTGGAAAATAAAACTCAAACTCATGTGTGTCTTCTTTATACACATTTACTCTATTATTACCAGAATCTGGTACATATATTTTATTTTCGTAAACAAAGACATCAGTTGGTTTAATATTTTCTTTTTTACCAAACGATGTGATATATTTACCTATACTATCAAAGATAGCTATTTTTTGTAGATTAACATCTGCAACATATAGTTGGTCATTGGTGTCAACATAGCAATTAATAGGTAATTTTAATTGATACGGTCCTGTAGGAACAAAATAATTAAATTCTTTAGTTTCAAAATCAATAATTTCAAGCCCGCCTATAGAAACATCACATACATATAGTTTACCATTACGCATAAATATTCCATAAGGTTTTCTAATTGGCATCACCTGTTTTTTTCCAACAACAGATGTTGCAAATGCTGATTGTTTACGAGCAATATCTTGTGAACTACTAATACGAGTGAGATATTGAATTCTTGCAGTATCTGGTGGAGGCGGATAGATAATAATTTCTTTTGTAGATTTATTATGAATACGTGGAGAACATGAAGTAAAGAGCAATAAAAAAGTTGCAATTATAAAAAATCCGAAATAAAATTTAAACTTCATTTTTATTAAATTTAATACTTGTTTAGTAAAATATTTTAATACATTAATATTTAGTGAAGGTATAAGAAATCACATCACTATTCTATGATTAAAATCAGGTTTTATATTGGCTAACCTTTGTAGTGTTTAATGTAAATATTGTCATAATAAAGAAGGGGCAAAATAGCCCCTTCTTTATTAAAATTGATTTAAGTCATCTCTACTACATATTATGACAAGTTAAACAAAGGGCACTACCGGCATTAGATTTAACTAGTAGATTACCAACACCAGAACCATTATGTACATCATGACAAGAAGAGCATTGCACTTTACTACCAAGTAATAAATCAGCATCAATAGTACTTCCAAGTCCTGAACTTGCTGAAGTTGGGTCGAATAAACCGCCATCAAGCGTTGCTAAAGCAGCATCATAGGTAAAAGAAACAGGGTGTTCATTACTTAGATCAATTCCAAGAAGTTCACCACCGGTCATAAACTCAGTACCTCCGGTTTGCCCGCCAAAATTGTCAATAGCTACAGTACCATCGTGACAACTTAAGCATAATTTAGAAGACCCATCCGGCTGACTTGTTGTTGCATCAAAAGATGGTGAAACTACATTTGTGTAAAGGTCAAAGGTAGCTGTTGTTACTTCATGATTCCATAAAGGAGCTGTTAAACCGGTAACCGCTCCGTGAGGAGTATGGCAAACCTGACAAATCTCTCCTCCCGGATTCCATGTTTCAGTTGAAAAATCGTGATCAGAACCAGCTATATTTTGCCCAAAACTTACTGTTGACATTAATACAGCTAAACTCAAAGTTAATACTAATTTTTTTGTTTTTTTCATGAGACTCATATTTACGTTAACTAAAAAGAAGATATATTCATATATATCGGTACGAATTTAAGAACAGAATTAATATAAAAGAATGATTTTTATCATGTTTGATAGTATTTGTTACAATAAATTAATATTGTCGGATAAAACGTTAAAGTCAATCATTCATCATATTATTATATGAATATGGATTATGATTCTCACCATGGCATGTCAAATAACAACTACCTCTGCCTACCCCTGTATCTTCATATCTTAAAATACCACTAGATGAAGGTGTAACAATTCCGGTTCTAAAATTTATCAGATTAGAATTATTGATACTGTTACCTTGCGTACTACTAATACCGTGCGGATCATGACAAACACTACATGAAGTTCTCTCATCAACAATATGCTTTTTATGTCCGTTAAAAGTATTCGTATCACTGATAATATTATCTCTATTATGACAGCTGTAGCAAAGCTCATAATTTGCTACAGACTCAGGAGTATTATTATCAGTTGAATATTGTAACTTTAACAGTTGAGGGTAAATTGATCCATGAGGGCCAGAAGCACCTCCTGTATCGTTACTTGCATGACAATCTGTACAGTATAGAACAGTGCTTATAGTGTTTGGAGCTATAAGATTAGCTGTAACTTCAGTATTATTCCTCGGACCTACTACCGGATGGTAAGAAGGGTTTGAAGTATCAAATTCCAATCGTACATTATTTTGATTAATTTGCCGTGAAACGGTAGGTGCCGGAGTCCAAGAATTTCCCGCATGGCATTTATAGCATATTTCATAAGCATATGTTACTCTACTTACCTCATTACCTGCCTGATTAATTCCGTTTACGCCTTTATTAAATCCGTTTACAAACGGAGCAGTAGCTGTAGTTGCATTTGATGCATGTGGATTGTGACAGTCTTCACATTCAACATGTTTGGTTGCAACTGAGGCTGCTTCTATAGGATCATGAACTCCTGTATATCTATATATGTCATGCTTAAAGGTTTTAGCAAAATCTGCCTGAACATTTTTTGCGGCAACATTTCCATTATGGCAATCAAGGCAATTATTTTCTTCAGGAACATATTTTAATAATCTTGGTTTGCCATTTGCATTATGTGAATCATGACAATTAGCACATGCATTTTGCGAAACAGTAGCATAAGCAGATTCAATATGTACCCAAGGATCTGCACCTGTTCCATTCCATGTATTTATAGAAGTACTATGACTACTATTTGTCCAATACGTTCTATCATGACACGTAAAGCATAAAGCAGAATATTCATTGGAAGCCACCAAAAATTTTGGATTGGTTTCTTTATGTGGATCATGACAAGAGGTACATTGTAATTTTGAATTATTATCTAACTCGGCAACTAATAACGGAGGTGTTTTTAATTGACCGTCTGATGCAGCTAAAGCAGCATCATATCTAAATGAAATAGGATGATCGTTTGATAAATCTGTTGTAAGGTTATTCTTAGAAGTTATTCTATTACCCATTGTCATAGCTATAGATTTAGATCGACTGACCAGATCTCCTAATGCTATGGTACCATCGTGGCATGACAGGCATAAAATTGAACTGCCATCGGGTTGTCCGGGTACAGCATCTAAGGTTGAACTATTGTATAACAAATAAGTTGTACCGGTTATTTTTTTATTCCACATAGGCGATTTAGGATTACTACTATGGGGAGTGTGACAAAATATACAAATTTCAGATTCTGTAGTAGATTTAACCATTTTTGAGCTGCTTACAGATAAATTATGTTTTGAAGTAACAATAGATTGTGAGTTTACCAAAACGGGAAACCAGATTAAAATAACTGCTATTATAATTATTATTTTTTTCATTTATTTCTCATTGATGAGTTGAAATATTTGAATTCTAGAATTATAACTATCTGCTATATAAATATAGTTTTTTTCATCAATATAAATACCTGAGGGCATCCAAAATTGTTCCTTACCTCTACCCTGTTCACCAAATTGGTACAAGAAATTCCCTGAAATATCAAAGACCTGAACAGTATGATATAATGCATCAGTTATATAAATATTACCAAAAGAATCTGTAGCAATACCTTTTGGTCTGGCAAAATAACCTGTTGCATTTCCCGCCTCACCAAATATGGAAATTACTTCTCCTGTTTTATTAAATACTTGTATTCTAAAATTCATTGCATCAATAACATACACATTACCTATTTTGTCAATCCAAATTGATGTAGGGAAATTAAATTCTCCTGAAGCGACTCCTCTCTTCCCTATTGTTTTGATTAATTCTCCTTGTTCATTTAGTACAGAAATTCTATGAGCACCAGTATCAACTACCCAAACTTCTTTTGAGATTATAGAATAAGCAATTCCGGTTGGTTGTTGTAATTTGATATTTTCATTTAATACTTCTAGTTTCTTTTGACTTTCATTTAACTTAAAAATTTTGTTTAGACGAGAATCCGTAAATAAAATTTCGTCATTCGTAAATGAACAAAAATTAACTAAAGAATTGAAACTAACCTTATTTTTCTTTAATACTTTGGGTATCTTTTTTTTACTTTCATTTATAGTAAAGATTGTACCAACTCCTTGATCTAAAATATAAAAGGAATCAGGATTTATTGCAATGATATCAATAGGTTTGATTATTTTAAAGGTATTCTTTTTACCAAAGATAAATTTAGCAAACCAACCTTTTTTTGAAACCTCTTTTTGCCCTTTGAATAAGGGAAATTGACTTACCCATTGAACCTTAAAAGTTTTAAAAGATTGCTCTTTATCTATGTTTATAATTTTTTGCGCTTCTCCTCTAACAAAAAGGAAAAGAAAAAAAACACCAATTAGTAACTTCATTCTTTTACCTTTTAACTTCTGCTTTTATGTTATAGAGGCTGCCTAAAAAATGATAATTGCACTTCGAACAGACAGTTTGATAACCCATTTTAGACAGCCTCATCATTAAATAATATTCACATAGACTTGATTTTCAAACCACAACTATTACTCATAGTTTTATTTCTATTCTTCTAAAGTTCTCATATAATTTACAATCAACCATCTATCTTCATCGCTAGAAACTTTTTTTTCAAATTTAGGCATGTCATCTCTGCCTTTAGTAACTTTATAAAATAATTCACCATCTGTTTGTACTTGAAATTCTGCAGAAGAAAAATCGCCTAAATCGCCTTCTTGTTCATCTGCTTTCGGACCATCGCCAAAGCCTTCTTTACCATGACATGACTTACAATGCTTGTTGTATAATGATTTACCAATTGCCTTATTTTCACCATCATTGGCATTTGTTGGATTTTTCATTGTTTTATACTCTTCTGGCACCACCCATTCATCTTGTGTAACAGCATTAAACGAATACAGTGTAAAAATAGCCAGACCTAATAATTGTAATACAATTTTAATTTTTTTCATAATTTATAAATTTTTGTGTTTAGAAATTCTAAAAAGGTTAAATAATAAAATGAACAAATATGCCCAGACGCCAACTATTATTAAATTGGGCACAATTAGTAAAAATTTTGGCGTTTTATTTGGTGGAGACCACATAGTACGTTGATCAAAAGTTGATAAATCTTTAATTGGTTCTCCAATATCTGTAAGTATGAATGTTTTTATTGTTCCGTAATCATCACTGTCTTCCAGTATAACTTCATAATTCAATTTTCCATTCAAACCCGGCATTTTTTCTGTAATTGGCACATTAATCATGCCTTTTTCATTGGTAAAATAAACCTCTTTACCAATAGTAAGTGGAGCGAAGAAACGTTGTAAATTTACTTTTAATTCAGCATTTTCTATTGGAGTATCACCAGTATCTGTCAATTGAGCTACAATCACAGGTTCTTCGTTTTCAAATTTTACTTCAGCTCTTAAATTTGCTAATTTAACAGTAGTACTTTTGGAGATTTTTTTAAAATTTGAGGATTCTTTATGAATAACTCTAAAAGTATATTGGTCTCGATTATCTTCAAATACTTTAGATAAATTAAATTCTCCTAACCCTTTTTTATTTAATGTTATGTCTCCTAAATAAACAAGGCTGTCATTTTCAAACTCGTTATAGATTTTAAAATCTAAACCTGCAGCTGGTTTATATTTTTTACCTTCTTTAAACTTCGCTGCAACCTTCAGGAATTTCAAATCATCTATTTTATTAAATTGTACTGAAACTCTGGCTTTTTGTTTTTTTGATTGTGCATTAATAGCAGCTATTGATAATACTATCAAAGTAAAACAAATAAAAACTAATAATTTACTTCTTTTATTCCTCATCATTATCGGTATTTAAGGATTCTACTATATTATTTTCTTCAGCAGTTTCGTGGATTGGAATAATTGGCAGATATCTTACCAATAGTGTTACAATAAGGAGTGCTCCTGCCAAAGTACCCCAAGTAATTAACCATTCAAGATATGTTGGGTTATAGTGATGCCATGATTCAGGTACACCTTGAATAGGTAAAAACGGATGTAATAATGTTGGTATGACTATAATGAACCGTTTCCACCAAGCAGCTATAACAACCACCAAAGCAATAATAAATAATGGTAATGGCTTACGCATTCTTTTGAATAATAAGGCAATGACCGGTAATACCAATCCGCCGATAATTACTGACCAAAATAACAATGCATCATGTCCAAAAAATAATTCTTTTAAGTGTTCTGCCTCTTTTTCTGTTGTTTTATAAGCTGGTACTAAATACTCATTTACATTAAAGTATATATAAATTAAGCATAACATTACTAAAAGTTTACCCATCATATCAAAATGAAAATCTGTGATATAATCTTTCAGACGGTGGGTTTTTCTTAAGATGTACATTAAACTAATTACACCTCCTGCTCCTGCAACAAAAGCTCCTGCAATAAAATAAGGTCCAAAATTAGAGCTGTCCCATCCCGGTCTATACGTTGTTGCAAATAACCATGCCGTTACTGTATGAATACCAAAGGCAACGGGAATAATTAAAACAGATAATGTGTTTATAGACCACTTGTAAATATTTTTCTGTTTGGTATTTCCGTTCCAATTTAAAGAAAGTCTTCCATACCATTTTGCAAGTATTTTATTATCTTTAAATTTCCTTCTTAAAATTTGAAAATCTGGCAATAAAGGGAAATAAAGAAGTAAAATGCTAATAACCAGATAAGTAGTAATGACTATTACGTCCCAAATTATAGGGGATTGTAACCTGCCATGTAAAAGGAGATTATAAATTCTATCTGGTCTCCCCATATCTATAATAATCGTTAAACCAGCCATGATTATTGCAGCTATGGCTATAATCTCTGAAATTCTAGTTAAGGGTGTAGCCCATTTAACTCCTGATAGCCTTAAAATAGCTGTAACCAGTGATCCAACCAAACTAATAGCTACAAAAAATACAAAGTTAGAAATATAGATACCCCAAAGGGCATAATCGCGCATATCAGTAATTACCAATCCTTCTTTAATTTGGATAATATAAGCATAGATTGCGGCAATAATAGTTACAATTAATAATGCTACCCATATTTTTCCATAAATATTGAATTTTTTAGGAGCTAGATCCTTTGTTAATTGGTCAAAAGTTTTCATGGTTATTTGTTTTTTTCAACAGATTGAAATTCGGTATAGTATTTAAATCCTTCTTCAAAATTTTGCTGTCTGTTTTTAGGTGGCAAATAATATACACTTGGCATGGTTCCAAGATCTTCCATCAATCTATAACCCGCCTTATCTTCTAATAATTTACTTAGTTGAAAGGTTTCGTCACCATTGGTAACGGTATCTTCATATAAATCTCCAAAGAAATAAACGCCGTTAGGGCATGCTGAAACACAATGAGGTAATAGCTTTTGATCAATCATGTGTGGGCAGAAATCACATTTATCAACAGTTCCTTTAGTGCTTGGATTACCTGTATAATCTGGTGTGTATCCGGTATTATGATTCATCTGGTCTTCATGTTCCATGACCATATTTGATTTAATTTCATCTTGTTCTGGTTCGCTCCAGTTAAAAACCCTTACAGAATACGGACAAGCTGCCATACAAAACCGGCAGCCAATACAGCGGTTGGCATCTATAGAAACTATACCATCTCTGCGTTTAAAAGTAGCATCAACCGGACAAACTTTAACACAGGGCGGCTTATCACAATGCTGACAAAGGTTAGGCATCCAGTAAGGTGCAGTTTCTTCAGAATCTTGCATCTTATAAATTTTAAGCCATGCATTGTCACCTGAAATAAAATGATTTTTGTTACAAGATTTAACACATTGTTTAGCATTTTTACAACGTGCTAAGTCTATAACCATAACAAATTTTTTGTTTGGATACCCCTCTCTAACATTATAGTCATCATCTTTTAAGCTAGAGTTTTCCTCAACTTTAGTAACGGGTACTTTTATCAAATTCCCATTGGTATCCATAAGCTCAACCATCTCTTCTTCTTCCAATGATTTTGCTATTGCAACACCTCCTATAGCAGTAAGCAATCCGAGTTTTAATCCATTATTTAAAAACTTTCGTCGTGAATTTTTATCATTTGATTCCATGGTTTATCCTTTAAAATTTGGTTTTAGCCAACTTAACAATGTTTTATTAGAAACCTTTTTCTTAATTATTTTTGAACTTTTCAAAGTACTGATTTTGATTTTAACTGTTGTGCCATCAGGTTTTAGCAATGTTTCGTATTCTTCATCTGAGATTACTTTTTCGGGGTTTATAGATTTACCAAATCCGAGAAAAGGAATTAACAAGCTTCCTCCCAATACCGGCAAAAAACTTCTTCTGGAAATTTGTCTATTACTTTTAGGTATATTTTTCATAATCGTTTAAGTATTTTTAATTCAAACAATAAACAAGATTAAAGTAGAGATTCTTCTATTTCACTGCTTTTAGAGTTATTAATTGGATATAGTATTTGATATTCAACTGTTTACACTTTACTGCAAATAGAACTTACTATAAACAATCATCTTTGTATGATGAAAAGTATGATTGTTTTATCAAGAACTCATCTCGACTTTTTATGATTACCTACATAAGTATTTCGAATACCTAGATTCGGTTAAATATAAAGTCAGAATGAATTCATGCATATTTCATGATAATATATTTTAGATATATAAAAGTTTTCATGATAAATTTCTGTATAAAATTATAAAGCAAATGTTATATAAAATATGATTTATATCATAAAACTATATCTCTTGATAAATTATTTTTGTAATTATTTAGATAGTGAAAAACAACAAGCATATAAATAATTGATATTACTTATAAAATGATAAAAACACATTCTTTTCATATTCCTGTAATGGGAATAGGATTTACAATTGACACACCTTTAAAGGTTGCTCAATATGGTATGGATTCTGTTGTTTCTTTAGTAGATGATATTTTACTGGAGAAATTAAGAAAAATGTACAGTGATAAATTTGAGGTTCCTTATAAGGAAATTACAGATAAAATAGATGATTTTAGAGCAAAAAGGATTACATCTTATCTAAATTTAATTCATGACTTAGCAGAAAAGAAGTTTGAAGCATTGAAAAATGTTACTGCTGAAAAAAGTAATGAAATAAAAGAATACATCAGTATGCTTCCTGATAGTTCAATGATTAAAAAAGAATTTAAAAAATTAACTTTAAGTGGGTTTAATTTTTCTGAAATTAAAAGTTGGGCAAAGAAAAACCTAACTATGGGAAGTATTGATGTAAATATCATGACTAAAGTCGATAAAGACAATTATAGTAAAGGTGAAAGATTACCTGTAGAATATAACGATGCACATGCAGCTCTAAGAGGATATGCAAATAGTGATTTAAGATCTTCTTTAATACTTTCAGCAGGAATGAACCCCAGATTATATGCCTATATGGGTAAATTTGATGACTTTTATCCAACTGAAAATGGTGAAATTAAAAAGAAGATCATTTTAAAGGTAAGTGATTATAGATCAGCATTGATCCAAGGCAAATTTTTAGCCAAAAAAGGGTTATGGGTTTCAGAATATAGAATTGAATCCGGTCTTAACTGCGGAGGACATGCTTTTGCTACAGATGGTTATCTATTGGGTCCTGTTTTGGCTGAGTTTAAAGAAAAAAGAAATGAATTAAGAGCATCTATTCAAGAATTATTAAACCAAGTGCTTTTAAGTCAAGACCGCATACTACCAAAAAAGCCATTATCATTAGAAATTACCGCTCAAGGTGGCGTAGGAACTGAGGAAGAGCATGATTTTTTAATTGACTATTATAATGTTGATTCAGTAGGTTGGGGAAGTCCTTTTTTATTAGTGCCGGAAGCAACAACTGTTGATAACAAAACACTAAATAAATTAGTTAAGGCTAAAGAAAAAGATTTATATCTAAGTGATATTTCTCCTTTAGGTATTCCATTTAACAATCTTAGAGAAAACACTAAAGACCTTGAAAAAGAAGCGTTAATTAACAAAGGAAGACCTGGAAGTTCTTGTCCTAAGAAATTTGTTGCTTTAAATAAAGAATTTAAAGAAAAAGGGATTTGTACAGCATCAAGAGAATATCAATATTTGAAAATAAAAGAATTGGATAATGAAGAATTATCTTTGAAAGAACATCAAATTAAATATAACAAGATTATTGAAAAAACCTGTACATGCGTCGGCTTAGGTACTTCCGCGTTATTGGCATACGATTTAGATACAAAAGTTGAAGGAGAAGGAGTTTCTGTTTGCCCCGGTCCTAATATGGCGTACTATTCTAAAATAATGAGTTTAAAAGATATTACAAACCATATTTATGGAAGGTCAAATATGATCTCAAGAACAGACCGTCCAAACATGTTTATAAAAGAGCTGAATATCTATATCGATTTTCTTAAAAATAAAATTGATGAAACGAGAGGTTCTATGAATAAAAAACAAGAAAAGTACTTGTCAACATTTGCAAAAAACTTAAAAGAAGGTATTTCTTATTACTATAGCATATTTAATAATGTAAAAGTTGTATTTAAAGATACAAGGTCTGAAATCTTAAAAAGTTTAGATGAGAATAAGAATGTTTTACTTCTATTAACTTCTGAAATAAATAACCTTTCAACTAATAATACTACTCGTTAAACTGTAAAAAACATATGTTTTACGAAGTCTTTGAATTAATATCAATGCATCACCTTAAACAACAGTTCTTTTAAAATATCTCCATGAGATAAATTTGCAGCTCCAACACCTTTACTTTTTACATCAGCATCTCGTAATAATGAAATTACTTGTGATACTTTTCGCATTGGATAATTTCTAGATGCCTTTTGATAATCATCAACAAAATATGGGTTTATTCTTAATGCCTTAGCAACATTACCTTTAGATTTATTAGACAAACCATGGTAGATCAATAATTGTGTAAAAAAACTATTTAGCAGTGAAATTGTCATTACCAATGGATTACTTTTAGGGTTTTGCCCAAAATAGTTGATGATCTGATTGGCTTTTACTATCTGCTTCTCTCCTACTGCTTTCCGTAATTCAAAATTATTAAAATCTTTACTAATACCAATATTCTCTTCAATATGTGTTGCTGATATTGTAGATGATTTAGGTAATACGATCATTAACTTTTCCAATTCATTGGCAATTTTTGATAGATCAGTACCTAAAAATTCAACAAGCATCAAAGCTGCCTTTGGTTCTATATGATAATCTTTACCTGAAAGCACTCTACGAATCCAATCTCCAACTTGATTATCATATAGCTTTTTACTTTCAAATAGCAGTCCGGTTTTATCTACAGCCTTATATAGTTTCTTACGCTTATCAAGCTTTTTATATTTATAACAAATAACTAAAACAGTACTTGGCTGTGGATTCTCAACATAACCCAATAAATTTTCAATAGTTCTCGAAAGCTCTTGCGCTTCTTTAACAATTACCACTTGTCTTTCAGACATCATCGGAAAACGTTTTGCATTAGAGACAATATCTTCAATACTTACATCTCTACCATATAATACCATTTGATTAAAGCCCTTTTCTTCTTCGGTAAGTACATTTTTTTCAATATAACCCGCAATCTTATCTATATAATAAGGCTCTTCGCCCATTAAAAAGTAGATAGGTTTTAAATTTCCATCCTTAATGTCAGAAACTATTTGATTGATGCGCTCCATTTATAAGAAAAAAATAATCATTTTTGTAATATGGTTTTATTGAATCTACCTCAAGTCAAATTCAGAATCAAAAGTAACAAAAATACCCAGTTAATTTTTGATATTATTAGAAAAAAATATGTGATATTAACTCCCGAAGAATGGGTACGTCAACACGTAGTTCATTATTTGATTACCATAAAAGGGTATCCAAAATCATTGATTGCTGTAGAAAAACAATTGACAATCAATACTTTGATAAAGCGATTTGACATATTGGTTTTCAATACAAAGGGGTTGCCTCAGATTATAATAGAATGTAAATCCCCTTCAATCAAAATAACACAAAAAGCTTTTGATCAGATAGCACGTTATAATCTCAAATTAAATGCTGAGTATCTGATGATAACTAACGGATTACAACATTATTACTGTAAGTTAGATATTACAAATGAGCGATATGTATTTTTGAAGAAGTTACCTGATTATTCAATTTTAAAATAAAAATTTCTTGAAACCGACTACCCCCGAGGCAAGCCGTCGGGGAATTCTTTTGATTAAACTAGTGTTAAGTTAAGTGTACTGTGTCGTATAAGTCGCAGGTATTTTTGTCTCAGTCGATGCAAAAAATATGTGTATAGCCATAGTTACGCAAGTATTTTTTAAAGAAGTATAAAAAATAACTTGTTTTAATCAAAGTGCTTAGTTAAAAAGGTTTTTCAAATGTCTATCTATTTTTTAATGGAGTATTCATCCAATAATCTGACAAATTTGCGGGCGGAACGATATGCTGATCTTGATAAATAGGAATGGTTTTTATCATGTACAAACTGTCCATAGGTCTTTTGGTTTTTAACGAAAGTTGTTGCACAAAAAATTCTCTAAATTGATTATAATTTACAGTTTCGGATTCATTTACTAAATTTCCATAAATGTCTCTAACATCCTTAATTTCTATACCAACACCTTTAGATGTTATTGTCTTATAGAATTCAACCAGTTTTCCATCAAAAACTATATTTTCATTAACAGGATATAAGAAAACACTATTTTTTTTAACTTCGACCTTGGCGATATTCAATTTCTTTCCTTGATAGTACAACTTATATTTTTCCTTTTTTTGAGCCTCCTTCTTAAGAGGTGGATTATTTAAAATAAGCTTAAAGCGTTTCCTGTCACTATCAATTTCTGCTGCTATTGGAACAAACTTCGGAGGTAGTAAAATATCAAAAGCATTACGAAAAGAGATATAGTTTAGATACATTTTATCGTTATAACTTTGATATTCTACTTTTATATCATAAAGTAATTTTCCTAACTTACCTTTTACCAATGTCAATCTGCCAGTATTAGAAAATGGTTCTTTCCGATATTGAGGTTTTTTTTCATAAACGGCATACTCCAGTTTATGAATGGTAAAATTAGCTTTATTAATAAAAATTTTACTTATGACTTCAACGTTATCAAGAACTTTGGATATTTTAATACTGTAATGCGGAATTCCATCGAAAAAAGTATCAGCTTTTAACCTAAACTTATGGTTTTTCACAAGATCATGATCTAAACGATTCACAAAAGAATAGGTTTTAATATTATAATTTCGGATAGCGTCATGTAATCGGAGTATGGCATATTCATTTCCTATTCGCTCACTTATAGTGGCATTAGGAATAATTTTAGTTCTATTTGCATAATTGTAGGGTTGAGAAGCAATTGAATCTCTAGGAAAATCTGAATTTTCTTCATATTTATATATTCTTATTTTCGTATCCTTTAGGTCATTAAAGCCAAAACCTGGATCAAAAACTGCCAAAACCGCTTCATTTAGATTTAAATAATTACCATCTTGCAATTGATAGTCTCTATAATAACCAACATAAGAAAAAGATCCTTCGGGAAAGTTTTGAGGAATCTTGGCAATTGCTAAACTAACAATTTTTTTAGCTTTTAGTCTTTTACGCTTTTTTGATGTTGTAATAACCACTTCTTCAAGCGCCATTACATCTTCTACAAGATATATCCTATTTATTCGATTTATAGCTAGGCTAGATAAAAGGACTTCTTTGGACTTATATCCAAGAGAAGAAATTTGCAAAGTGTCTCCATTCTTTTTTAGATCAATAGGAATTTTAAATCCCCCATCTAAATTAGAAATCAGTCCTATTGTCTTATTCTTAATCCGTATGGATGCGAAAGAAATAGGCTCTTGAGTTTTAACATTGATTAATTTACCATCTACAAATTCATTTTGTTGACAAAACACCTCATTAAAATTGAGAAAAAGAACTAAAGCAAAAATTAATTGTAATATCCTACGCATTGGTAAATAATTTCACAATAAAAAAAGGTAAATAACATTGATGTAAAGTTAATAGAAAAAAATTCATAAAATAAATATGATAAATAATTAAGGAGAATTGTAAAAAGTTAAATTGTAAAAATCAGTTAATTTCAGCTATTTTATTTTTTATTCAGCTTCATTTATAGCAAAGACATTAAAACTGGCAATCTTCTACTGTGAACTTTGTGGTTAAATATCGAACTGATTTTCTTTGTTTTTTTCTTCATTTTAAACCATTTAAACTAAGTTTGCAATCAGTAATTATCACATTTGAAAATAGCTATAGTCATACTCAATTGGAACGGTAAACAGTTATTAGAGCAATTTTTACCTGCTATGATAAACTGCACAGGCAATGATGCTGAAATTTATATTGCAGATAATGCCTCTACGGATGATTCTGTTCAATTTGTCAAAACCAATTTTCCTCAAGTAAAAATTATCCAGAATACGATTAATGGCGGATACGCTAAAGGTTATAATGATGCTTTACAAAATATTGATGCTGATATTTATGCTTTGGTAAACTCTGACATTGAAGTAACTAACGGTTGGATAAAACCTATTATTGATGAATTTAAAGATTCAGAAAATACAGCAGTTATCCAGCCTAAAATTTTAGACTTTAAAAACAAAACAAAATTTGAATATGCCGGTGCCGCAGGCGGTTTTATTGACTTTTTAGGTTATCCTTATTGTAGAGGGCGTATTTTTTCTAGTTTAGAAAATGAGGAGGAGCAATACAACGACACAACTGAGATTTTTTGGGCTTCAGGTGCTTGTTTTTTTATTCGTTCTAAAGTGTATCATCAACTTGGTGGTTTTGACGAACAGTATTTTGCCCATCAAGAAGAAATAGATCTATGTTGGCGTGTGCAAAATCAAGATTATACTATTAAATACGTGGGGACATCTATTGTATATCATGTTGGTGGTGCAACATTACATGAAGCCAGCCCAAAAAAAACATTTTTGAATTTTAGAAATAGTTTATTTTCGATAATTAAAAATATACCAAAACGTTATTTATTTATTGTTATCCTATCTAGGTTATTATTAGATGGACTTGCAGGAACTAAATTCCTATTTGAGCTAAAACCATTACATACCTGGGCAATTATCAAAGCACACTTTAGTTTTTACTGGTATCTTCCAACTATGCTAAAAAAACGCAATAAAATTCTACATAAAAAAACTAGCTACTATCATAGCAAAAGTATTGTTTGGCAACATTTTATGTTGGGTAAAAAAACTTTTATGACTATCGGATAGTTTGCATATTTCTCTTCCATTTACAAGACACAGAGGCGATTACGACTCTATCGAATACCGAATCGAAGTATCTTCTATTGAATTTGTAGCAATATTCATCGAGATAGCTTTGTAGATACTCATCACCAATGGAA
>JAKISU010000065.1 GCA_021648445.1 Flavobacteriaceae bacterium
AATATTGATTATCAATATAATATACGAAAAATAAATATGAAAAAAAACAAATCAAAGGTCCGAATTACAACAATTTATAAGGATAAATTCGAGAAAATCAAAATAGTTTTAGATGCGTTTGCCCTGTGCATATGCACTTTATATTTGTTTATATAGATAATATAATTTCTTAAAATTCACCATATTTAATCCTTTGGAGCAAACACCAATTTATTTTCTGAAGCCTTTATCTCTTTTTCATTTAATAACATTTTTACAAACTCACCTTTATTATATTTTTCAGCTTGGTCATTATAATGTTTACTTAATGGATTACCAGATTGCCCTGTTGGCAGAATACTTACACTATTTTCAACATCAGAGAAATCAATAACTCTACGTGTAGAAGGCCCTGAAGTTACTTTATAATAACCTGTACTATCTAAATTATAAGCAAGATTATTAATAACTTCTTTACCTCCATTAATAGAAAAGGGGCCAACATTAAAATACTTTCGCAATGAGGCTATTTTACCTATTGGGTGTTGATGCTCGATAGTGTGTACTCTATTCCAAGTCCATTTTTGTAGATTATTACCTAATTGATTTTCTAAAAAAGAAATGGCATTTTTTAATGACTTCTCTAAAATATCTTTTCTAGTTTCTTTAATAGTTACTGTGTTAACATCATCCCACCAAATAGATTTTTCTCTTGCTATTTGAGCTGGTGTTGTCTTTTTTTGCTGTGTAGTATTTAAAAATATATTGAATGTTTTACCTAATTCATCTTTATAAGTATTTGCCAAAAATTCATACATAAATCGATTGTAAATTGTTGGCGCTATACTCTCTAGATTATAATTACCATCCCATTTCATTAAGATTTGTATTGCTTCTTTCTGTTTATCCGAAAATACATTTATATCTATATTATTAAATGCTCTTTCTACAATAGTAGGTGTCATAGAACTCGTAACATCATTTATCATAACCATAACATCTTCTTTAGTAAAATCATTTTTTTGTTCTAATAAATTGACTATTCGTTTAGCTCTATCTTCTGGTTGATAATAACCCGGGTATAACATTCCTGCGATAGAATCTGGCTGATTGTTTGCAGAATATACATAATGCCATGAAGGATTAATTGCTTGCGGATTTTCAGAAAAATCTAAATATTCTTTTTGATCATCTGTACTATTTCCGTTAAGGATTAATTTACGGTTTACATTATTGGTAAACTTATAGAGCTTGGCAGAAGCAAACCAAGCAATATTATTTTGAGCATCGCCATACATAATATTTAAGCCTGGCGCATGGAGTACAGCTACCCCTTTTTTAAATTCTTCAAGTGAATTTGCATGTGAGATACGATAAGATAAGTCTAATAGCTTATTATCAAATTTTGTGTAAACCCAATCCATGGCTATTGGTCGATCATCATTAATATGCTCTATAATATCATTAAGAATCGGCCCATGTTTACTTACTTTTAAATCATACGAAATTGTTTCGCCATCTTTAACTTTTATATTTTTCTTTAAGATTTGATAGTCTTCAAATCCATTAGGAGTATCATATTGATTGTTGTTTTTAGGGTTGTTTTCTTCGAAATAAAAATCGATATCATCATTTGCAAACATTGTCAATCCGTAAGCATATTTTCTATTATGAGCTAATAATGGAAATGGCGTTAAGGCTAAATTGTAACCATACATTTCATAATTAGGGGTTATTATATGCGATTGATACCAAACAGAAGGTTGAGCAAATGCAATATGAGGATCATTGGCAAAAATAACTTTTCCGCTATTAGTTTTATCAGCACCTATGACCCAACTGTTACTACCAATAAAAGGCGAAATAGGTAAGGATTTATAAATATCGTTAACGGCTTGAGCCAAACCGCTTTCTATAATCGGATTCTTTTCACTTTTTATAAGTGTAGTATTCTCATCAATAATAATATCTAGCTCTTTAAGATATTCATTCCCTAACTTCTCTTTTATTTCTGTTAGTATTGGGTCTGTTTTATGGGCAATAGCAAAGCTAAAAGCCATATATCCAAAAACATTATATACATCTTTTAAAGTATATTCTTCTTTTTCAATTCCTGTTAAATAAAACTCAATAGGTGTAGGTCCACTTTTAATAAATTGGTTAACACCATCTAAATATGCTATTGAAAGTTGGTACGCTTCACTAGTTTTGTCTATATTTTTAATAGCTTTTTCTGCTGCTTCTTCAATACCTAAACCTGAAAAAAACTTATCGGTTCTGACTAATTTTTCGCCAAATAGTTCAGATAATCTCCCTGCCGAAATACGCCTTATCAATTCCATTTGCCATAATCTATCCTGAGCATGCACATAACCTAATGTTCTCTGGGCATCTAATTCGTTTTGTGCATAAATATGAGGAACGCCATAGTCATCATAAAAGACTTCAACTTTGTTTTGTAAAGAAGTAAGTTCTAAATCGCCTTTATAATCAGGTTTTAAGGAATTTTTAAATAAGAATCCTCCTGCTATAATTAACACTAGTAAAATAGCTAATATTTTAAGAGAATTTTTAAAGATGCGCATAACGATAAATTTTTAGATAGTTCAAATATAACCTTAATTCCGCAAAACTTTTCTACTGCAAAGCCAAACTGCACGTCATTGTTGGGAATGCTCAATTTTCGATACTCACCATAACTAATGCTATGCTTGTGTGTCTCAAATCTGCGCTACACCAACACTAATGCACATTTTGGCTTTTCGTAACGAAAAGTTTTGCGGATTTAAGGTATAAAGAAATAAAAAACAGCCTCAATTAGTGATGCTGTTTTTCATGTGTCTATAATATTTTATAAATCGGTCACATACAGTTCGCTATTAGTCATTCCCTTGGGTGTGAAAAATATTAACATGCTCGTTTCATATTATAACATTATCTTAGAATGTCACACTGAACTTGACGAAGTGTTTTTAAAGGTAGTAAAACTATACTAAAACACCTCTTAGGTCTTCGACAAACCCAGGCTGACTGGATGTATTTTATCAACATTTTTAATTAAACGGAACTATTTTAAAACTCTTCTTCACCTTCTCTTATAGGTACCGTTTGAGGCGTAAAATCTTGACCTCCCCATAATTCTCCATTTTCATCAGTTTTACTATAATCATATGACCAACGGTGTACTGCCGGTATTTCACCAGGCCAGTTACCGTGCATATGCTCTACCGGTGCAGTCCATTCCAGTGTAGTTGAATTCCATGGGTTTTTAGATGCTTTTTTACCTTTATAGATACTAAAGAAAAAATTTGCTAAAAAGATGAGTTGCGCTAAACCTCCTATAAGAGCGAATACTGTTATTACTTTATTAATATGTAATAGATCATCAAATATCGGGAACGCAGTATTATTATAATATCTTCTTGGTAAACCTGCTAAACCTATAAAGTGCATCGGGAAAAACACCCCATAAGCAGATATGGCAGTAAACCAAAAATGGAGATAACCTAAATCTTTATTCATCATTCTACCATATAATTTCGGAAACCAATGGTATACACCTGCAAACATTCCTAAAATAGCAGAAACACCCATTACTAAGTGAAAGTGTGCTACTACAAACATAGTATCATGTACGTTAATATCTAGTGCGCTATCTCCTAAAATAAGACCCGTAACACCTCCTGTAATGAATGTTGAAACCAAGCCTATAGAAAATAACATCGCCGGATTCAGTTGTAAATTACCTTTCCATAAGGTAGTGATATAGTTGAATCCTTTTACCGCAGATGGTATGGCAATCAATAATGTTGTAAAGGTAAATACTGATCCTAAAAACGGATTCATACCTGTAACAAACATATGATGACCCCAAACTATCGTTGATAAAAATGCAATAGCAATAATTGACATGATCATTGCTCTATATCCAAAAATTGGTTTCCTGGAATTTGTTGCAATAATTTCTGAGGTTATCCCTAATGCGGGTAATATCACAATATAAACTTCAGGATGACCTAAGAACCAAAATAAGTGTTGAAATAATATGGGAGACCCTCCTTTATAGTGTAATACTTCTCCTGAAATAAATATATCTGATAAGAAAAATGAGGTACCAAAACTTCTGTCAAAAATCAGTAGTAATGCCGCTGATAATAATACAGGAAATGAAACTACTCCAATAATTGCAGTCACAAAGAATGCCCAAATTGTAAGGGGCAATCTTGTCATTTTCATTCCTATGGTTCTTAAATTCAACACTGTAACGATATAGTTTAATGCGCCCATCAGTGAAGAGGCAATAAAAATAGCCATTGAAACCAACCATAAGGTCATTCCTAAACCAGATCCAGACATTGCTTGTGGCAATGCACTCAATGGCGGATAGATTGTCCAACCGGCTGAAGCGGGACCCGTTTCAACAAAAAGTGAAATAACCATAACCACACTTGATAAGAAAAATAACCAATATGAGATCATGTTTAAGAAGCCTGATGCCATATCTCTAGCTCCAATCTGAAGTGGAATTAATAGGTTACTAAATGTACCACTTAAACCGGCAGTCAAAACAAAGAAAACCATAATAGTACCATGAATAGTAACTAAAGACAAGTACATGTCCGGTGTCATTACACCACCTTCTCCAGCTCTACCTAAAAAAGCTTCAATAATACTGAAAGATTGTTCCGGATGTGATAATTGTAAACGAAATAACATAGACATAAACACGCCTATAACTCCCATTATAATACCTGTAATTAAGTATTGTTTAGCAATCATTTTATGATCTTGGCTAAAGATATACTTCGTTACATAAGTTTCTTTATGATGATGATCTGACATATTGTAGATTATTTTTTATTATTAATTTAATTGAGCAAATGTTTTTTGACCAGCTAACCATTTGTTAAAATCGGCTTCTTCATCAACAATAATTTTTAACTGCATATTATAATGTGAAGAGCCACATATTTTATTACACAATAATAAGTAATCAAATTCAACTGCTTCTTTACCTTCTTTCTCTCTTAATTCATTAATATGTTTAAACTTAGCCTGCGTATCTTTATTTAATCTCATTTCGGCAGTTGTAACCGAGGGTGTAAACGCAAACTGTGTTACCATACCCGGCACACAGTTCATTTGTGCTCTAAAGTGCGGCATAAATGCTGAGTGCAATACATCTTGAGATCGTAATTTAAAAATCACTTTTCTTCCTTTTGGCAAGTGTAATTCTTTCACAAATTTACCTTCGCTAACCATTAATGGAATATCATCATTAGCATTTTTATCAGAAAAATCAATACCCATAGTATTAGTGCCTTCTATCATACGCACACTGGCATTACCCAATTCATTATCAGCACCTGCATAACGGGCTTCCCATTGAAACTGTTTGGCATATAATTCAACAATTAAAGGGTTTTCTGCATCTGAAGTATCCATTACTTCATTCCAGACCCACAGTCCATAAATAATTAAACCTGCTAATACAATAGCCGGTGTAATTGTCCATATCATTTCTAATTTATGGCTATCAGCAAAAAAGTATGCTTTTCTTCCTTTTATACCTCTATACTTGAATGTGAAATAAAAAATAAAGAACTGCATAACAAACTGAACTACTAAAACCAGTGTCATGGTCATTTTAAATAGCAAATCAATATGCTCACCTTCTGCAGAAGCAGACAATTGAGGCAATAACACATCTTTAGCACCATACATACTATAGATCATTAAACCATAAATAAACCCTAGTAAACCGAGCATCAACCATCCGTTGATATTATTTTCTTTTTCTGTAGCAATTTGATCTCCTTTGGTCAAACCCAACAATTTTACAAATTGCCAGCAAGCAACCGCTATAACTACAAAAATTAAAGTAAAAAATAATGCTTTCATCTGTTATAATTGATATTTTTTAATAATAATGGTAAACTTCACTTTCTTTCATAAACGGATTTCCTTTAGCATGTAACGGAGCTTTTGTCAGTCCATTAAACCCTACAAAAATAAACAAGCCTAGAAAGAATAGTATTGCACTAATTTCAGGAATTCCAAAATGTAATTCATTCCCAACAGTACCAGGAGCAATCATAACAAATATATCAATATAATGTCCTGCTAAAATTATCAATCCGGCAATTGCCAAAAACCATGGTTTATTTTTATAATCTTTGTTCATAAGTATCAATACCGGAAATACAAAATTCATAACCACCATTCCGATAAACAAAGGTTGGTATTCACCTAATAATCTTGGCATAAAGTACACTACTTCTTCAGGAATATTTGCATACCATTGTAACATAAATTGGTTAAACCATAAATACGTCCAGAATATACTAAAACCAAACATATACTTTCCTAAATCGTGTACATGACTATCATTTACATTCGGTAAAAACCCTCTCGATTTTAAATAAACTGTTACCAACGCAATTACAGTAATTGCTGACACCAACATACTTGAAAATACATAAAATGGATATAATTGACTAAACCAGTGATGATCTATAGACATTAACCAATCGAATGCCATAAATAATTCTGAAATAAAAAATACTACTAAAAATACTACCGATAATGTAAAAGATTTATTGAAATGTTTTATATCTGTAGCTTCATCTTGCGCTCTTGAACTCTTTACAATAAGGTGTCTGAAGCCTACCCAGATCAATACATAAATTACCGATCTGATCAACCAACCCGGAACATTTAACCACCAATCTTTGGTTTCCATAGCAAAATCGTAATTTTCTGCTGTAGGATCGATACTTGTATACATCCAAGCAAATATATGGTTACCATGCATTGCAGAGTACACTAAAAATGCTAACACGATCAATGAACCCGGTAAAATATAAGCAGTAAGACCTTCCATAACTCTAAATAAAACCGGAGACCAACCTGCCGAAGAAGCCCTTTGAATTGCATAAAATACAAGTATACAAACCGAAATCAATAAAAAGAACAGCATTGCTACATAAACTGCTGTCCAAGGTCTGTTTTGAGCCTGAGTCAATACATGTTCTAAATGATGTTTTTCTGCATGCTCATCATGTGTAGTTGCTGTATGTTCTGTTGTTGCTCCATGCGTATCTTCAGCATGTTGCATCATCTCTTTTATATCATCAGTTGTTTTTGGTGCAGTAAAAAATCCGTAAGCTATCCCTAAAGCACCAAGTATCATTAGTGCAATTGAAAAAGTTTTTAATTTACTTGAAAATGTGTACATATCTATTATTATTCCGTGTAATCGTTTATTTTAACATATCGTTTCTCAATTGCTCTACATAATGTGTTACTTGCCAACGTTCTTTAGCATTTAATTGAGATGCATGTGAGCCCATCATATTTCTACCGTACATAATAACATGGTAGATACTACCTTCTGTTATTGCTCTATCTTTAAAATTGGGAACTCCTAAAAATTTCTCGTTTTTCACCAAATCACCTTGACCATCACCTTTTAAACCATGACATGTAGCGCAATAAATATTATATAGCGCTTTACCTTGAGTTATATTAGCTTTAGAAACTCTATAAATTGAATCTAAAGGAGCCTTGAATTTAAGTGGTGATCTTAATGAATCTTTAGCTAGTTGATACCCCGCTTCATTATTAGGATAATCATAAGGTACTTTTCCTATGGCAATAGTACCTTCAACAGGTAATTGTGCTGACATTCCATCTTTAAATATCGGATGATCTGCAGAATAGGTGTCATAAGGCACTGAATTATACATATCTGTATCTCCCATATATTGTACCTGTCTACTTCTTCTATCGGTAGTACAAGATACCAATACAATCATTAAAACCAATACCGATGTTATTTTTATAAAGCTCTTCATAATTTCTTAGTGCTTTTTTTCATTTACTGTAATTTCAATTGCTCCTGTTTTTTCTAATAATGATGTCAAATCACTTTCATTACCATCAACAGCTACTTCCATTAAAAACTTATCATCTGTAGTTCTAGGGTCAGGATTTTCTGCATTTCTAAATGGCCATATTTTACTACGCATATAAAAAGTTATTACCATTAAATGTGCAGCAAAAAATACTGTCATTTCAAATAGTATTGGAACAAAAGCCGGTGAATTTTCTGCAAAACTAAAACTAGGTTTACCTCCAATATTTTGAGGCCAATCTTCTATCATTATCAAGTTTAAAAACCAAATTGCAAAGCCTAAACCTGTAATACCAAACATAAATGAAGTGATAGCCAAACGTGTTGGCTCTAAGCCCATAGCTTTGTCTAAACCGTGAACCGGAAATGGTGTATAAACTTCTTCAATATGGTGATGTGCAGCACGAACATCTTTGACAGCTTTCAATAGCACATCATCATCATCATATAAAGCGGATATTATCTTAGAACTCATAATTATGATTTAAGTTTATTTGCCTGACCTGCCCAATCGTCTCTTTGAGCCCTTCCGGGGAAAGAATCAGTAATTGAATCTAACAAGTCATATTCTTTACTAGTCATTTTACTTACCTGGTTAAAACTATAAATACCTATTTGGTTTAATGTTTTTTCCATTACAGGACCAATCCCTTTAACCTTTTTAAGGTTATCCGGTTGTTGTGTGTTTATATCAAATGTTCCTAAACTTTCTAATAAACTACTTGTCTTAGCATCACTATCTATTTCAACAATAGGTTCTGTTCCTTCTTCAACAACTATTACCGGTGGTGTTACCTTTGGTGAAGGCTCTCCGGCATCTCTTGCTCTTTTATAATTATCTCCTGATGATTTTAAAATAGATTTTACTTCTGCTTGTGCAATTACAGGGAAAGTTCTTGCATATAATAAGAATAACACAAAGAAGAATCCGAATGTACCTAAGAAAATTCCTATGTCAACAAAAGTTGGTGAAAATTGTGCCCAAGTTGATGGTAAGTGACCTCTACTTAGGTTGATTACAATAATATCAAAACGTTCAAACCACATCCCTATATTAATAAAAATGGCGATAATAAAGGTCCAGATATAATTGGTACGAATTTTTTTAAACCATAATAATTGTGGAATCACAGAATTACATATAATTAGTGCCCAAAATGCCCACCAATATGGTCCTGTAGCTGCACCCCAAGAAAGATAAGTAAAATCTTCATAACTACTACCTGTATACCAAGCAACAAAAAACTCTGATAAATATGCTACGGTAACAATACCTCCTGTAACCAATATTACTTTATTCATATTTTCAATATGAACACGCGTAATATAAGCTTCTAAATTAGATACTTTGCGCATTATTAACAATAAAGTTTGCACCATTGCAAAACCTGAAAATACTGCACCAGCGACAAAATAAGGAGGATATACTGTACTATGCCATCCCGGAATTACCGATGTGGCAAAGTCAAATGATACAATAGTATGTACAGAAAGCACTAAAGGTGTTGCTAAACCTGCCAACACTAAAGAAACCTCTTCAAAACGCTGCCAGTCTTTAGCTTTACCGCTCCATCCAAAACTTAATAAACTATATATTTTCTTTTGAAAAGGTTTTGTAGCTCTATCTCTGATCATTGCAAAATCAGGTAATAAACCTGTCCACCAGAAAACCAATGAAACCGATAAATAGGTTGAAATTGCAAATACATCCCATAATAATGGTGAGTTAAAGTTCACCCACAATGAGCCTAATTGATTTGGTATTGGTAAGGTATAGAAACCATTCCAGATTCTACCCATGTGAATTAACGGGAATAAGCCTGCTTGAAATACTGCAAATATGGTCATCGCTTCAGCTGAACGGTTGATACCCATTCTCCATTTTTGACGGAAAAGTAGTAATACAGCTGAAATAAGCGTTCCGGCATGACCGATACCAATCCACCAAACAAAGTTAGTGATATCCCAAGCCCAGTTAATTTTATTATTTAAACCCCAAACACCAATACCTGTTCCTATGGTATAAGCGATGGCTCCAAATCCCCATAACATGGCAATTAAAGCTATTGTAAAAGCAATCCACCAATTTTTATTGGCTTTACCTTCTATTGGAGCTGCTACATCAACAGTAACGTCATGATAGGTTTTGTCTCCAACTATAATTGCTTCTCTAATAGGTGCTTCGTAATGACCCATAATTTAGTTTCTATTCTTAATTAATATTATTATGCTTCGTTTGTATTTCTAACATCTAACTGATAAAACACATTTGGTCTTGTACCCACAAATTCAAGTAAATGGAATGTTCTATCATCTTCTTTTGCATCTGTTATCTTACTTTCACTATCATTAATATCACCAAATACTATTGCACCTGTACTACATGCATTAGAACATGCTGTTTGGAACTCTCCATCTTTTACAGGTCTGCCCTCTTTTTTAGCTTTTAATATCGTTGCTTGTGTCATTTGAATACACATAGAACATTTTTCCATAACTCCACGAGAACGTACAACCACGTCTGGGTTTAATACCATTTTGCCCAAGTCATTGTTCATGTTAAAGTCAAACTCGTTATTGTCAAAGTATTTAAACCAGTTGAATCTACGTACTTTATAAGGACAGTTATTTGCACAATAACGTGTACCAATACAGCGGTTATATGCCATTTGATTTTGACCTTGACGCCCATGAGATGTTGCCGCTACCGGACACACAGTTTCACAAGGTGCATGGTCACAATGTTGACACATTACCAGTTGAAAAGTTACTTCAGGATCATCAGAAGGATGCTCTTGTGCGTCAAAGAATCCTGCACTTCCATAAATTCCTTCTTCTTTACCTTTTTCAACTGTCATATCAGAAGTATAGTATCTATCTATACGCAACCAGTGCATATCTCTACTTACTCTAATTTCATGTTTACCAACTACTGCTACATTATTTTCAGCATGACAAGCAATTATACAAGTAGCACAACCTGTACAGGTTGCTAAATCTATTGCTAGGTTAAATTTGGTACCAATGGTATCATCAAATTTCTCCCAAAGAGAAATTTTTTCAATTCCAACCAATTGATGGTCTTGTGATACATGTGCTTTTGCATTCCATTCTTCTTTTGGTTTAGAAACAAAATCAGCTAAGGTAGTTTCCTTAGTAATTTCGGCTTCTCTACCCATAATGGTATGATGTAACTGTACACAAGCAAACTCATGTACACCTTCAACTTTTTCAATACTCACCGCTTGGTTCGTATTAAAATTTTGAAAGAAAGGATAGGCGTTTACACCTATACTCATATTATCATTTATTCCTTTTGACCTTCCATAACCCAACGCTAAACCAACACTTCCTTTAGCTTGACCCGGTTGAATATAAACAGGAACATCTTTAACAGTAACACCATTAACGGTTACGTTTACTTTATCGCCATTTAAGGCTCCGTCAGAAACCGTCCAATTCTTCAAGCCATTAGCTTCGGCATCTACTCTTGACACTAACAAATAATTATCCCAAGTAGTTCTTGTAATAGGATCAGGTAATTCTTGTAACCAAGGATTGTTAGCCATCTGACCATTTCCTAAACTTACTTTTGTATATAAAGATAATTCTAGGGCTGACTCTTTTATTGAGGATGCTAAGGCTGATGCAGCACCAGCGATATTTACTTCATTAGTAGTAACTTCAGCATTTGATGCATTTACAGCAATACCATCATGTAATGCTTGATTCCAAGACTTTCCTTTTAGAATTGAAGTATTCCAATATGCTTTTACATAGTCATAATATGATTGACTACTACCAATCCATTTTAGTATCGTATCTTGAAATTGACGCGTGTCAAATAATGGATTTATGGTTGGTTGTACCAATCCGTAATGACCTTTTTTAACACTCATATCTCCCCAAGATTCTAAGTAATGAGGTATCGTAGCTACATATTTAGAAACAGAAGCTGTTTCATCTTCATTCATTGAAAATGCAATCGAAAGATTTACATTTTTCAATGCTTCAGCAAAACCATTTAATGTATAAGCAGGGTTCGTATCATATATAAATAATGCACCTACTTTACCGGCTTTCATGTTTGCTAGTAATTGAGATACTTTCGCATCACTACCACTTCTTATATATTTAGGAGAAGCTACATTTACAGCTTCGCTTTGAATTGCTTTATTTATTGCTAATGCAACTAATTGTGCATTTTTATCTTTTAAACCAGTGATGACAACTGCTTTAGAACCTGCAGCTTTCAATTGCTTAACTACTTTTTGCAAACCTGCATCAACTGAAGTAGTTTTTGCTGTGCCATTGCCTGTTACCGCATTATAAATATTTAATAATACCTGCGTTTGTTCAGATGGCTTCACCATATAACGCTTATCGGCATTGGCTCCTGTTAAAGACATATTAGACTCAAACTGAACATGACGTGACATTTTACCATGATTTGGTACACGACCTTTTGCATAACCAACTTCAAAACCTCCTCCTTGCCAATCAGCTAAGAAATCTGCATCTATTGACACAATTACATCGGCTTTACTAAGGTCATAATCTGGTAACGCTCTTTCGCCATATATCGCTTCAAAAGCGTCTAGTGCGCCAGATTCTGAAACAGCATCATATACAACTTGCTCAACATTACCATATAAAGCAGTAAAGTCTTGAATTATTTTATTTGTAGATGGACTGGCGGTAGTACTTGTTAAGAAAACAATAGCTTCACCACTAGCTTTTAATTTATTCAATTCTGCGGTGATTTCTTTATCAAAAGCATCCCAAGCGATGGCTTTACCATTTGCTTTTGGTCCTTTTAAACGATTGTTATCATATAACGATAATACTGATGCCTGCACTCTGGCATTTGTATTGCCACTACCTTTAGCTAGTTTGTTTGGCTCAATTTTTATTGGACGACCTTCACGTACTTTTACCAAAATATTTGCAAAATCTTCACCATTAGCAATTGAAGTAGCATAAAAATCTGCAACACCCGGTGTTACATCATCCGGCTTCACAACATAAGGAATCGATTTAATAACCGGTCCTTCACAAGCAGCTAATGAAGCTGCAGCAGTTGAAAACCCAACATATTTCAAAAAGTCTCTACGTGAAGTGGCAGAAGATTCTAAGGTTTCTTTATCTCCAAGAAACTGATCTGCAGGTAGATCTTCAACAAACTCATTTTGTCTTAGCTTTGCAACAATAGAGCTATTTTCGTTTAGCTCTTCAACACTTTTCCAGTATTTTTTGTTTGATGCCATTCTTTATTCAGTTATTAGTTTTCAGTTAATCGTCAGTTAGTTTTAAAAGCTAACAAACAATTTACTTTATACATTTATAATTTCTTTTTATTCACAAATCAAAATTCGTAAATCTTAACTCGTAAATCTAGTAGTGACATTTACCACACTCTAAACCTCCCATTTGAGCTACTGTTACTTTTTCTACACCATATTTCTTAGATAATTCTTCATGAATTTTAGCATAGTATTCATTACTTTCAACTTTTAGTTCTGTCTTTCTATGACATTCTAAACACCAACTCATAGTCAATGGCGCAAATTGCTCTACTTCTTCCATTTCTTCAACAGGACCGTGACATGTTTGACATTTCAAACCGGCTACAGTAACATGTTGTGAGTGATTATAGTAAGCAAAATCAGGTAAATTATGAATACGTACCCATTGAATAGGTTTCTGCTCATAATTTTCTTTATAGACTAATTTGTCTTTATCCCATCCAACAGCATCATAAATTTTTTGAATTTCACCATCATAAAAAGCTTTACTCTTTTCGTCAGTAACCGGACCATTATATTCTGAGATACTTTTATGACAATTCATACATACATTTGCTGATGGAATACCAGACGTTTTACTATGCTTAGCAGAAGAATGACAATATTGACAATCTATTTTATTATCACCGGCATGTATCTTATGTGAAAAAGCAATTGGTTGAATTGGTTTATAGCCTTGATCAATACCAATACTCATCATGCCTAAATAACCATAGTAACCCGCACCTAATAATAAAGCAATGGTCATCACCAGTTTAAGGAACTCATTTTTACTAACAAAATAAATCCAAAGCGCTATTAATAATAGTACAAAAAGTACAACATAGGTCATCCATGCTGTTGACTTTGGGGGTTTTGCTAAACCTTCATCAGCGCTAGCAACTGTTGCTGTTTTAGCTGACAAAATATCAGCATGAGAGGTATATGCAATAATAGCTTCTATATCAGCATCTGATAATTGTGGAAAAGCTGTCATTGGAGATCCATTATATTCATCAAAAATGGCAATAGCGTCAGCATCTCCACTAGCTCTAAGAGCAGCATTATCTTTAATCCATGCTTTTAACCAATCTTCACTTCTTTTATCAATCATTTTACCCAATGCAGGACCAATAAGTTTTTTATCTAATTTATGACAAGCAGCACAATTGGCATTGAATATATTCTTTCCTTTTACTACTTGCAATGAGTCTATTCCTAAAGCAGCTGCACTAGTTGCTATAGCAACACCAACTTCAGGTTTAGCTTCTGGTTTATTATCAGTATATGCAAATATATCATCAATATCTTGATCAGACAATTGAGGATAAGCCATCATCGGCATTTTATTATACTCTTCAAAAATAGCAATAGCATCTGCATCTCCGCTTGCTCTTAAAGCGGCATTATCTTTAGTCCAAGCTATTAACCACTCTCTAGATCTCCTTTCACTAATTCCTTCTAATGCAGGACCAATTAATTTTTTATCTAATTTATGGCATGCTGCACAATTCGCATTAAACAAACCTTTACCCCTTTTAGCATCTCCATCTTGAGCTGATAATTGTGTTGTTAAAAGTAAAATGAATGTAAGACTTGATAGGAAGAATCTTTGGATTGTATTGTGTTGAAGTACACTTTTCATATTATAAAGTATATTATCTATCTTGTTTGGTACGATTTTTTCTATTTAAAAAACAAACCATGAAAAATGGCTTGCTTTTCAAAAAAGATTTGACAAAAATACTATTTATATTATATAAGTAAAATCTAAAAATAATGTTAAATGTAATTTATATTCATTCTAAATAAGAATGTGATGCCTAAAGCTAAAAACAAAATTTTAAATTTGCCCAAACATTAATTTTTATAATGAAAACATTATTAAACAAATACACGATTTTAATTGCTGTTTTATGCCTATTGAGTTCGGCTAATTTAGTTGCTCAAAATGAAGGAACTATACATATAGAAAGCAGTGAAAATATTAAACATATCATCGCTAAAAAGAGAACTTACAATAAGAGTAAGAGAAAAATAAAAGGTTATAAGATTCAACTTTTTTATGGAAATGAGCAGCGTGCATATAAAGTCCGTGATAAATTTTCAGAAGCATTTTCCGATATAAAGACCGAAATTCGATTTTTTTCACCCGAATGGAAAGTTTGGGTTGGTTCTTATAGAACAAAATTAGAAGCTGATAATGCTGTCAAAGAAATAAAAGAAGCCTCATTTAATGCTTTTGTTTTTGCTACTGATATAAAAAATCATTAGTTTCCGGTTAAAGACAAAAGTCCTTTAAAAAATACTTGCGTAACTATACTTCGGCAGGTGCTATATTGAGATAGCCGAAATACTCAGCACAAGTGGCTATGCGCTTGCCAATGCGCCAGCTGGCTCGTTCGCTAAAAATGTATGCAAGACATTTTCTTAACGCTCTGCCCTGCATCGCCTGAGACAAAAATACCTGCAACTTATACGACACAGTACACTTAACTTAACACTAGTCTACAAATATAACAAGGCATTTTAACTAAATTTACGTTTTTCAGATTGCCTCTTTTCATTTTTAGTATATCTTTGTTTTTATGAACGAAAATCTAAACCCATCAAGTGAAGATCTCTCTAATGAGGAATTAGATATTGAAAAAAAATTACGCCCCTTAGCGTTTGACGATTTTACCGGACAAGAGCAAATACTAGGAAATCTTAAAATATTTGTTGAAGCTGCTAATCAGCGTGATGAAGCTTTAGATCACACCTTATTTCATGGCCCTCCCGGACTAGGTAAAACAACTTTAGCCTATATTTTAGCCAATGAACTTAATGCCAATATTAAAGTTACATCCGGTCCCGTATTAGATAAACCCGGTGATCTAGCCGGACTATTGACCAATTTAGGAGAACGTGATGTATTATTTATTGACGAAATTCACAGGTTAAGCCCAATAGTTGAAGAGTACCTCTACTCAGCTATGGAAGATTATAAGATTGATATTATGATCGAGTCCGGTCCTAATGCCAGAACCGTACAAATAAATTTAGAACCTTTCACTTTAGTAGGAGCAACTACTCGCTCCGGATTACTAACTGCGCCGATGCGAGCCAGATTCGGAATTAACAGTAGATTAGAATATTATAAGACCGATCTATTAACAACCATTGTACAGCGAAGCTCCCAAATATTAGATGTTCCTATTTCTATGGAAGCTGCTATTGAGATTGCAGGTAGAAGCCGTGGAACTCCAAGAATTGCAAATGCCTTATTACGAAGGGTTCGTGATTTTGCACAAATAAAAGGTGATGGTAATATTGATATTAAAATTGCTCAATTTGCATTAAAAGCACTAAATGTAGATGCTCATGGTTTGGATGAAATGGATAACAAAATTCTAGTAACCATTATTGATAAGTTTAAAGGGGGACCTGTAGGGTTAACCACACTGGCAACTGCTGTTAGTGAAAGTGCAGAAACTATTGAAGAAGTATATGAGCCATTTTTAATTCAACAAGGTTTTATCATGCGTACTCCACGTGGTAGAGAAGTAACCGAACAAGCTTACAAGCATTTAGGAAAAATTAAAGGTAGTAACCAAGGTGGATTGTTTTAAGCCCCTAGCCTCCAAAGGGGGAATTTATGAAAATAAGCATCCTAAATTCTTTAATCTAAAGAACCAACATTGAAAAGTTTACATACCATCTCACGATTTCACATCTTTAAGAACAGAAAGCAGATTCTTAAAAACCCACTGGTTTTTCATCGTGAGAATTTTGAGAGATATGGAGATTCCTTTCGTATAAAATTGGGCCAAAAGCATCCATTAATTTTTACAAGAGATCCTGGTTTTATTAAACATGTTCTTCAAAAACAGCATAAAAAATATCAAAAATCTCCTATACAAACTGTAGATTTAGCTAAATATATAGGTCATGGAATACTGACCTCTAACGGAGATCATTGGCGCACACATAGAAGAATGGTGCAACCTGCTTTTCATAAAGAGAAACTCAAAAATTTAATGGGCACTATAAGAGAAGCTATTCAATCTGAATTACAAAGAATAGTACCCAATAAAACCTATGATGTTTTTCCATTAATGCGCGATCTGGCTTTTCAAGTGGTCGCTAAATCTCTTTTTAGTAGTGTAAATATTAGACCACAAATGGAACAATTACAAAGCATTACAGAAACCAATCAGGAAATGCTAGTTAAAGAAATGCGCCAACCTTATCTAAATTAGCCATCCCCCGTTTTTTTTAGTTGAACCCTAGATTCAGTTGGTCAGGAAACGGTTCTGGTCGGGTTCTTTCAATTTTCCATCTTGTTCTTACGGGCATCAACAAGATGGCCACCACTTTAC
>JAKISU010000066.1 GCA_021648445.1 Flavobacteriaceae bacterium
ACCAAGGACATTCATTTGAGATTGTAACCGAATCGTCATGCCAGTTTTTCATAAACAAGCCTATAACTTCATAACCTTGCTCCTTTAATAGGTATGCAGCAACGCTTGAATCGACTCCACCGGATAAACCAACTACAACTCGTTTCACTTAAAAATTTTATTAACTAACGTGAGTTCGATATAACTATTTTTTTAAATAACTAATAATCAGTACTTTAAATGTGAAATGAAAGTTTTAATGTCTCCTTGAGCGCAGTCGAAAGGTTTTTAAATAGTTCTCGACTGCGCTCGAACAGACAAAGTGCTAATAATCAATATTTTGCATTATTAACTACATTTCTTACATCGAATTCACGTTAACTATTTAGTTTGCAAAGATATGGATTTTTAGTTTTCAGTTGGCAGTCTTCAGTTTCTTGTTTACTTGAACGTACAACGTACAACTTACTGCAGACTGAAAACTGAAGACTGCCAACTGAAAACTATTGAAATATTTACACAATGATGGCACCATATTTTTAAGCTCTACTATTTTGAATGAAAAATTTGTAATACGTATTGCCATTTTATCATTTAGAACAAAAAAAGAAACCATAGACAAAGCTATGGTTATGATAAAAAGTGGTTTAGCGAAAGTTGAAAATTATTTCAACAATTGATTATTATTTTTTAATACGTTGTTTCTTTTTATTAGGTTGCTCAGTACTTATCAATTCTCCATCTACATAGTTTTCCCAAGTACCAACACGGACATCATTTTTAAATGCTCCTTTAGTGGTCAATGATCCTGTTTTCCTACTATAATAAACAGCTTTACCATCCAACTTACCTGTTTTATAAGTAAAATGTTGATACAAATGTCCTTTTATAGAGTACTTTTTATATACACTATCTAGCAATCCATCCTTATAATATGCTACCTCAGTAGATTTACCTGTTTTATAAAATGTTTTATATTCGCCATCTAATTTTCCATTTGTGTAATTTTCTTCAGACATTACAGTTTTACCATCTTCATGATAAAAAAGCCACTTACCTACTCTACTTTTACCTTTCATTTTACCTTTACTTTCTAATAAGCCTCCAACACTATAAAAGCTAACTTCTGCAATAGAATTATTAGGGTTATATGCTTTAATAACCACAGGATGATCTGAACTAGCTGCCGAAAAATATTTAAACACCCCTACTTCTTTACCATGATTGAATTTACCTTGATAACGAATGCGTTTATTACTGTAATATTTTTTCCAAACACCATCGCGTTTTCCATTAGCATCAAGCTGGTTTATTTCAGATTGTGCAAACGAAAAGTTAATACTAAGAAAAACTATAGTGAAAAATATAATGGTTGCTTTAAATTTTCTCATAATGATTAATAACTGTTTTATTCATTTTTTGTTGTACAAATATTATTCCGTAATTAGTTAATCCAAGATTTAACATTAGACCTTTGCATACAAAATTTGTATTCAACTATAAGAAAACGGTAAAATTTGTCAGAAATTATACGCTACAATTTTCTGATATTTAATTCTTTATATTTTACATTCTCAAATAATAGTAGATTTATATAATATTTTAGTAAAATTTTAGTTTAGATATATCACAAGACAATTAGTTTATACCAATATTTTTATAAAATTTAACGGGTGAAAACAGTAAAAGACAAAACGAAATATTCCTTATTAAAGGAATTGAATGCCATTCAAGATGCAGGCAGAGAGAATAGAGTTAAAGTAACTAAAAAGGTTTTAAAAGACCAAGAGTTATTTAAATCTCTAATTGAAATTGCATTTGAACAAGGTAATGGTCTTTCTGTTAAAGCCATTTGGATATTAGAATTAGTATGCGAAAAGCGTCTAGATTGGTTAGCTTTTGACTTGGCCTATTTTATTGAAAACATCTCAAATGTTAAAGAAGAAAGCGCAGTTAGGTCTATTGCTAAAATATGTAATTTAGTAGCTCAAGATTACAACTCTAAGTTTGATTCGCCTATAAGATTAACCATCACTCGAGATCAAGTTTCACAGATGATAGAAACTTGTTTTGAATGGTTATTAAGTGATTATAAAGTTGCAACTAAAGCCCATGCAATGGAATCATTATATTTTTTGGGTATTAAAACAGGTTGGATTCACTATGAACTTAAAATGATCATTGAAAAAAATCTTCCTCTTGAGAGCCCGGGCTATGCAACTAGAGCCAAAAAGGTGTTAGAATCTATGTCAAAAGATACAGCAGCATAGAAAATACTGTTATTACTTTTCTAATATATCTAATTCGTTTATTTTTACAATCTCAATTTAAAAATGAATGGAATTAAACAGCTTGAATGCTATTTCACCAATTGATGGACGTTATAGAAGTAAAACTGTATCGTTAGCATCCTACTTTTCTGAAGAAGCACTTATAAAATATCGTGTAAAAGTAGAAATTGAATATTTTATTGCTTTATGCGAAATACCATTACCTCAGCTTCAACATTTTGATGAAAATAAATATACTGATTTACGGAAAATTTACACTAATTTCTCTGTAGCTGACGCACAACAAATAAAAGACATTGAAAAAATAACCAATCACGATGTGAAAGCTGTTGAATATTTTATCAAAGAAAAATTTGACGGATTACATTTAGAACAATACAAAGAATTCATTCATTTCGGACTCACCTCTCAAGACATCAATAATACTGCTGTCCCATTATCTATCAATAATGCATTTGATAATGTATATTATAAAGAAATTGCAAGTTTACTTGAAAAATTAAGAGCCTTAGCAGATGAATGGAAAGCTATACCAATGCTAGCAAGAACACACGGACAGCCGGCATCTCCAACTCGTTTAGGTAAAGAAATTATGGTGTTTATTGAACGTATAGAACAACAAATACAACAATTGCAACAAATACCTTATGCTGCAAAATTTGGTGGCGCAACAGGAAATTACAATGCACATAAAGTGGCATATCCAACTATAGACTGGAAAAAATTTGGAACTCATTTTGTCGAAAAAGTATTAGGCTTACATCATTCTTTTCCGACCACTCAAATAGAACATTATGATCATTTAGCAGGTATTTTTGACGCCTTAAAACGTATCAATACTATTATCATTGATTTTAATAGAGATTTTTGGACCTATATTTCAATGAACTATTTCAAACAAAAAATTAAAAAAGGTGAAGTAGGTTCTTCAGCTATGCCACATAAAGTGAATCCGATTGATTTTGAAAATTCTGAAGGTAATTTAGGGCTGGCAAATGCCATTTTTGAACATTTATCAGCAAAATTACCCATCTCACGTTTACAACGTGATTTAACTGATTCAACTGTATTGCGAAATGTAGGCGTCCCTTTTGCGCATACAATTATTGGTTTTACCTCAACTTTAAAAGGTTTGAATAAATTATTATTGAATAAAGAAAAATTTGAAGAAGATCTGGAGGATAATTGGGCTGTAGTAGCTGAGGCTATTCAGACTATTTTACGGAGAGAGAATTACCCAAATCCGTATGAAGCACTAAAAGGATTGACCAGAACCAATACTGTCATCAACCAAAAAAACATGGCTGATTTTATTGATAGTTTAGAAGTTTCTGATACTATTAAAATAGAATTAAAAGCCATCACACCAACTAACTATACAGGTATCTAATGCGCTATACTTTTATCATACTATTGTTATTTATTTTAATTTCCTGTAAAGGAAATACTGATATCAATAAATTTAAAACAGGAACTTTTAAAACTTTTTTAGAAGACTCAGATATTACTTCTATTGCTGTTAGAAATGATACTATCCAAATAGAAACTTATAATAATGTAAAAGATACTTTTGCCATTGAATGGAAATCTAATTTTGAATATATTTTAACTAAATTACATCCAAAAAGTGAACTAGACAGCACCCCTTTTCATGTAAAAATAACTAAGTTTAAAGATAAATCATATAATTTCAAAGCTTATTATAAGGGTTCAAATTTTAAACAAAAAGGAAGTGCTATAAAGTTGAAGTAGGTATCCCCTCCCCAACCCTCCCCGAAGGGAAGAGAATAATAGATAGGTCAATAATTTAAATTTAACATATATGGCATCAGGATTTTTTGCACTACTAGATGATATTGCTGTACTTATGGATGATGTTGCTGTATTGAGTAAAGTTGCAACAAAAAAAACAGCAGGTATTCTAGGTGACGATTTAGCTGTTAATGCAGAAAAAGCTTCAGGTTTTGTTTCTTCACGCGAAATACCTGTATTATGGGCAATAACAAAAGGGTCGTTTATCAATAAATTAATTATTCTACCTATTGCATTTCTTTTAAGTGCCTTTTTACCCTGGGTCGTTACATTAATCTTAGTCTTAGGCGGAATATATTTAGCTTATGAAGGAGCTGAAAAAATATACGAATACTTTGTACCTCATAAACATTTAAAAGATGAAAATGAAAGTGAAATACTCACAAATGATGAAGTTTTAATTCTCGAAAAAAAGAAGATTAAATCGGCCATAGTAACCGATTTTATTTTATCTGTTGAAATTGTAATTATAGCTCTTGGAACTGTACTGGGAAAACCTATTGCTACACAAATTATTGTAGTGTCAATTGTTGCTATAATTGCAACTGTAGGGGTTTATGGTATTGTTGCTCTTATTGTAAGAATGGATGATATAGGATACAGACTTATTAAATCAAGTAATGGTAAAAAAGGTATATCAAACCTAATAGGAACATTTCTGATAAATGCGTTACCCAAAGTGATTAGAAGTTTAGCTTTTATTGGAACCATTGCTTTGTTATTAGTAGCCGGAGGAATATTTATTCATAATATTGACTTTTTACATGATTTTTTACTGAGTATACCATTAATAATTAAAGAGTTTTTTGTAGGTCTAATAGTCGGTCTAATTGCTTTGTTTGTTATAAAAATATTTAAACGTCTTTTTAATAAAAAAGATAAACCCTAGACACTTCGAAAATAAAAAATTTCTTGAAACCGACTATCCTCGAGGCCCGCCCGTGCCGGTCGGACGGGCAAGCCGTCGGGGAATTCTTTTGATTAAACTATCTGTTAAAGTTTGTAGGACTAATGATCTTGGTTCATAATTTTGATATTTGATAAAATAGTATCTTTAACAAGATAATCTTTATTTATTAACTTCTATGAAAATCAAAGATAACATTGCAGATGAGTTTAGTGAGTTCTCTAAAAATTACACGCATGATATGATAGGGTGCGTACCGCATTATCTAAAATTAATGTCATGTTTTACTGAAACTTTACCCAAAGTCTTTAACCCTGAAAATATTTTAGATCTAGGTTGCGGCAATGGCAATGTAACCTCTAAATTATTACAAATATTTCCTGATGCTAATTATACACTTTTGGATGCCTCTCAAGAAATGCTGAATTTATGCCAACAACAATTTAAAGATTATAAAATTGAATATGTTACTTCATATTTTCAAGATCATGATTTTAAAACTGCCGGTTATGATTTAATTGTGGCAGGGTTTAGCCTTCATCACTGTGACTCTGAAGAAAAGAAAGTGCTATTCAAAGAAATCAATAGATCACTTAAAAAAGGTGGTATTTTTTCTTGTACTGATCTAATGATCAGTAAAGACAGTCCTAAACATTCTAAATTGCTGGAAGATTGGAAAGTATTTGTTGATTCAAATTTTCCTGATGGCAAAAAGTGGGATTGGTTGATGGAACATTACAATGAATTTGATAAACCTGATGATTTTAAAGATCAAATAGTATGGTTACAAGATGCCGGTTTTAGAAATATAGAGATCACAACTAAAGAAGATTATTGGATGCATTTGCAAGCAGTTAAAGATTAGTGTTTTAAAACTAAACAAATGTTACAAAGCGCTATATATTTTATGACTAATAAAAATAATACAGTATTATATATTGTTATATATTGGTGTTACTTCTGATTTGATAAAAAGAGTTTATCAGCATAAAATAAAAGCATATAAAGGGTTTACCGAAAAATACAATTGTGACAAGTTAGTTTACTTTGAAGTTTTTTCTAACATAAATGAAGCCATTCTAAGGGGAAAACAACTTAAAAAAGGGAATAGAAAAAGGAAAAATGATTTAGTAAATCAAATGAATCCTGAATGGAAAGATTTATCAGAAGGATGGGTTTTTGATTTTACATAAATTAAAACACCAAACTTCAAAAATATAAACGTCTTCACGAGGAGAGAGGTACGAACGACGCGGTGATCTCTTCATTATTATAACCATCAATAAAAAAAGGCAAAGGTGGTCTAGTGTCAAGTCAAGTATGAAATGATGTATAAGTTGCGGCTATTTTTTGATTTTTACGAAATAAGAAAAAGTAAACATAGCCGTAGCTACGTGAACCTTTTTATGATGAGTAAAAACGAAAAAGAGCAAAATTTGGTGCGTTATTTTATGCTTGACTTGACACTAGGTTTTATTTAAAAGATAGGTGAAAATTATTGAGAGGTTGCCACCCCCGAGTACTCGGGGTCGCAAAGACGCTTTTCTATAATTTTTGGCTATTAAGCCATTATTTTTGAAAGCACTGAATAAAACAAAAGACGTCTTCACGAGCCCGCCTGCCAGCGAGGCAGGGAGCGAAGTATGAGTGACGTGGTGATTTCTTTGGGATTGAAACTTCCCTTAAGAAAGAAACTCACAGATTTATACCTAATTCAACACTTTTAACATCACTTTACTCTTCGCTACAGTTTCTTCCCATTCTTTTTTAGGATTGCTATCAATAGTGATACCGCCACCAATATAAATAGCTAATTGTTTTTGTAAAACTTGCATACATCTTAAATTAACAAATAAATTAGAAGAATTATCAATATTTAATTCGCCTAAAAAGCCTGTGTAGAACCCACGATCATACCCTTCGTTTCCTAGAATAAATGTTTTAGCTTCATTCATAGGTAAACCACAAACTGCCGGAGTTGGATGTAATAATTTTATCAATCTATTCAACGTAAATTCTTGTGATAGCTTTCCTGAAATATCAGTACATAAATGTACCAAACTGCCTGCTTTGATAGTATGAGGTGCTGAAACTGTAATGTCATCATTCAATTTTTCAACAATATAATCGGTTACAAATTGCTGTTCTTGCTTTTCTTTCTGTTGCCAAACAACATCTAAACTTCCTTGATAAGTTTGTGTCCCGGCTAATGATACCGTTTTAAATGAGTCATTTTCAACTTTTAATAAGGTTTCCGGAGTGGCACCTAACCATAATCCTACTTTAGGATGAAACCATACATACACCATCGCATTTGTATAGTTTTTTAATAATCTTTTAAAGGTTTCAACAATATTGAGATCAGGACAATCAATAATTTCTTTTCTAGATAAAACTACTTTTTTGGCATCTGAAGTATTTAAAAGATCAATCCCCTTTTTCACTAAATTTATATGTGCTTCTTTTGAAGCTTCAGATAGTGACCTTTGGTGGTTTTTTTCTTCAAAGTTGGTGTAAGCACTAGAAAAATTAGTTTTAAAAGTAGCTGATCCTTTCAAAGGAAATAATACAGCAGGTTTAGCATTATCAAAAGGTGTAAATACAAAACCTGATTCAGAAAAATCACTTATATAATGTAAATTATCATTTTTTTGAAAATGCCCTTTTAATTCATCTTTCTCAGGATGTCTATATGCTACAAATGGCAATTTAGCTTTTAACGAGTCGGTAATTTTATCAAAAAAGGATGTAGTTTTAATTTTCAAAATAAACGATTCTTTTAATAGAACATTTAATATAGGCACTGTTAAGAAATAACTGATACATTTTAGCTTGTTCTTTTGCCCTTTTACTGCGTTAAAATCTTCAACTATAGCGATGCTATGCTTTGCCAATGCGCCAGCTGGCTCGTTCGCTAAAAATGTCTTGAAGACATTTTCTTAACGCTCTGCCCTGCCTTGAAAAAGAATAAAATTACTTCTCTAATTCTGCACCATTTATTCCTTAACAGTGCCATAGTTGATAACAAATTTTAATAATGATTAAAGTTTTACCTCACCCGGAAATCCCAAAGCAGTCCCGAGTACAGGAAGGAATTATTTTCGATTAAAACCCTTAACTTTTGTGATTGAGTATTAACTCAATCTCATACTTTGAATCACTAACAACCTCACTCTTTCAACAGCACAATAGTGGTTAACTTACAAAGTGAAATTAAATTCTCTTTTTCATCAACAATTTTAATTTCCCATAATTGAGTGGTTCTTCCTTTATGGATAGGTGTTGCCGTGGCAATAACCATCCCTTCTCTAATACTTCTTAAATGATTTGCTGAAATTTCAATACCTCTTACCATTTGCTTCTCTTTATCAACAGAAAGAAATGAAGCATAACTGCCTACCGTTTCCGCTAAGGCTACCGTTGCACCGCCATGTAAAACACCATCAGGTTGATGTACTTTAGTAGTTACAGGCATCGTTGCCACTACTTTATTTTTATCAACTTCTATAAATTTTATATCTAGCGTTTCCATTAAGGTATTTTTACCGACGCTATTCAATTTTTCTAACAGATTTTCTGTATCCATATAAAGATAATGTTTGAGGTAAAAGTAATGAAAAGTTTATCAATTATTAATAACTTTGCCCAAGATTTTAGACTAGATATGATTTATAAAATTCGTTTGATATTAGACACCAAAGAAGATGTAATAAGAGATATTGCCGTTAGCAATGAAACTACATTAGAAGATCTACATAATTCAATTACCAATGCTTTTGGGTTTGATGGTAATGAAATGGCCTCATTTTACTTAACGGATGATAATTGGAATCAAGGCGAAGAGATTCCTTTATTTAACATGGGTGATGCTAATGAAGCCATAGCAATGCAGAACTTCTTTATAAAAGATGTGTTATCTGAAGATAAAAGCAAACTTATTTATGTATACGATTTCTTTTCAATGTGGACATTTTTTGTTGAATTAATCACTGTTGCAGAAGACACAAATCAATTTGATCTACCAAGTTTATTACTTTCAGTGGGTGCAGTACCTAGTGAAGCTCCGGAAAAAAAATTTACAAGTGAAAATATTGGTGATGACCCGGCTGAGAACTATGATAATTTAGAGAATTTTGACGATTTTGACTTCGACAATTTCGATGAGATGATAAATTAATATTCTGCTAAGAATTTTCAGAACTACTTTATTAATGGAACGTTGATACCGCAGATTGTTATAATTTCCGAAGATTAGCAAAATCAGATAAATCAGTGTCATCAGAGTTCTATTATATATACTTACTCTTAATATTTAACTAGTTCCCCTTATTATTTTATATCAAAAAATAAAACATTTCTTGTTACAAATTGTATTTTTACTCGTCATATTAAAGTAACTAAAAAATAACCTCACTATTGGAAACAATATTATCTCTCAAAAATCTAGATAAAAAATTCGGATCGGTTCATGCAGTAAACAATCTTTCTTTTGATATTCAAAAAGGAAATGTATACGGAATCTTAGGCCCCAACGGAAGTGGAAAATCAACCACCTTAGGTATTATTTTAAATGTAGTCAACAGAACTTCCGGTGAATTTAGCTGGTTTGATGGTACTATTTCTACTCATCAGGCCTTAAAGAAGGTTGGTGCTATTATTGAACGCCCCAATTTTTATCCGTATATGACCGCTACTCAAAATTTGAAACTTATTTGTAAGATCAAAGATGTAGCTTATGATAAAATTGACGAGAAACTAAAAGTTGTTAATCTATACGAACGCAGACATAGTAAATTCAGAACCTATTCATTGGGAATGAAACAACGTCTTGCCATCGCTTCTGCACTATTGAATGATCCTGAAATATTGATTTTAGATGAGCCGACAAACGGATTAGATCCTCAAGGAATTCATGAAATAAGAAAGATCATCAAAGAAATTGCGGCAAAAGGCACCACCATTTTATTAGCTTCACATTTACTGGATGAAGTTGAAAAAGTATGTTCGCACGTAGTAGTGATCAGAAACGGAATAAAACTCTATTCAGGCAGAGTGGATGAAATGACCGCTTCTAAAGGATTTTTTGAGTTAAATACCGAAAATCAAAAAGAGAAACTTAGTGAATTACTCAACAATCATCCGGCAATCGGTACTATAAAAGAAGAGGAAGGTAAACTTATTGCGATGTTACAAGAAGAACTAACAGCAACCGATTTGAATGTTTATCTCTTTAAAAATGGCATCACACTTTCACATTTAGTAAAACGTATGCCGAGTTTAGAGCAACAATTTTTAACCCTAACCAATAACAACTAATCATAAAATCAAACCGTATTCATGTTACGTCTTTTAAATATAGAATTCCATAAATTAAAACACAATAGAGCAAGTAAGGTATTAACCATTATCTATTTTGCCTTGCTTACCTCAATTGCTTTAATAGCTGCCATTAAATTTGATATAGGTCCGATAGAGTTTCATTTGGCAGATCAAGGTATTTTTAACTTCCCATATATCTGGCATTTTAACACCTTTATGGCATCCCTTTTTAAGTTCTTTTTACTCTTGGTAATTGTATCTATGATGGCGAATGAATATAGTAATAAGACCTTAAAACAGAATCTGATTGACGGACTCAGTAAAAAAGAATTTATACTTTCTAAATTCTACACTGTAATTGTTTTTGCAGCAGTATCAACACTATTCGTATTTGTTGTGTCCATGATATTAGGATTAACATATTCTGATTATAACGAAGTATCCATTATCTTTTCTGACTTGGAATATCTATTAGCTTTCTTTTTTAAGCTTATCGGATTTTTCTCTTTCGGATTGTTTATGGGTATATTAATAAAACGTTCAGCTTTTGCCGTAGGCGCCATATTCGTATGGTTTTTTGTTGAGAGTATTTTTAAAGGGTTTTTATTTTGGAAATTTAAGGAAGACCCTTCTTCCTCTGATAGAGTAGATAGTGTTATGCAATTCTTTCCATTAGAATCAATGACCAATTTAATTAAAGAACCTTTTACGTCTTTAAATGCAGTACAAAGTGTCGCCAAACAAGTAGGTGAAAGTCTATCTAAAGATGTTGATGTGCATTGGTATCAAATACTAATTGTTTCTTTTTGGACCTTTATATTTATCTATTTGTCATATAGATTGTTAAAAAAGAGAGATTTGTAAAGCAATTAAACTAAGTTTAAATATTAAGTTTTCGCCACGAATTCACGAATAATTTTGAAGTATTTCAATCAATAATATTCGTGAATTCGTGGCTATTTATTTCTCCTCAAATTACACTATTTTTGTAATCCCATTTTGATTTTATATAAAATGCAATTTAAACTAGAATCTGAATATACCCCAACCGGAGACCAACCTCAGGCTATTGAAGAGATCAGTAGTAATATTCTCTCAGGTGAAAAATACCAGACCTTATTGGGTGTAACGGGTTCAGGAAAAACATTTACAGTCGCTAATGTGGTTGAAAAAATTCAACGTCCCACTTTGGTATTGGCACATAACAAAACCTTAGCAGCACAATTATATTCAGAATTCAAACAATTCTTTCCTGAAAATGCGGTGGAGTATTTTGTATCGTATTACGATTATTATCAACCTGAAGCCTATATTCCGTCAAGCGGATTATACATAGAAAA
Organism: Flavobacteriaceae bacterium; assembly: GCA_021648445.1. Lineage (GTDB taxonomy): Bacteria > Bacteroidota > Bacteroidia > Flavobacteriales > Flavobacteriaceae > Aureibaculum. The sequence goes on from JAKISU010000066.1 coordinate 11,649, forward strand.
AGATCTATCTATCAATGATGATATTGAGCGATTACGCTTGAGTACTACCTCTTCCCTACTTTCAGGTCGTAAAGATGTATTGGTTGTGGCTTCGGTTTCTTGTTTGTATGGTATTGGGAATCCTATAGAGTTTAAAAAGAATGTTATTACCATTGAAGTTGACCAAAAGATAGCCAGAACTAAATTTTTACATCAACTCGTACAGAGCTTGTATTCAAGAACAGAATACGAAATTAAAAGCGGCACATTTAAAGTAAAAGGCGATACCATTACTGTTTTTCCTTCTTATGGAGATCATGGATATCGCATTCATTTCTTTGGAGATGAAATTGAAGGAATAGAAAGTTTTGACATTGTCAATAATCGTATTATTGAAAAATATGAGCAACTGAATATCTATCCGGCAAATCTCTTTGTGACCTCGCCCGACATCTTACAAAATGCCATTCATCAAATTCAGGAAGATATGGTAAAGCAAGTCGATTATTTTAAAGAGATCGGCAAACATTTAGAAGCAAAACGATTAAAAGAACGTACGGAATTCGATCTTGAAATGATCCGTGAATTGGGTTATTGCAGTGGTATTGAAAACTATTCACGTTATCTTGACGGAAGAGCTCCCGGTACGCGTCCATTCTGTTTATTAGATTATTTTCCCGATGATTTTTTAATGGTCATTGATGAAAGTCATGTTACCATTCCGCAAACCCATGCCATGTATGGCGGTGACCGTTCCCGTAAGGAAAACCTAGTGGAATATGGTTTTAGACTCCCTGCTGCGATGGATAACCGTCCGTTAAAATTTGAAGAGTTTGAAGCTATACAACATCAAACCTTATTTGTGAGTGCTACTCCGGCAGATTATGAATTACAAAAAACAGAAGGTGTTTTTGTAGAGCAGGTTATTCGTCCAACGGGATTATTAGATCCTCAAATTGAAGTACGTCCAAGTTTAAATCAGATCGATGACCTGATCGAAGAAATTCAAGTACGTGTAGAAAAAGATGAACGTACTTTGATAACTACCTTGACCAAACGGATGGCAGAAGAACTGACCAAATATCTAAGCAAAATACAAATTCGTTGTCGCTATATTCATAGTGACGTTGATACCTTAGAACGTGTAGAAATCATGCAAGACCTCCGTAAAGGATTGTTTGATGTATTGATTGGTGTCAATCTATTGCGTGAAGGTTTAGATCTACCCGAAGTCTCCTTAGTTGCAATTTTAGATGCCGATAAAGAAGGCTTTTTACGAAGTCACCGTTCATTGACACAAACCATTGGTAGAGCGGCTCGAAATATCAATGGAAAAGCCATTATGTATGCTGATAAAGTTACTAGAAGTATGCAATTGACCATTGACGAGACCAATAGAAGGCGCGAAAAACAAATTGAGTATAATGCAGAACATGGTATTACCCCAAAGCAGATCCAAAAAAGTATTGATAGTAGCTTGACAAAAAATAATATTTCTTCTTTTCATTATAATGCTGCCGCCAATTTAGCTGCCGAGCAGGATTTAGAATATCTACCAAAACCAGAAATTGAAAAGCGCATTCGTGACAATCAAAAACTCATGGAACGGGCTGCCAAAGCCTTAGATTTTATTGCTGCTGCCCAACTACGAGATCAGATAAAGTTGCTCAAAGAACAGCTATAATTACTGATTTTAATTTAGTTTGTATCTTAACCTAAATTTAGCTAACTTCGTTTACTTGTGCTGAACTCGTTTCAGTATCAGTGGATATAGCTCAACCTGTGCTGAATTTATTTCAGTATTAAAACGCAACCATATCCTTACGTTGTGTGCAAGCGAAAAAAGAAAGCCACCACACGTTCAAGCACATTTTATTTTGCCCGTACCTCACAAAACAAAAGAGCTTTCACTTCCCCACCACGTACAAACCAAAAGAAGAGTGTCCCAAATATAATTGCTTTTCGGGACAAATATTTCACAACAAATGACGTTATAGTCCCATTTATTTTCTACTTTTGGGACAATGTTAGATTTAGCTACCATAAAAAAGAAGATTGATAAAGGTGATATATTCTTTATCTCAGATTTTACCGAGCTAGGTAATTATGAGGCTGTACGAAAGTCTTTGCAACGCCTAACAAAAGATAACAGCATTGAACGTATTGCAAAAGGAATATACTTTTTACCTAAAAAACATGAGCGATTAGGCATTATCTACCCTCATGCTGAACAAATAGCAAAAGCTATTGCAAAGCGTGACAAAGCAAGAATAATAGCAACTGGATCAACGGCTCTGAATTTATTGGGGTTATCTACACAGATTCCTATGAAAGTAGTGTTCTTAACAGATGGCTCAGCTAGAATCATAAAAGTAGAAAACCAGACCATTCAGTTTAAAAAGACAAATCCAAAAAATTTAAGCATTGAACACCGATTAACAAACCTCATAATTCAGGCATTAAAGGCTATTGGAGAAAAGAATGTGCAACAAGAACAAATTGATAAAATACAGACGATAATTGACCAAAGTGGTGAGCGAGAACTCATCTATCAAAATTTAAAAAATGCACCCGTTTGGATACAAAAAACAATATCGAATAAATGAACAACTGGCTAACATTAACAAAAGAAGAACAGGTAGAATTGTTTACCCAAATTGCTGTAAAAACAAATCTACCACCACAAGCTGTTGAGAAAGATGCATGGGTAACACTAATGCTGCGAATGATATTCACTTCCGGTTTAGCCAATCATTTAATATTCAAAGGTGGAACTTCATTAAGCAAAGCTTTTAATTTGATTCAACGGTTTTCAGAAGATATTGACTTAGGGATTGACCGAGAATATTTAGGTTTTAAAGGATATTTATCAAAAGGACAAATCCGAAAATTGAGAAGATCTTGTCACACATTTGTTTCTACCGATTTAGCTGAATTATTACAAAAACAATTGATAGAATACGGAGTTGATGAAAGTCTATTTGAACTGACGGTAGAAAATACACAGGTATCTGATCAAGACCCTGAAACCATTACAGTAAATTATCAATCGCTATTTGATGACCTGCCCTATTTACCAAAAAGAGTGTTGATTGAGGTTAGTGCAAGATCATTAATTGAACCCAATCAAGAAGTTGCTATCAAATCAATGATTGATGAACATTATCCTAAAACGGATTTTTCGGAATCAGAATTTGTGGTTAATACAACCAACCCTCAAAAGACCTTTTTGGAGAAACTCATTCTACTACATGAAGAATTTGAGAAACCAAAAGAGAAAATCAGGTACTTTAGAATGTCCAGACATTTCTATGATATAGGACAGATCTTGAAAACAGATTTTGGAAAATTAGCTTTGGAGGATCAAGAACTTTTCAAAAGTATCATTGCGCACAGAAAGGCATTGACACCAATGAAAACAACAGACTATGATACACTTACATTAGAGTCGCTCAACATTGTTCCTCCAAAAGAACATCTGGACAGTTTCAAGTCTGATTACAAGGGAATGATTGGGAGTATGATCCGTGAAGAAACAGGCAGTTTTGAAGAACTACTAGATGAAATAATGGAGAAATTGAAAGAAAAAATTCAATGACTAAAGAAGCACAAATAGAAGAAAACCTAATAAAGCAGCTGACAGAGTTGAAGTACATCTATCGACCTGATATTGTTGATCGAAAAACACTAGAACAAAACTTCAAAGCCAAGTTTGAAGCATTGAACCGTGTTCGACTTTCTAACAGTAAATTTTTGCGTTTGCGAAAAGAAATCATTGAACCAGATGTTTTTTCTGCTTCTAAATTATTGCGTGAAAGACAGTATTTCCAACGAGAAGATGGAACACCGCTGCATTACACATTGATAAACATCAAAGACTGTTTGTAAGTGCAACTCCGGCAGATTATGAACTACAAAAAACAGAAGGTGTTTTTGTAGAGCAGGTTATTCGTCCAACGGGATTATTAGATCTGATTGAAGAAACTCAAGTACGTGTAGAAAAAGATGAACGTACCTTAGTGACCACCTTGACCAAACGGATGGCAGAAGAACTGACCAAATATCTAAGCAGAATACAAATTCGTTGCCGTTATATACATAGTGATGTTGATACCTTAGAACGTGTAGAAATTATGCAAAACCTCCGTAAAGGGTTGTTTGACGTATTGATAGGTGTCAATCTACTGCGCGAAGGTTTATATCTACCTGAAGTCTCATTAGTTGCCATTTTAGATGCCGATAAAGAAGGCTTTTTACGCAGTCATCGTTCATTAACACAAACTATCGGTAGAGCAGCACGAAATATCAACGGAAAAGCCATTATGTATGCTGATAAAGTTACCCGAAGTATGCAATTGACCATTGATGAGACCAATAGGAGGCGTGAAAAACAAGTCGAATATAATGCGGAACACAATATTACACCAAAGCAGATTCAAAAGAGTATTGATAGTAGCTTGACCAAAAATAATATTTCATCATTTCATTATGATGCCGCCGCCAATTTAGCTGCCGAGCAGGACTTAGAATACTTACCAAAACCGGAAATTGAAAAGCGCATTCGTGAAAATCAAAAACTAATGGAACAAGCTGCCAAAGCATTAGATTTTATTGCTGCTGCTCAACTACGAGATCAGATAAAGCTGCTCAAAGAGCAACTTTAATGCTGAATTTATTTCAGCATCTCATCAAAAATCGTCATTGCGCCCCCGGAGGCTTCGGGGATGGTAATCTCTCCATATTTATCACCTCCTATCCAAACAAAAATCGTCTTTGCGAGAGAGACCCGATGTAATCGGGACGAACGTGGCAATCTCTCCATCAATTCTCAACTATCACTCGAATAAACCTTACCTAAAACCCCAAAAACCATAAAATTCATTACGGAAAACCACAAAAAATATGCAGAAAAGCCGTAACAAATTCTAGATTATATTATTTAACTTAGCCTCTATTGATTTAGCAGTCAATGAACTCACTTATTTTTTTGAGTTTAAATGAGTTCAACACTATAACTTATTTCTCAATTTGGAAATATATTCGATTTTAAATTGGCATTATCGGTTTTATACTTATGGCTATGGGTGTGAAATTTGGATATGGGTAAAAAGTATCAAATGTACTTTTATTCGAAAATTTGAATCGATAAATAGTTATATATATGTTGATATAACAAGTTGGTAGCCATTAGAATCGAGTAAACAGAGTGAATTCAAGACCATCCGACTTACGGAATTAGAAACAAAAAAGGAAATTACTCTCTAGAAAAGTGAAAATTGAATGCCGAAAATGGTCGAAAACTAACCGTCCAAGACCTTAAAATGGACATAAATTAATTTAATTATGAAATCAATAAGAAAGTATTTAAAGACAGTTTCATTTGTATTTTCATTTCTCATTTTGTTTGTAAGTTGCAGTCAATATGATGGTAGTAATAATAGTGATTTGAATTCCAAAGAGATAAGTGGTGAAGAATTATTTAAAGGTGTCTTTTTTGGAAACGGTACAATTGCTTCAAAATTAGCCAATTATAAAGATTATGAAAATTTAAAAACACAATTTACTAGCGAACAAAAAACAGCTTTTATAAAGTTACAAAATGATTTAATAACTTATATAAACAACAATAGTCCAGAATATTTTGTGAGTTTTAAAAACGCTATCAATACTGGTAATCAAATAATCATAAGGCAACCTCTTGAATTAATTCTTTGAATATCAAATAATTAATTGCATATTGTCATTATGAATAAATACAAAACATCTGGATCAATATCTTTATTTTCAGAGCATTACCGACTTGAGAAATTAAGTA
>JAKISU010000202.1 GCA_021648445.1 Flavobacteriaceae bacterium
CCTTGTGAACTCCTCATCAAATAAGCCTTTATTCCCTTGTGTTTTATACATTTCCATGACTTTTTTACACCATAAAGATAAGCATAATTAGCTAATTGACAATGAGTTAATTTTTAGAAGTCCCCTATAGAGTAAGAAGTTTAGAATTTATCAAAAATAAGACCTTTATATCAATTCAAAAATAGTGAAAACGGGTATTTTTTAAACTCATAGTTTTCTATGAGTTCTGTTTTATTAATAAGAGCATAAATTAGTTTGTTTTATTCTATTTTAAAGCCTTCATCTTTACTGGATGAAAACAAAAATTAAGAAAAGACATAGTCAAGGAGCACAACAACTCATTTTTTCAAAAATATGGAGTAGAGTTATCTCGTTGGTAAGTAGGTAGGTATTTAAAGAGTTGGGGCTACACTCCTCAAAAGCCGATTAAAAAAGTTTTTGAACAAAAACCGGAAAAGGTTCAAAAATGGTTAGAACAAGAATATCTAGCTATAAAAAAACGAGCTAGTGTAAGAAAAAGTAATTATTTATTTTGGTGACGAGACAGGTTGTAGAAGTGACCATCAAGCAGGAAGAAGTTATGAACCCAAAAGGACAGGCTCCTATTATCAAAGCAACAGATAAACGTTTTACCGTTCATATGATTTCTGCTATAGGTAATAGAGGGCATTTACAATTTATGTTAATGGAAAAAGGCTTTAACAGCGAAGTTTTCAAAACGTTCTTACAACAAATGATAAAATACAGCACTAGAAAAATATTTTTTATTACAGATAATCATCTAGCTCATAAAACCATCAAACTCAACGGGTGGCTAGAAGAACAAAAGGGTAAAATAGAGGTGTTCTTCATTCCTCCATATTCTCCTGAACTCAATCCTCAAGAATATGTCAATCAAGATTTAAAAACCAATATCATTGGTAAGAAAAGAGCCATCAACAAAGAACACTAAAGGATAATATCAGTGATTTTATGAACAAAAGGAAAAAAGATAAACCACAAGTGAAAAAGTATTTTCATCATAAGCATGCCAGATATGCTGCATAGAGGTTTTATACAAACTAATTTACCTAACGGTTAATAAGTAAAAAAACTACCTAAAAAGGTAATTATTTTTTTCTTTTAAAAATTCATAAAATTCTTTGTCTTTGCTTACATACATTTCACTACTAAATGGCAAAACCTCTTTACTGTTAATTATTTTTTCATATTTAGAGAATTTACTTAATGGTCTAAAATATTTTATAGTAATGCCAGCAATTTCATTTAATGCCCTTTCTAATAAAGGGTCACTTTCTTCTCCTAAAACTCCCATATTTGCCAAATCTTCAGGCAAGTTGATATCAGGTTCAAAACCATCTTTATCATTTACACCTAATTTATTGAGTTCTTCCAATACTATAGGCTGCATTGCATATCTATGATTGGGATTAGCACCATTTCTTCCAAAATTAGCAGAATCATACAAGGTTACAGAAGCCACATATTTACCAACCGTTTTTGTGCCGATTAATTTTACATCTATATATGGGTTTAATCCATTAATAACCAATTCACTTGCTGATGCTGAACTACCGGTTACTAATATGTATAATTTAGTCAAGTTCAAACTATTAATAGGTTCTTGTAGTATAATATTTTCATCACTATCTTTATTAAGTATTTCATTAGTAAAGTTGTCAATTAACCTAGCAGGGTTATCTTTTTCTATAGCTTCTTGCAGTTTTGCATTCCAACGTTCTCTGGTAAATAATTCCCCATTGAATTGACCTGTGACCATACTTGCTAAATAGACTGCAGTTCTCACTCTTCCACCACCATTATAGCGTAAATCTAGTATCAAATCAGTAACGCCTTCCGTTTTCAACTGCGCAAATGCTTCATTTAATTGTTGATCAAAATCAGATATAAAGGCATTATACATCAAATAGCCAATTTTTTTACCTGCTATATCAAAAGTTTTGGTCAAAAAAACAGGGTTTTCAGTATATACCTCTTTTGTTAAGGCTACTGTTTCTCCTGTTAAAGAAATAGTACCACCAGAAATGGATGCTAAACTTAAGATATAAGAATTGTTTTCAGAAAATAATAATGACCTAAAATTATCAATATTGATTTGTTGTCCGTCAACTTCCAAAAATAGATCTCCACGTTTAATATTCTTATTAGAAGCATCAGAATTTGGTAAAATATAGCGTACATAGCCAAAAACATCATTACTCCCTGATAGTCTTACCAAGCCAAACTCAACACCATTATTCTTAGAAATTCCTTGAAATTGCTGTTCTAAGGCAATATAATCATCAACTATCCGGCTCCATTTGTCTGTATTTTGAGTATCAAATAATAAATCATCAAATAGATCTTCAGGTTTAGTATATGTAGTTAAAAAAGAGTTTAACTGATCTTGATTTGCAAATTTATCATCCTTTAAGTTAGGAACATCAGCTTGCCAAAAGTAAAAAAGGTTTATTCCTTTCCAAACAAAATCATGAACTTCCAATTCTTGTGATACTTTAAAAGTATCATCATTATTAGTACAGCTAATAAAGAATAATGTAAGGATAGTGATTGACATTAAAACTAATCTTTTCATCTCTGTAGAGTTTTATTTTTTAGTATTAATAAGTCGCAAAATACTAAAAATAATTATAATTTTTAATCTAACCCCAAATTATATTAGGATTTCGTAATATACTCAAACCATTTAGCTTTTCGGGAGTCAAAAATTCCATCACCTAAATTATCGTATTAATTGATTAATAATCAGTTATTTATATGTTATTAGTTTGGTGTTTTGAATACTATTTAGTATCT
>JAKISU010000067.1 GCA_021648445.1 Flavobacteriaceae bacterium
TTGTATCTTTTTTGTTAGTATCTTGCTCATGGAACTGTTTTTTAGGTGAATTTTGCTTTTTTTGCAATAACAAAATACAACTTTTAAAACAGTTTTCCAATTTTAAATCACCTTAAAATATCAATAATATCAATACTTAACAGTTTATTGAATGTGTTTTTCGGGGGATGGCTAATTTAATAAAAGATAATTCAAAAAGAAATTTTTGTTTTAAGTAAAAAAGCTAATAATAAATAATATCTATTAGTTTTAATATTTTAATAAAAATGATTTATTTAACACTGCCCTTTGAATAAGCTTAAGCAGTTATATAAATTGAAATTAATGTATTATTACTAATTCATCATAAAAACCGTCTTAAATCACTTTAAAACGCACTTTTAGCTGTTTTTAATGATATATATAATCGAAGAATACTCTTTTGAGGCTCTCGCCTTCCAATTAGACTTAAATCCAATAAAAAAAGATTTTAAAAGATTTGAGTTTCCTGTTTTATATTTTTCAGATAATAAACTTACATAATACGAATCAAATTTCATAGGTAAGGTTTTAACTACTTTCATATTTTCTTGTTGAAACAATTTTTGAATGGCTGTTTTAGAAAAATGCCATAAGTGTCTTGGCACATCAAAAGCTGCCCAATATTCTTTGTAATGAACTGCATCAAAACTTTTATAATTAGGTACAGCAATAATTAGAGTTCCGTTAGGTTTCAATAATTGTTTTAGGTTTGAAACATATTCAGTTAAATTTGGAACGTGTTCTAATACATGCCACATGGTTATTACGTCATAAGTGCTGAGTGCTGTCTCTCGACTGCGCTCAAGATGACAACTATGAAGTTTTAACTCCTCTACATCTTTGTATATTTTATGATTATCTATTTGAAGTTTTGTGTTTGCTAATACTCTTGCATCTTTATTTGGTTCTACTCCGTTAACTATCCATCCACTATTTTTGCATGCTACTAAAAAATCTCCGGTACCTGTACCAATATCTAATATTTTTTTATCTGTTTCATTAAATGAATTTATCAATTTAATTTTTTGTTTGATTGTATAACTCCTTACAATCTGATAAACCTTATTTAATAATGATTTCTTTGAATTTGAATGCGAAATATAATCTTCACTTTCGTAATACTTTCCTAAATCTTTATCTTTTGGTCTGGGAGTTGTGACCAATAATTCAGATTCTTTATCAATGAAAATAGAAAATGTTTCACGTGAAACTGTATAATCTATACAAGTTATATATGGCTTTAATTCGTTATTATTTATTGGAGATTTATTGATTTGTTTCATGTGTCTTTCTTTATTGATTTTTAAAGGTCACATGCTGTTCGCTCCCGAAGCGTCGGGATTAGCATGCTCATTTCATAGAGTTAACCTCAAAATGTTTCACGTGGAACCATCGTTTTATCTTCCCATATAGACTAACAACACCGAAACATCACTTGGTGAAACTCCTGAAATGCGGCTGGCCTGTGATATAGATGTAGGCTGAATTGTAGTTAGTTTTTCACGAGCTTCGTACGATAATGACTTTACTTTGTGGTAATCAAAGTTTGAAGGAATAATAATATTTTCAAGTCTATTTAACTTATCTGCATTGTTTTTCTCTTTTGCTATATAACCTGAATATTTTACATGAATCTCTGTTTGTTCAATAATTTCAGTATCAATATTATTATCAATAATAAAATCATTCACTCCAGGAAACTGGCGCACATCATTAAAGTCTAATTGAGGTCTTGCAGCTATCTTAAACATTTTCATTGATTGTGTTATTTCAGTAGAATTTTTATTTTTAAGAATAGGGTTTGCCGCATCTGGCTTAATACTTGTTTCTTGTAAAAACTGAATAAAAGCATCTGTTTTTTCTTGCTTTTCTATTACACGATCTAATCGTTCTTGAGAAGTTAATCCGATTTTAAATGATTTTGGTGTTAAACGTAAATCTGCATTATCTTGTCTTAACAAGGTTCTATATTCGGCTCTTGAAGTGAACATTCTATAAGGCTCTTCTGTTCCTTTAATAATCAAATCGTCTATCAATACGCCAATATATGCCTCGTTTCGTTTCAATATAAAAGGTTCTTTATTTTGCGTTTTTAAAGCAGCATTAATCCCAGCCATTAACCCTTGAGCAGCAGCTTCTTCATATCCGGTAGTACCGTTAATTTGACCGGCAAAGAATAGGTTATGAATTAATTTTGTTTCCAATATATGGGTCAATTGCGTAGGAGGGAAGTAGTCATATTCAATCGCATATCCGAATCTAAAGAACTTTACATTTTCAAATCCCACAACTTTACGTAAAGCCTTTACTTGTACATCTTCCGGTAAGGAAGTAGAAAAACCATTTACATACACTTCTACTGTATTCCAACCTTCGGGTTCTATAAACAATTGATGTCTGTCTTTAGTTGCAAAACGGTCAATCTTATCTTCTATGGAAGGACAGTATCGTGGACCAATACTTTTAATACGTCCGTTATACATTGGTGATCTATCAAAACCTTCTCGTAATAAATCATGTACTTCTTGACTTGTATAAGTCATATAACATGAGCGTTGTTTTTGTAAGGGTTTAGTAACATTACTATATGAAAATTTCTCAGGCTTCTCATCGCCCGGTTGCTCTATCATCTTAGAATAGTCTAAAGATCTTCCATCAACTCTAGGTGGCGTTCCTGTTTTCATTCTACCCGATTCAAAACCTAATTTAACTAGGTCTTCTGTAATTCCTATTGCCGCTCTTTCACCGGCTCTGCCTCCTCCAAAATTTTTATCGCCTATATGAATCAATCCGTTTAAGAAAGTTCCAGTCGTAATAATAACAGTCTTTGATTTTATAGTAACTCCTAATGAAGTTTTTACTCCAACTATGGTGTCATTTTTAATAATAAGTCCATTTACCATATCCTGATAAAAATCAAGATTCTCTGTTCGTTCCAACATTAACCTCCATTCTTCTGCAAATCGCATTCTATCGCTTTGGGCTCTCGGACTCCACATTGCAGGTCCTTTAGATTTATTGAGCATTTTAAACTGGATAGCAGTTTTATCAGTTACAATTCCGCTATAACCACCTAAAGCATCTATCTCACGAACAATTTGTCCTTTTGCAATTCCGCCCATAGCGGGATTACAACTCATCTGTGCAATATTTTGCAAGCTCATTGTAACTAATAAGGTCTTAGCGCCTAAATTAGCACTAGCAGCAGCAGCTTCACTACCGGCATGACCACCACCAACTACAATTACATCATATATGTCTTGAAATAAACTCATTGTTTCATCTATACATGTTTCACGTGGAACATTCCTTTTTAAAATAAATAGAACTAAATAATTAGGTTACCCATTTAAGTCTCGTAATCAAAATAATTATAAGCTTTAAAGCTCAATAAATATCTATTATGTTCTAATATCTCCATGACTATTCAGCTCTTAAAATTATATCTATAAATCAATGTCCTGAGAACTAAATGGGTAACCCAAATAAATAATTATGAGATCCCACTCCCGATAGCTATCGGGATCAGCGGGATTAATTCGAGCTAATTGATTAGAGAAGATTTAAAAACCTTCTCTAATCAAAGTCTCATTAAAAGCCGCGCAAAGATAAGTAATAATCTTCTTTCTCGCGTATCAACTGTTTTTCTTCTTCTGTTTTATCGTTGTATCCACAAAAATGCAAAATACCATGAATCATTACTCTATTCAACTCATCGGTAAAGGAAACATTAAACTCCTTAGAATTTTCTTTAACCCTATCTACAGATATAAATATATCACCTGAAATTAACTTTCCTAAAGTCTCATCAAAACTCAAAACGTCAGTTAATTCGCTGTGGTTCAAATGTTTAATATTTAATTCGGTTAAATATTCATCATCACAAAATATATAATTGATTTCGCCTTCTTTATATTGCTCATTGTTAATTGATTGTGTGATCCAAGTAATAATCCGTTCTAGATTATTTAGCTCAAATTTAGTCTCGTAATTAAATACAATCATTGCCCGGATTTATCCTTAAAATATTCTTGAACTTTCTTTTTATAATTATTGCGCAAAGGTAAAGGTTCTCTATTTAAAATCTCTTTGGAATTGAAGTAGAGTTTTTTATTTTTAATTTGAGGAATGCTATGCTTATTAAACTGTTGCTTATTCGTTTCTGATTTTCGCTTATTGTCTTTTCCTTGTTCTAAAGTCGCTTTTTCTAGTTTTAATAATTCATGTTCTAATTTTAACATATTTTCCAAAACCTTATTATTAAACCCTTTATCTAATAATTGCTTTTCAAGTTCTTCCATTTGTCGTAATGCCTTTTGTCCTTTTGAGCCGCTCTTTCCTTCTTTACCCATCAACTCTTTCAGCGCTTCTTTCAGCGCATTCTGCTCTTGATATATCTGATATTGTTCTCCTGTCATTTGTTCGCCTTGCTTTCCTCCTTCACCTTCTTTACCTTGCTGTTTACCTTCTCCTTTTTTCTTTCCTTTTTCTTTTCCTTTTTTAATACCATCTTTCATTTTTTCACCTAAACCTTTTTGTTTTTTAATGATATCGGGTAAACTGAATGAATTTCCTTTCCCTTTACCGGAACCCATTCCCGGATTTTGCAAACTATTTAAGACATTGCTCAACATATTTGCTAAATTATTAGCTGCCGTCATTGTATATTGCTGATTAGAGACTCCCTGATGTATTCTGTTTTCGGCTATATTTTCTAACGATTTATCAAGGTTATAATGTGCCTCAGTCAAATCTTTTTGAATGTTAGAAGAAAGTTTTTGTACCCGTAAAGAAAGTGTATACAAACTATCATCAATATGTTCAAAGTTTTCTTTTAGAATCTGTTGCTTTTTTAATTTAACCGGAAACTCTGCATGGCTTGCATCAACACCATCAAAAGAAAGCATTAATTGCTCTTGGTCAAAAGAAAAGGTCAATAGGTTTTCTAGAATAGCGCGTAAATCATCAATATTTTCATCCATTGATTCCCCTTGCATGACAGACATTGTGCCTTGCATTTGCTCACTTAATTGTTTCATTTTCTTTGCTGCAGACTTTTGATTTTTCTTTGCCGATTTTTGCTTGCCCTCTGATGATTTAGAGTTTTCTTCATCTTCTTTTTTTTCTTGATCTTCTAACTTCTCTGTGGCTTTGTTCATTTCTTCATCGATTTCTCTTTCTTCCTTATTGGTATCAGGAAACTTCATCGGCTGCACCAAATGCTGATTTTGTTTATTGAGTTCTTTAAAATCTTTTTGAATGTCTTCAAATTTTTTATTCAATTTCTTTTGATCTTCAGCGTTATTGTTTTCTTTATCAGCTTGCTTGTCTTGTTTTTTAGAAAGAGAATCTAATTTTTTAGAAATCTGAGCGGCTTTTTTCTCAACAAAAAAGCGTTTTGCTAATTCAAGTAGCCGTTCTGATGAGCGTTTTTCTTGTTTGTTTTTTTGAGCTAACTTATCTAGTTTTTTTAGCATTCCCTCTTTATCCAGTTTCTCAGCCATTTTTTTTAATTCTTCTAACAGCTTGTCTTTTTTTTGTAGTTCTTGTGCTTCTTCTATCCGTTTTTTAAGTTCTTCTTTTTTATCTTTTATAGATTGATCTTCATTATTTAATTCTTGTTCGTCTAAATTTTCTTTGAGTTTATCTGTATGTTTTTCCAACATTTCTTGATATTGTTCTTGACGTTTTAAAAATTGATCGAATTCTTTTTTATCATTCCAATTTAATTTGGATTTTTTCTTCAGTTTTTTAGAAAAATTTTCAAAATCTTTACTTAATTTTTCAGTACTTTTTGTTGTTTTATTTAATTCTTCTAAGTTTTGTTGTTGCTCTTTTAATAGATCGTCTGTAATTTCTTGCTTGGTTTTATTATAATAATTAAATGTTTTGCTTTTTGTCGATTTACTACCGTTAACTCTATCATTATCAAAAATTTCGAAATACATTTCATAAGCAACACCTTCTGTAACTTCTAAATTAGCAGGAGAAAAAATATAATAAAATTCTTCAAAGGCTGATTTATTTATCTCAATAGCAAGGTTTTTAACAGCAATTTTATCATCCGTAGCATAATAAACTATATTTAATTTTCGTAATCCGTAATCGTCACTTATCTGACCTGCAAACTGAACCGGACCTCTACTTACCGAATCTAGATCTGACTTAACTTCAATCTTAGGAAACTCATCTTTAATTACCTCAATAGTATAATTCAGTTTTTCATAGTCTTTTAAATTAGTATTTGAGGTTGCTATTTGATAGGTTAAATTTTGTTTGAGTCTTTTTGTAATTGAAAAATCGTTATCAGTATTTAGTTTGAACGGGAAAATGGCTTCGCTTATAAAAGTCAGTGAATCTGTAGCTTGTGTTTTAATATTCCATGTGATATTGGTACCTTCCGGAATAACAGCATTGCCTGTGTTTTTAACGAGTTCATCTTTTTTGCCGGTATAAGACGGATAATTCAAAAACATTTCAAAGCCTGTAACTATTGGTGTTTTGATTATATTTAGTTGATAGTCTTTTGACCTTACTCCATTAGCTTCAAGATAAAAAGTTAAAGGCTCTTTCAAATTACTAAATCCATAAGTAAACAAACCGGTATTTTTATCTTTTAGTAAATAGTTTTGGTTGTTAAAATAGATTTGAACATTTTCAGGAATAATATCTCCAACTGTTTCAACTTGTAATTCAAAAGGTTTGTTTTCGACTGTGTTTAATTGATCGTTTAAAATTACAAATCTAAAAGGGGCAGGCGGTTCATAAGCTGTCTGATAGTTTATTACACGGGTAAAACTTTCATTAAACAGCGTATTATTTCCGGTAAGAAGAGTAAATAACCAAATAAATATTGGAATTAATAGATATTTTAAATACTTCACGTTTCCTTTAAAATTTATAGCATTTTTAAACGGAATTGGTTGTAGTGACGCTGCTTTCTGTTCAATCCCTGCCAATAACAATTCCGATTGCTGTTGATTTTGATTGAGTTGTAGTACATTCAATAGCTTATCATCAACTTCAGGAAAATATTTACCAATGATCTTTGAGGCATCTGTAAATGAGATTCCTTTTTGTAAACCAAAGAGCTTGATAATAGGTAATACGATAAATTTAACCAGTAAACCCAGTTCAACTGCTATAAAAACAAAGAATAAAATACTCCTAATGTTGGGGGGTAGCCATAAAAAATATTCAATAAAAAGTGTTATTAAAAAATATAACAAACCAAAGGTAGAAAATAAAATCAAGCCTTTAATCAGTTCATTAATATAATATTTTTTAATGAACAGTTGTAGTTTCTGTTGTATGTTGGAGAAACTGCTCAAGTTAATTTATCAGGATTTTTACCCAGTTTCTTAGGTTCTGATTGTACTTTCCTTTCTAATTTTTTAATATCCTTTTCGGGAGGTAAATTTTCAGGTTTTATTCTTCTGTTTAATAGTAAATTTCTAACTCCTCTATTGTTTGTTATATGTTCGGCTGAAATACTTCTTTCAGATATTAAATTTTTTTCTTTAGTATTAAAAACTGTTATCTCTGTTGCAAAATCTTTCGCTTTAATAGTAATTGTTGGTAAAAAATCTGCTAGGGCTCTTCCTTTAGGAACTCCTAATTTTTTTTTCATTTGCTGAGTAGATTTTCCAAACAAAGCTTGATCTCCTTTACTTCTAATGAGTCCGAAATTTCTATCATTTCCTGTTTTTTCATATATCAAACTAGATAATTCTTTTTCGGATAATGTAAGTTTTTGTCTAGCTTGTAACCTTTCCCAGTCGTTTATTCTTTTCTCTATTAATTCAAATTTTCTTGTTTGAATAGCAAAATAATTTTGTGCAAAAGCAATTTGTTCTTTTTTTGAATCACCATTTTGAGTTATTAAATAACACGCGAATCTGGTAAGCATTATATCTTCTATTTTCCTTTCACTACCAGAACCTAATTTTACCATTTTGTTGATATCAACAAAATGGTCTAAAATATTATTTTCTGAAACCTCACAAGCCGTTTTAGCTTTTATAATAACTTTAATAAAATTCCTCCATTCTGAATATCCTAAGAGTTGCTGTAAATCTCTAGCAAACCAAAACTCAATATTTTTATCTGTTGTATGAGAATGGTTTTCAAAATTATCTGTTAGTGCTTTAACAATCTCTCTTTTCATATTAATACATTTATAAACTCTAAAATTACAATTTTCATTGTCAAGTAGTATCTTTGCTGTCAAATTTTAACAGAATGATTAACAAAGTTAGAGTGCGTTTTGCGCCCAGTCCAACAGGTCCGCTACATATTGGTGGTGTAAGAACGGCATTATTCAATTATTTATTTGCTAAAAAATATAACGGAACTTTTATACTTCGTATTGAAGATACTGATCGGAATAGATATGTTGAAGGTGCTGAAAATTATATAGTTGAAGCGTTAAACTGGTTAAACATTCCTTTTGATGAAGGCCCAAATATCCCGATAGCTATCGGGAGTAATGATTTTGGTCCTTATCGTCAATCTGAACGTAAAGACATTTATAAAAAATATATTAATAAATTGATTGAATCAGACAATGCATATTATGCTTTTGACACCCCTGAAAAACTTGATTTTCATAGAAAAGATCATGAAGCTAAAGGGAAAACTTTTATTTATAATTGGCATAACCGACTAAAATTAGATAATTCTTTATCGCTTAACGCAGAAGAAGTACAACAGCGTATTGACGAAGAAAAATATGTGATTCGGTTCAAGTCACCTGAAAATGAAACCTTACTATTAAATGATATAATTAGAGGTGAAATAAAAATTGATACTAATGTATTGGATGATAAAATCTTATTTAAATCAGACGGCATGCCAACTTATCACTTGGCAAATATTGTAGATGACCATTTAATGGAAATTACACATGTTATTCGTGGAGAAGAATGGTTACCATCATTGGCATTGCACGTATTGTTATATAGCGCTTTTGGATGGGAAGCTCCAAAATTTGCACATTTACCATTGATTTTAAAACCTAAAGGGAAAGGTAAATTGAGTAAACGTGATGGTGATAAACTGGGTTTTCCTGTATTCCCATTAGAATGGGAAAATGGTGATGATGTTTCACATGGTTATAGAGAGGATGGATATTTTCCTGAAGCAGTAGTAAATATGTTAGCATTATTAGGGTGGAATGAAGGTGATGGGTCTGAAAAAGAAATTTACTCGCTTAGCGAGCTGATAAAAGTATTTAGTTTAGAGCATGTGAGTAAAGCCGGTGCAAAGTTTAATCCTGATAAAGCAATATGGTTTAATCAACAGTATTTGCATGAAAAGAGCGATGAAGAATTGGCTGGGTTGTTTCTATTAACATTTAATAAAGGTTTGAAAGATTCCCGTCTTCACGGGAATGACAAGGAGTATATAACAAAAGTTATTTCTCTTATAAAAGAACGTGCAACTTTTGTAAGTGATTTTTGGGAATTAAGTAATTTCTTTTTTGAAGCTCCAACTTCTTATGATGAAAAAGCATCTAAAAAAGTATGGAAAGAGGCAACGCCTCTTGTAATGAAAGAATTAATTGTTGTTTTGGAAACTGTAGATGATTTTTCATCTCAAAACATTGAAACTGTTATTAAAGAATGGATCACCACCAAAGAAATAGGATTTGGTAAAGTAATGCAACCTCTTAGATTAAGTTTGGTCGGAGCAATGAAAGGCCCGCATTTATTTGATATTATAGCATTAATTGGTAAAGAAGAAACTATTAAGCGAATTGAAAATGCTATTTCAATATTTTGATTTTTAATATTTTATATTCTTTTTTTGTATATCCGTTTAATGTCCATTAGCTGTAATGCTTGCTATGACTAGTCTGTCAAAGATTCGTTCTCCAAAATATCTTCTATTAAGCTTATAAACGAACTCATTTAGGTATAACTGTAAGTACTTTTTCTTGATTTTATGATAAGTACCTACAAAATTTCGCTTTGCATTGCTTATGGCTATGTGTACCCATTTAAGGGTTTCTTTAGTTGTTGTTTCATTTGATTTTTCACTCATATGTATTTCAACATAGTCGGCAATATTAACATAAGATGTGCTTTTGTCAGTAAAGACAATCGTTTGCTCATCATCTATAGCTTTTTCAAAGATCTGGTCTGTACCATCTGCTTTATGGTCCTGAAGTACCTTAGCTTTAAAATACCTACACTGTCTATCTACTTTTCCTGTATCTATATCTTCAAGAATCGTACTTTCAGCCATTATCATCACATTCGATTTTGTTTTACTGCCACGACCTGCTTTTTGAGTTGTATGGACTTGCTCTGAAGCTTCTATGGTAAAATAGCCTTCATCCATTTCTATCATTCCTTCCAAAGTGTAACGATCATCACGTTGTCCCATAGCTTTACGCAACTTATG
Source organism: Flavobacteriaceae bacterium (assembly GCA_021648445.1). GTDB lineage: Bacteria > Bacteroidota > Bacteroidia > Flavobacteriales > Flavobacteriaceae > Aureibaculum. The sequence goes on from JAKISU010000067.1 coordinate 10,429, forward strand.
AACCATTGCCCATACTGGCTCATAACGTTTTAATCCTAATTGACGCTGTATCTCCTTGCTAGAAAATCCTTTCTTGGTAGTGCTCATCAAAAACATAGTCTTATACCATATCATAAAGGATAACTTAGAACTTTCCATTATCGTACCGCTGCGAAGTGATGTCCTAGAATTACAGGATTTACACTGATAACTCCATTTATTAACTAACCAATAGTGTTCTGTTCCTTGGCAACGTTTACAAATAACCCCTTCATGGTCTCTTTGGGCTTTAAAATGCATTCTGCAACTCTTTTCATCTGTAAAGTGAACTCCAAAACTAAATATATTCATTATTAACTATTTTAATATCAAATAAATATACGAAAATTAATTCAATTTAGGACTATTTACGGACATACAATTATCTATTAAATCATTTATGAAAATGAGTATAATTCCTACTATTAAAAAGTGTTATTCCAATCTTTCCTACTGTTTTATTCATTCTTTTTTATTTTACTGTTTCAATTTTGAGTTCGTTTCACCAATGTTTGTAACGGTTTATGTATGAGTAGTGGCGGTTAAAATGTACCGCTTTTTCTATAATCACAAAGGTTTAAAAAAAGCACAAACCTTCGGGTTTGCATTCTCTTAGCCATTACTTACTATTTTATTTGGCTATTTATTTTTTTGATAGCTCCTTTCGTATTTTTAGTGCCATCTACCTTTAAGCACTTTATTGCTTGAGCATTTTGCTCCACCATTTTATTTTCTAGTATTTTAATCATTTCTATCTCCTTCTTTTTGTGAAACGAATAACTGTCTAATACTAGACAAATGGGAAAATAAAACAATAGGAACAATTACTGCTGGAAGCCACACAAATGGAAAATAAGTTACGCCTATATTCGGTTGTTCAAATGCCAATTTTTGAAACGGAGTTTGGGCACTTAATATGGCGATAGTCAATATGTTTATCAGCAATGCTAATGCTAAAAAATTCCAAATCAGAAGTGCTTTTTTGTTCAGCACTTTCACAACGAATACCAAGTAATAAATTATTGGAGCTGTCAGCCCTGAAATAATATCATAATTATAACCATCAAAAGTCATAAGGTCAGGGATTAACCTTTCTAAAAAGACATAATAGAGAACAATTTCTACAGGAATGCGAATGGTATGCAACAATGTCAACCATTTTAAATTTAGATTGTCCATAAAATTTCTACTTTTCTTATTTAAAAGAAGTAAAAGGACAAATATGACACCTGGCACAAGTAAGAAAATAAATCTTGGTGGAAACGTACCTGCCTTTTGATAGAATCCCAATAAACCTAGAATAGCTACAATGGTTGTCCATACTAAAATACCATAAAGTATCTTTTTGTTATTTGAAGCTTTGAAAAAGAACCAAAGAGTAATAAGTGTTGTTAAAATAAATCCAAAAGATGTAATAATTGAAACCTCTATCATTTTTGCTTATGTTTTTGTACACTGCAAAGTTCAGTGTAAAAAAACTAATTATGTTTGACAAAAGGCAAGAAATCAATTCGCTATTTTTTTTTGCCGTATTCTACTAAGTGTGCTGTCTGTAATACCTAAGTAGGAAGCGATATACTTCAATGGTGAGTTTTTTAATATTTCTGGTTTGGAAAGAAGTAAATTCTGATAGCGTTCTTCAGCAGTTTGATTAATCATTGCATACACTCTTTTTTTTGATGTGATGAATTCTTTGACCAAAATAGCCCGTCCAAAATCTCTAAATGCTGGTTTGCTATGAAAAAGAGTATTTAATTCTTCGTAAGAAATTCTGTAACCCGTACAGTCTGTAATAGCTTGAATATTTGTTTCTGAATGAACTCGATTGAAAAATGATGTTACCTCAAATACAATATTATTTTCTGTGAAAAAATCCGTAGTTATTTGATTTCCGTTTAAATCATACAGATAAGTTCTCATTAACCCTTTATGGAGGTAGAAATAATCGTTGCTAATTTGATTTTCTTTCAAAAAATAATCACCTTTTTTAAGTTTTTTTAAGCGAAAAGAACTAGTAATCTCTTCGACATCAATTTTATTTAATGGAATAGATTTCTGAATAAATTTTGTTAACGGGCTATTTTTCATACAGATAAATTTTTCTCGTATTGGCTATGGTTAGTTCGGGATTCCGAAGGACTGAACTTTCGGTCTTGTACTTAGCCATCCCGAAGTTTTCGGGATTAATTTTTTTCTTTTCAAATATTAACGCATCTCGAAGGGTCGGGAGTAAATTTTGCGGACTTCGAGATACAAAACCAACATTGAATTTAACAATTAGCCATTATTGCTTTTACTGATTGTTGGCAATAGTATTTGTTTTAAAATGGTAAAAAATCTCCACTATCATATTTCTTATAAAATTTCTCGTAAAAATATGAACTAACATTGTTTGTAACGTAGTCTTTAATTTTATCCTTTTTATCTGATGTAACAGAATTTAATAATTGGTCATAAACTGTTAAGTATAAATAATTGTCTTTATCAAAATTGATAACAATTTTATAAATGAGTTTCAAAAACTCTAATTTGATAGATTCAGTTGTTAAATATGCGCCAAAAGTTGAAAAAAGATTCAGGTTTTTATATCGTTCAATTTCTGACTCTTGACTTGCTTGTTCAATAAAAACATTAATAACATATAAAATGATAAGTTCTATATCTTCTTCATTTGAATAGTTTAATTCTTGATGTAGTAAATCATAATAAGTAATTACTTCCCATTGTTTTCCAGTTTCAATTTTATTGATTAATTTTTTCAATTGTTTTTCAACAATCTCTCTGTCAATCTGTGATTTAAGAATACTAATATATCTCTTAGGATTAGATATGTTTCTTGCAAAAGGGGATTCATCTAATTCATTTTCAATTAGGATGCTATATAAATTACCTTTTTCAGATTTGTGAACTTTTATTAATAGTTTTTCGAAAATTGTTTTTGATAAAGCATCACTTTCTAGTTTTGAAATTAAATCAGATGCAGAATATCCTAAATTGTTCAAATAATTTTCTCTAATTTCTTTAACAATTATGTTTAGCAAACTTTTTGCAACAACAGCAGTGTCAAAATCAAATGTTTCGTTTTTTCTAATTTCTCTTCCAGGATGAATTAAGTTTCTGTAATTTTTTAATACAGTTGAAAGGTCTTTTGTGGACTTCGAAATCAGTTTATTACCCTCAGCAAGTTCTATGAGTTGATACAAATCAAAACTTAATATCTTCTTTTTAGTCTTTCCTTCTGGAGGGAAACTACTAAAGTAATCTGATAATATTGCCTCAATAATACTACCCGACAAAATTAATACTGACTTTGAACATTCTGATTCTAAACATTTTGTTAATTCCTCAAAATCCCTTTCAAGAATGTCTCTAAATTTTTCGTCTGTTATAAAATCGAATTTCATTTTTTTGTATTATTACCAACGGTTTTGTGTATGATTAGTTGCGTTGGTTTAGCACGTAATTTAGCAAATAAAAACCGAATAGAAAATTCGCGAGCATTTTCGTAAGTAGGCTATAACCAAGTAATTAATTATAGGATACGTTGTTGCCATTTAGTTGTTTTTTCAGAGATCAAATTATTTCGTTAAATTCCCTTTCCTAACCTTTATATTCAATTCATTTAGGTTATTGATACAGAACGTATCTAGGCGGAACAAGCCCGTTTAGTCTCAAATAAACAAGCATTTGTCCTCTGTGGTGCGTTACGTGGTCAGCAAGTAATGAAAAAATTTGTCGTTTTGTCCTATTCAATCCAAAATAGTCTAGTTCGTCATTAAATTGACTGGTATCAAATTGTTTAATTAACCTTATAGTTTCATTAAATGTTTTGTCAATTGTCGCAATCATTTCTTCTTTAGATTTATTATTAACCCAAAATGTAGAGTCAGTACTATTATCTCTTTGTTCACGTCCACCTAGCAATGACTGACTATGCCAATCTACAGCATATCCTATATGCATTAAATTTTCGGCAAAGCTTTTAGATTCAGGTGTAGCTCTAAAGTCATATTTATCCTCTGGCATCATTTCTACCACAAGAATTAAATATTTTCGTGAATTTTCAAAGCGCTCTAAATAGTCTTTTACAAAATTATCCTCTTGAGCGAAAAGAGGTGTTTCAATCGCACTAAATAACATAATGGTTGTTAGAATAAGTAAATGTTTCATGGTATTTAAATTTCGTTTATTTGGTTTTTAAAGACATATTTTTAAATTCTTATTTTTCCGTTCAGAGGAAGTTTGTGCACAAACCCCACTTAAATCCAAAGTTAGTATTTAAAACGATTTTTTAGAGACCCTAAGCCTCTTTTATTTTAAAATATCAAGCATTTATAATTTGCCTTTGGTATAAATAGTGTCTTAAGATCATTCTAAAAGTGGCTATAGAAGCATAAAAATTGAAAGAAATAAGCTGTTAAACAATCAAAAAAGTATCGTTTTTTGTTATCAATCAATTGAAGCTACTCTAAAAATGTGCTTAAAGTAAGAAATTTAATGTCTTGTGCAACGATTACCGGTGTTGTAAAACGTTTTTAATTTTTCCTTACAATCTGATTTCGGATTGGTTCACCTCTTTCTATAAATTCATCGTCTGCATAATAGTTTAAGAATTGCGTAGGAAGTCCTATACCAGTTGAAGTTTCTGATGTTGTTTGTAAATGATAATGTATATGTGGTTCTGTAGAATTTCCACTATTTCCAGCTTTTCCTACTTCTTGTCCTCTAACTACAGTGTCGCCTAATGATACTATTATAGTATTTTTTTTTAAATGTGCCATAAAAGAAAACTCTCCATTTAAATGGTCAATTATGATATAATTACCTAAATCTGGTTCAGAGACAACGCCAGGTATATTGTCTTCAATAGTATTTCTCATCGCAATTATTTTTCCATCACCTGGAGCGTTTAAACGTTTACCGAAACAATAATAATCTTCATTATTAGTACCATCTCCAATAAAAGACTTTCCATTTACTGTTTGAAATATATCCATTGTGTATCTTTGATGGCGAAAAGGAATGAAATGGTGGTTTTGAATAACTGATCTTCCACCTGCTGCTATAAACCATTCATTTTCAAATGGTAATTCCAATTCCGTTTTTGTTTGATAGTTTAAAAAAATATCTTCATCTAATTGACCTTCGTCTCCTATTAAAGTGTCTGCACAAGAGGTTAGTAATAAAAAAAATGTGCTGAATAAAATGTAAGTTGTAGATTTTATATGTTTCATAATTATTTTAAAATTTATAGATGATACCTAGATTTATTTGATGTTGTAACTCTCTATAAGCACTTGGGATTTGAAGTCTATTATAACTAAAATCATAGGTTGCTTTTATATCAAAGCGTTCTGATAGTTTATAGCCATATTGTAGATTCCATAACATACTTTGATAACGATTAAAGGAAAATAAGTTTGCACTAGCATTAGTAACTCTACCCAAAATAAATGGAATTGTTATTTTTGATAAGAAATATTGTTCCTCATTTAATTGATATTTAAATCGACTTGCAATACCAAGTTCTTGATGGAAATCAATATAGTCACTTTTATTAAAAAAAAAGGAAATATTTGTTCGCGACTGCAAACCTAAATGTATTGACAAATCATTTTTATTATAAAGTTGTTTTAAATATGAAAAATCTAAACCCGCTTTCAAAATTTCTGTATTAAAATTTGATAATTTGTCTGTTTTTAATGCTGTTTTTCCTAGGAAATTTAACCCAACCTCAAATATATTCTGTTTTTTGCTTGTACGTTCATAGTTCAATTTATATACTAAACCATTATAATCGTATCGAGCTACAGGAGCTAGTTCTAGATTTTTTAAAGAACCAGAATTGTAACCAATAGAAAATTCAATTTGATTCTTTTTTTTGGTAGTTTGTGTATACCCAACTGTAAAAAAAGATATAGAAAGTGCAATAAGTACCTGTAGTTTTATTTTCATATAATATTAATTTAAAGTTCAAAACTAAAGTTTATAAATTTCATTCGATGTTAAGAGAGAGATAATTAAAACGTTAAAGAAGTATTAAATAATGTAACTTTTTTCATTCTTTATCAATAAATTTAAGATTATGATTTGTTGTGTTAAGTTCTTGAATGGAGGAGAATTTCTAAAATTTTAGACCTAACTGTAAATCAAAAGGAAATCCAATAGTAAAATTTCCTGTAGTATTATGTTTAAATCTATATTCTCATAATATTCTTCGTATTCTGCATAAACTCTTTTCAATTTCGGTGTCATTAATTTTCTGACTTCGGTCATTTCGCTCGCACATTCTCCGAGTAGTAACGATTTATTACTTTATCTAAGATGTCCACCTCATCAAATTTTTTTAATCGAGCTAATGAATGACCCCGCAGCAAGCTGACGAGGTATCAAGCGGAAAAAATATTTTTAGATTAATGAAAACCTAAGGTTTTCAAACTTTCCACTTTTACCCCGAGGCAAGCCTCGAGGAATTCTTTAGA
>JAKISU010000203.1 GCA_021648445.1 Flavobacteriaceae bacterium
TAAAAATCAAAGCTATATGAAGCAGATAATCACAGCAAGCTTAGAAAACACCAACGCAAGAAATGAGTAGTTATATACAATTGAGCATCTTTACAAAGAAAACAACGCTATATTAGACTAAAGCCAACATTAATTATATTGGTTTGTCCTACAGTTCTTTCTATAGTTTTCATACCTACAAAACTAAATTGCAAAACATCTCCTACATTAGCATCAATTGAATATTTACCATCAAAATCTGTTTCAGTACCTTTTGATGTTCCTTTAATTATAACACTTACGCCTGGTAAAGGTCCGGAATCATCAGAAACCACTCCACTAATTAAATCTTGAATAGCAATGTCAATTTTCGATTTAATATTTTCTATTGAAGCTTCTTTTTTATCAACATTTTCACTTTCTACAAGTATTTCATCAATCATTGCAACCACTGAAGTGTTGTTCTTAGGAAATAAAACAATTTGATCCTTAAAAAACCGATAATCAATTTTAGTTTTTCTTAATAGTTTAGATAGAATTTTATTTAATTCCTTATTTTCAACATTTAAAGAAACTTTTTTACTGACATCGATCAAAGTATTATTATAGAAAAAATTAAAACTTGTTTTATTTTCAATTTCTTCAAATATAGTTTTCAATTCTACATCTTTAAAATTATGGTAATTTTCTGCCCGTTTGCTTCGGTTGCAAAAAGGTTAGCCATAGTTGTGAAAAATAAGAGGATGTAAATTTTCATGATTCTTAAAAAGAATTTGTTTCCATATGAAACATTAGTGTCATTTTTTTTCATAAATTTGATAGGTTTAATTTGTTTTTACTCACTAGAGTAGAAATAATTAGCTTAAAGAGGGTGTTGCCGCACTCTCTTTTGCTTTATAATTAATTCATATCTAGATTTATTTTTTCATCTTTTATAGTGTAACTTATTGGGGATGAAATGATTAATAATTTAAGTACTTCATCAATACTTAAATTATCAAAGGTTCCGGTGTATTCATATTCTAGAAGTTTTTGTGAGTTAATAGTAAATTTTACATTGTATTTTCTTTCTAAATCAATAACAACTTCTTTCATTGATGTGTTCTTAAAAACTAATTTTCCTTTTCTCCAAGCCACAACATTAGAAGAGTTTACTTTTTCGATTTTTAATTTATTTTGAGTTTTATAAAAAACAGCCTTTTGTGATGGAGCAAGTATTACAGGTGTTTCATTATCTTTAATAAGCTCTACTTTACCAGTTACTAGTGTGGTTTCTATTTTTTCATCCTTAGAATAAGATTTGACATTAAATGTTGTACCCAAAACTTTTATTTTTATTTCATTAGCATCAACAATAAAAGGTCTTTTAGAATCATGCTCAATATCAAAAAAAGCTTCACCAATTAAGACTACATTTCTTATACTATCATTAAATATTTTGGGGTATGATAATTTGCTGTCTGCATTCAGTACTACTTTTGATCCATCGGGAAGAATTATATTACTGTTACCTCCTTTAGAAGTAACGGTATTGATTATATTGATATCAACCAATTCTTTTAGCTGATCAGATGTTTTATTTAATACCTCAGTTTGATTAAAATAATTAAAAGAGAAAAAAGAAATTAGTACAAATGATGTCACTATAGCAACATATTTATAATTGTTTTTAACACGCACCTTTTTATTAAACTTCTTAAAGAAGAAGTCGCTATTGTAAGTTGAGGTTTCATTAAATGAAGATGCAATATAAGTTGCTTTAAGTATATTGTATCTTTTTTGGTTGTCAGAATGATTTCTTATCCAATCAATAACATGTTGCTTTTCAGCCTCATTCAATTCTTCTTTAATAAATTTTAAAATTTGTCTTTTTTGCATTTACATCGTAAATTATACTTTTATGACGTAATTATACATATATGCCCCTAGGCAAAAAGCATTTATTTTTTACAAGTTGTATGTTTTTTTAGAAAAAGGTGAGAAAATCTCGAAGATGAAGTCGCATATGTTTTAGTGCTTTGGTTATATGATTTTCAATGGTTTTTGTAGAAATATTTAGTTCTTTTGAAATTTCTTTATGTTTAAGACCTTCTATTCTACTAAGCAAAAATACATTTTTGCATTTTTCAGGAAGATATTCAGCGGCTTTTAGAATCGCATCTTCTAATTCACGTTCAATTATTTGAGACGCCAAGTCATCGGCTAAAGCATTATAATTTATTGACGCAATTATTTGAAATGTATTATTTTCAACATTTAATGTTAGTTTTTTCTTTCTTAAGTAGTCTAGGCAAGCATTTCTAGTGATTTTATAGATATAGCCATTGAGGTTGGTGTGAATATTTTCAGTTTTCCAAATCTTGATAAATACATCTTGTATTATTTCTTCAGCATCTTCTTTGTTAGATATATATCCGTAGGCAAAATGTAAAAGTTTCGCCCTATAAAGCTTAAATAAAATTTGAAAAGCAACAGCGCTTTTTTCATTTATTAATTTAATAAATAAACCATTATTTATATCTACCTTTTCTTTCATTAAGAATTTGTTAGGGGGGTGAATATACATTAAAAGGTGCATTCATATGCTTAAAAGAATTACTTCAAATATAGAAAAATATTTTATTTATGGTTTTGTAGATTACAACTTTAACTTTTAAACATTTAATAACTTATACCAATTTATTAACCCGACTACTTTATAACGTTATTATGCGGCATATTGTATGTCCTTATGTTCAAAGTACTTAGCAACTCTAGTAGGATTCTTTACCAACATATCCATATGGTCTTTCAGGTTGTCTTTTAG
>JAKISU010000204.1 GCA_021648445.1 Flavobacteriaceae bacterium
CCTGGCGTGAAAGGAAATACTTTTGGAACACCAGCATCTTCAACGCGCTGCCATTTTAATCCATTGGTTACATCACCTTCCCAACTTGGTGGCATTATCTGCTCATCCCCTGTTCCAACCCAATAAGAGTTGGATGACTCGGAAGGCAAATCAACCAATAGCCATACATAATAATCACCCGGTGCCTGTGTAAGTACAACTCCTAAATCATCATTTCCACGAACGAGATCAGTTTGTGCTATTGTGCCACTCCCTGCCGGTGCTGATACTACACTATCCATTGAAGCTCCATCATAACCTTCAATAACTAACGGCTCAACAATTGCTCCACTTTCTGCTTCATATTCTATTGCTATATCTGGTCGCCAATTCAAATCATTTGTAATTTTTATCTGATCGAACACTGCTATACCGGCTCTTATACGCCAGAAAAAATTCTGTGCTCCTGCCTGAAGATTTAATTCCAATGGGGCTGCTGAAGCTGCATCTGTCACTAAATACCATCGCCACTCTAAGGTATCGCCTGTTGCTATTTGAGGACTCATTGCATTATACGTCATACCTTGAAATGGAAATGCTGAACCGCCTCTTTCTATTATTGAATCAGGTATGTTCCAGTTAAGATAATGTTTATTGGTGCTTGAATTCCAATAATTATTCCAAGGGCGTGTTTTTACCCAAACATAGTAGGTTGTATCTGTTGCACTTGTAGTAGTAAATTCGTAACCAGCATATATTTTACTTTTTGTGGTTACTCCGGTTACTCTAAGATATTTTTCACCCATAGCTGATGCATCATCCACTACAAGATATGACGAGTCGATATTTGCCGGATCTGCTATTGTAAAATCTTCTGCTTCAAACATAAATGTCTCTTGAGCACTTATATTAAAAGTGAGTCCCATCATTAAAATAAAAAATAGAATGATTGAGTATTGTGGTTGGTTTTTCTGCATTATAAACTCCTTGATTTGTTAAAAAAGTGTGATTTAAGGTAGATTAAATATTACGCTATTAAAAAATCAAATAATATTTGTCAGTAAAATTTTTTATTCATTATTACCTCCTATAATTATTTTTGAACCTAACCTCTTTGCAAAATCTAATTACAAAAAACATTTGCTTATAGCACGGCAAAGCCACGTCACTCACATTGGGTGTAAGTACTTATTTTTTTTCTCTTCTTATCACATATATCATATCTTTGGGACACTACTTATTAAAACTAAATTGCTTTTTACTTGAGAAGCTACATCTCTAAAATTCTTTATTCTGTTAGCTTAGAAATAATATTGTAAATCAAACCTGTTTACACTGCCAAAGTTGTTAGTGAAATTTGCAAAGGAATATCCGATATCAAATCCCATATATTTAACTGAAAAGCCTAATGTGATATTTTCTGAATCATAATTGAAACGATAACCGGCTCGCAACGCTATCATATCATTGTATAAATATTCCATCCCGAGATGTATTCTTTCTGAATAATCTATTGGTTTTACTGCTTCTACTGCCAATATTATTTTATTTGTTCCAGATGCTAAGCCACTAAGACTCAATATATCGCCCGAAAATCCTACTCGAAAGGTTAGCGGGAGTATAAACCCTTGATTTATATAATTTAATTCTTCAAATCCAAAGTGTTGCATTACTACGGCTATTTTTAGATCATGAACTCCTGCATTATAAATTGTTCCAAAATCAATAGCAAAAGTACCTTTGTTCATAACAACTAGGTTTTCATATGCATATTTTAGCGTTCCTCCTATTTCAAATCTGTCTGTTAAGGCTTTACTATAAGAGAGACCTACTGTTAAGGCTGATGGTTTGATTATACCTAAATCTACATAAGCTATTCCATCTTCCCAACTTGATGCACCCCCACTCGGTATTGCTGTTCTTTCTATATTCCCATAATCCATATAGGTAAAACTTAATCCGAAATTACCGACATTTGCTACTGGCAAAACTGCACTTAGGGAGGTTTGGCTTATATCGGCGAACCATTGGGTATGACCTACATAAGTAGTGATTGTTTTCATTGAGGCTACTCCAGCAGGATTCCAAAACAAGGATACTGCGTCACCTTCGTTAGTTGCACCGGCTCCGCCCATTGCGGTGTTTCGAGTTCCTACTCCTATCGATAAAAATTTGAACCCCGCTTGACCAACTTTTTCAAAATCGTCAAAAATCAATCCGCCTTGTGAGAATACGGGTCCTTGAAGGAGAGTTATAAATACTATGATATAAAAGCCATTAATTATTCTTTTCATTCCATTACTCCTATTTATCACTTCCTAACGAATTACAATAAATTTGCCGATTTTACTTCCTTTGCCTTCAGTACTTTCTACCTGATAGATATACAAACCGCTTGTTATGAATTGGTTATACTTAGTTTTACTATTCCACTGATATGAGCCTGCATTTTCAGTAAGATCAATTTTGTAAACTATATCGCCTGTTAATGTATAGATGGTTATTTTACATGGTCCTGGTAAGCCTGCAAAGACTATGCGATTCTCAGCTCCTGCTCCATAATTTCCATCAGAATTAAATACAAAAGGGTTGGGTACTACTCTTACGTCTTTTAATGTTCTACCAGTAAAAGTAGTTGGAGAAGCTCCTATGTTTGATCTTACTACAAAATGGCTGCTTTCTATCCCATCTTCATCTACGGCAGTTACATAATAATAATAGGTAAAATTACGTACTGCACTTGAATC
>JAKISU010000068.1 GCA_021648445.1 Flavobacteriaceae bacterium
GCTATCTCGATGAATATTGCTACAAGTTCAACAGGAGATACTTCGATTCGGTATTCGATAGAGTCGTAATCGCCTCTGTGTCTTGTAAATGGAAGAGGAATGTGCAAACTATCGGATAGTCATAAAACTAAATTCGGAAGGGTAAATACACATATTATGAACAGAATAAACCAAAAATTACAAGAAAAAAAGAAGATATTCTCTATCTACTTCACTGCAGGTTATCCGAAATTAGATGATACAATTACTATTATCCAAAACTTAGAAAAAAATGGTGTAGATCTGATTGAAATTGGCTTGCCTTTTAGCGACCCTTTAGCAGATGGACCAACCATTCAAGCAAGTTCTGAAAAAGCTTTAAAAAATGGAATGACAACTGCTAAACTTTTCGAACAGTTAAAAGATATTAGAAAATCGGTTAAAATTCCTTTGATTATCATGGGATATTTTAATCCGATATTACAATTTGGTGTGGAAGCTTTTTGCAAACAATGTGCTGAAATTGGTATTGATGGGTTAATCATTCCTGATTTGCCGGTTGATGTCTATAATAACAATTACAAAACTATTTTCGAAAAATATGGTTTAATCAATGTGTTTTTAATAACACCACATACTTCTGACAAACGAATAAAATTTATAGACTCTATCTCAAACGGATTTATCTATATGGTAAGTAGTGCTAGTGTTACCGGAAGTCAATCAGGGTTCGGAGAAGAGCAGACCAATTATTTTAAGCGAATTGCCAATATGAAGTTGAAAAACCCTCAAATTGTAGGTTTTGGTATTTCCGGTAGCGAAACTTTTAAACAAGCAACTAAAGATACAAAAGGAGCTATAATTGGGTCAGCTTTTATTAAACATCTTACGAAAAATGGGGTTGAAAAGATTGATGAGTTTGTAAAAAGTATCCTCTAAAATAAATTTAAAAAAAGATTTTCGAAACCCTTTTAACTTATTGAAAATCAATAAATTTTAAGTCTTAAGCCTATTAGTCTTCTGTCTGTCTAATAATAGGAATGATATTTGTTATATTTACGGAATAAATTCACCTATGAAGCTTAAAAAGTTTTCACTTAGAACGAGAATATTTTTAGCAATGATCTTATTAGTGGTCATTGCTTCTATTTTGATAGCCTTAATCACTATTTTTCAATATAAAGAACAGGCTGAAGATTATCATAAAGGGCGATTAGAACGAAAGGAAAATGCTATTAAAGCGAGTATCGATATTGAATTACAACGTAGAACTACCTATCCGATAAAAGAAGCGTATTTATCTTTAATATTTAAAGATAAAATTTATGATATTTCAGATATCAATCAATTAGATATTCTCATCTTTGACTTAAATGGTAAATTACAACTTAGTTCATCTTCCAGTTTTACAAAAGATACTACCAATTACGATATTTCTAAAAGAATTTTAAAAAGAATTGAAGATAGTGAAGATCATCGTGTTGTTGCAGAAGACCAAACACCAACAGGTATAAAATTTCAATCTTCTTATACCTATATCAATGATAATAAATTTAAACCTATAGGGATATTACATATACATTACTTAGAAGATAATACATTTCAAGAAAAAGAGTTGAAAGAATTTTTGTTGCGCCTGACATTGGTGTATTTATTAATGTTAGTAATAGCTGTAGTCATTGCTTATTTTATATCTAAATATATCACTAAATCAATAAAAACGGTTAGCGAAAAAATGTACCAGACAGCGCTTCATAAACGGAATGAAAAAATTGTTTTAAAAGATGCCAGTCAAGAGATCTTTAATTTGGTAAATGCTTATAATAATATGGTTGATGAATTAGGTGAAAGTGCGGTAAAGTTGGCTAAAAGTGAACGTGAACAAGCTTGGCGAGAAATGGCAAAACAAGTTGCTCATGAAATTAAGAATCCGTTGACTCCGATGAGATTGACAGTGCAAAGTTTTGAACAGCGATTTGATGTAAATAACCCAAATATCAAAGGTAAATTGAGTGAGTTTAGCAAATCATTGATTCAACAAATTGATACAATGAGTTCAATTGCGTCAGCATTTTCAAGTTTTGCTGAAATGCCGAAACAGAAAAGAGAAAAGTTAGATGTTATTGAAGTTGTTAAATTAGCTTTAGATATTTTTAGTGAAGATTTTATTCATTATTTTCACGAAGATGATACCTTAATAGCTCAATTAGACAAAACACATTTGATAAGAATTTTAACAAATCTGGTGAAAAATGCCATTCAATCACTTGAAAATATCGATGATCCTAAAATAGAAGTCAAAGTTAAAGAAGATAATGGTAATGTTATTATTAGTATTGCAGACAATGGTAAAGGCATTGAAGAAACAGATAAAAATAGGATTTTTGAACCTAAATTTACTACAAGATCAAGTGGAATGGGGTTAGGTTTGCCGATGATAAAAAATATTGTGGAAGCTTATGATGGAAATATTACTTTTACATCAGAAATAAATAGAGGAACTGTTTTTATAGTTACCATTCCTAAAAAATAAATTGTCACACTGAGCATATCATCTTGAGCGAAGTCGAGAGGCGAAGTGTCTTAAATATTAAATAAAATGAGTTACAATAACATTCTAGTTTCAGAAAATGATAGTATAACTACTATTATTATCAATCGTCCAAAAAAATTAAATGCTTTAAATAGGGAAACCATTCAAGAGTTACATGACGCTTTCGCGGAAGCAGACTCTGTTGAAGATACCCGAGTGATCATCCTTACCGGAAGTGGAGATAAAGCCTTTGTCGCCGGTGCAGATATTTCTGAATTTGCAAATTTTGAAGTTGCAGAAGGTGCAGATTTATCTAAAAAAGGACAAGAACTATTATTTGATTTTATTGAAAATTTAGGAACTCCGATTATTGCTACGATTAACGGATTTGCCCTTGGTGGAGGCTTAGAGTTAGCCATGGCCTGTCATTTTAGAATTGCCAGTGATAATGCTAAAATGGGTCTGCCTGAAGTTGGTCTAGGAGTGATTCCCGGATATGGAGGTACACAACGTTTACCGCAATTGGTTGGTAAAGGAAAAGCGATGGAAATGATTATGACCGCAGGAATGATCTCAGCTGAAGATGCACTGCAAAACGGATTGGTAAATCATGTAGTTTCTCAAGAAGAATTATTGCCTTTAGCCGAAAAAATAGCCGATAAAATATTACGAAATTCACCATTAGCAATAGCATCAGCTATCAAAGCGGTAAATGCAAATTTTAAAGATGGAGTTAATGGTTTTGATGTTGAAATAAGAGAATTTGGTAACTGTTTTGGTACTGATGATTTCGAAGAAGGTACAACTGCGTTTTTGGAAAAACGGAAAGCAAATTTTTAAATTTCACCATCCCATTCAGCATAAAACTGTTTTAAATATAACTCCATAAATTGATGCCTCTTAGCGGCAAGTTGTCGCCCGGTTCTAGTATTCATTTTATCTTTTAGGAGTAATAGTTTTTCGTAGAAGTGGTTGATAGTAGGAGCAGTATTTTTTTTATATTCTTCTTTAGTCATAGTTAGATTAGGAAGGGTTTCAGGATTATAGAGTGTTCTATTTTTAAATCCACCATAATTAAAACAGCGCGCAATACCAATAGCGCCGATGGCGTCTAAACGATCGGCATCCTGAACAACATCTAGTTCTATTGAGGAAAATGTTCGTTTTACATTACCTCCCTTGTAAGAAATATTTTTAATGATTTCAACAACGTGTTCAATAATAACGCTATCTACATTTTGAGAAACTAAAAATTCAGTTGCTTCTTTCGGACCGATGGTTTCATCACCATCATAAAATTTTGAATCGGCTATATCATGTAATAAAGCACCAAGCGAGACAACAAAATCATCAACCTTTTCTCTTTTAGCAATTAATTTTGCATTGCTAAACACTCTTTGTATATGAAACCAATCATGACCACCTTCGGCTCCTTTTAACATTTCTTTTACAAAGGCAATTGTTTTATTAATAATCTGTTGTTCATTCATACTATAAAAATAAAAAACCTCTGATTTTTCAGAGGTTTTTTTGAATTTTTTTTAAAATATTATTGTTTAACAAAACTCCTGATAAGCACCTGCTAAGTTTTCAGCAATCATTTCAGCAGATCTACCTTCAATATGATGACGCTCTAACATGTGTACCAATTCACCATCTTTAAATAAGGCAACTGCCGGAGACGATGGAGGAAAAGGAATCATGTATTCTCTCGCTTTTACTGTAGATTCTACATCTACCCCTGCAAAAACAGTAGTTAAATTATCAGGTTTTTTATCACTTTGTAATGACATGATGGTGCCAGGTCTTGCTGTACCTGCTGCACAACCACAAACGGAATTTACCACAATCAACGTTGTGCCTTTTTCTTGTAGCATATTGTCAACTTCAGCAGCAGTATGTAGTTCTTTAAAACCTGCATTCACTAATTCTTGACGCATAGGTTTTACAATTTCTTCTGGATACATAATTTTAATTATTTAATTCTTTTACAAAGATATAAGTTTGGACTGAATTTCAACATAAATGTAAAGGATAAAAATTGTTAAATTTCAAAAAACAGTTCCAAAAAAGTATCTAAATCTAATTGAATTGAAAAAGTGAAATTATAATCTATAAATGTATCTTTGAAAATTATTATTGAAATTAATTTATGGCAAATTTTGCAAAATGGTTAGGCGGAAGTCTAGGATGGTCATTAGGAGGTCCGATAGGCGGAATTTTAGGATTCGTTCTAGGAAGTTTTATTGACGGTTTTTCTGAAGGAGATATTACAAATGCTAGACAAACTTCTGGAAGAATAAAAGGGACAGGTGCTGGTGATTTTGAAATTAGTTTATTGATTTTAGCTGCTGTTGTGATAAAAGCTGATGGTAAAGTCAATAGAAGAGAATTAGACTTCGTTCGTAGTAGTTTTATAGGAATGTATGGCGAGGAAAAAGCCAACAAAGCCTTTAAATTGTTTGGAGGCATCATTAAAAAAAATGATATTTCTACAAGACAGGTATGTATTCAGATTCGTCAACATATGGCTCATGCTTCTCGTTTGCAATTACTTCATTTTCTATTTGGTATCGCTAAAGTGGATGGACTGGTAAGTCAAGTAGAAATAAATACAATTAAAAGGATTTCAGTGTATTTATATATAAGTAACCGTGATTTTGAATCGATCAAAGCGATGTTTCATTCGGTTTCTAGCAATAAGTACACTTCAAATAATGCTTATAAGATATTAGAAATTACTAAAAATGCAACAGATGCTGAGGTTAAAAAAGCATATAGAAAATTGGTAAAAAAGCATCATCCTGATAAATTACGCCACCTAGGCGAGGAATATCAAAAAGGAGCAGAAGAAAAATTTCGTCAAATACAAAAGGCATATGAGCAAATACAAAAAGAGCGAGGGATGTAGTCAAGTGCGCAGTACTCAGTTTATAGTTAGCAGTAAATGAGTTCTGTCATTGACTCCGTCGAATCTTCGATTTCAGTTTTAACAGTGAGGGCTTCACTCAAAGTGAAGCCCTCACTTGATTTGAAAGAAACCCTTACTCAATTCATAAATACAAATCTAAACTTTTAGGTCCTTCGAGTACTGTTTTTGTAATGTTAGATTGATTTTTATCATCAATACTAGTATGCCATTTTACCAACGAAATTTCTAAATTTTTAATTTCAATACCAATTATCGAATTAGGATGCACACAACTACCATCATTAAAATAAGGTAATTCTCCCGGATCTGGAAAACGTGGTCTATGTGTATGTCCGGCAATCACCATTTGGTTATTATTCTTTATCATCCAACCTTTTAATTTTCGTTCAACCTTAATTAAATTTTTATAGTTTTTTGCAGGACTTGTTGGGTCTTTCACCTCAAACCATTTCTGTAAAGGCATCCAAAAATAACGTACAAAAAATCTACTAAATTTCCAAAACTTATAATTAAACCAATCTGCTTGATGACCATGAATTAATAATATTTTTTTAGTAGTATTCTCTATTTGCAACACTATACTTTCATGGAATTCTAAATTAAATAACTTCTCTTTCTCAATGATATTTTTAGGAGTGAAAATTTGATATAGCATTTTTTCGACAGTTAAAGGATCTCTAAATATCATATCATGATTTCCCCAAATCATATACAGTCTATTCTCTTGATAAAACAATTTTAAGAGCTCAAATACACTTTTATGTGCTTTGTAAATTGGTTCAAAAGAGTAGTTTTCCCAAAGCTCTATACCGTCACCCAATTCTATATAAGTATAATTTTTTTGATAATATTCTTGAATAGCATATTTATAGATCTCCATATTATGCGTAAAATCATCAGCATAACTATTATCTCCTTTATGCAGATCACTAAAAAAAATTAATTTAGAATCTTTATTTATATTTAAAGGTTTTGCATTTTTTAAAGCATTATCAAGAATTGAATTGATCATTTACTTTTGATAAAAATAATAAAATTAAGTTCCGCTTTTTCTAATAATAAATAAGCCGCCATTTATATCACTTATAACGATATTACCACTATTAAAATATGGATAAACGTTCCAAACGCCATTAAAATTAGTACTGTTATTTGTTGGAAAAGTATCAAAAAAACCAACTTCGGTTAGAGAATTACTTGAAATATTAGAAATATCAATAAAACGAACCCCGGCAGTATAATTAGCCAAGTATAAAAGATTACCTTTTACATATCCATTATGATCTATTGCTTGTGTTGATCCTGAATAAGAGGTTTTAAATGAAGGGTTATCTAAATCGGTAAAATCAAATATGATAGTTCTTGTATTAATTCCATCGTTTTGTTCATCTAATTCATCACCTACAATAAAATATTGGTGATTGTCGGTAAACCAACCTTGATGAATAAACTTTACATCGTTATACGATACTTTTGAAATATTTGACGGATTAGCTTTATCGGTTACATCAACAATTACAGTTTCATTTCCATTGCTGCCAATAAATATTTCTTTACCGGAATAATCGGTATCCGGACCATTGTATGTAACCACTTGCGCATCATGACTTTCACCATCAATACCATAACCACCAACAGCAATTGGGTTTAATGGGTTTTGAATGTCAATAAAATGTGCTCCTCCATTAAAAGTATTTGTTCCAACGGCATAGGCAAATCCGGTATCTTCATTAATCACAATATTATGGGCATTGCCGAAATCAGTATAATGTTTGTCAGCTGTGAATGTTTGAGGAGGGTTGGTTACATTTCTCAATTTCGTTAAATCAAACACTTGCATGCCATGATTTTCAGCTTCACTTACTATAAAAGCATAGTCATTATAAACTTTTATATCTCTCCAAGAACTATTGACCGAAGCAGTAGGTAATTTACCCAAATATATAGGGTTTATAGGATCTGAAATGTCAACGAAAGCTGTACCATTATCTAAACCCATTAAGGTATATTCTTTTCCAGTAGTACTATCTGTCCAACCCCAAGAATCATTTCCGGCTTCTGCCGACATATCACCTAAAGTAATATGACTCATTAAATCGTAATCATTACAAGGAAAGTTTCCAGCCATTCCATCATCACAAATGGTTCTAGTCTTAGTTGAAGGGTCACAAACGTCACCAATTCCATCATTATCGGCATCAGTTTGATCCGTATTAGCAGTTAAAGGACAATTATCATTTACATCTAAAATAGTATCATTATCGTCATCGTCATCACACACATCACCTATACCGTCACTATCTGTATCTAGTTGGTCAGGGTTAGCTGTTGCGATACAATTATCAACATTATTAAAAATACTATCTCCATCATCGTCATCACATACATCACCAATTCCATCATTATCAGCATCTGCTTGATCTGTATTTGGAGTTGACTGACAATTATCATTTACATCAGCGATACCATCATTATCCGTATCTATTAAAGGAGCATCATCATTGGAGCAAGCATAAATAAGGGTTAGCGTTAGAAATGGAATTAGTAGAACTGAAAGTAAACTGTTTTTTTTTAACATAATAGAATTTATTTAAAACAAAGATTATCAAAAATCATGCAATATTGCTAAAAAATATAGATTTTTGCATACTAAAGCAAATGTATAAATTTCTGTATTTAAAAAACGTTGAATATGTTAAAAGATAAAAGTGAAGATAAAACTTCTTTATCAGAATTAGGAGAATTTGGTTTAATCAAACATTTAACGAATTCTATAAAATTAACTCACACATCTTCAATGAAAGGTGTTGGTGACGATGCTGCGGTATTACAGTTTGATAAAAAGCAAGTATTGGTTACTACTGACCTTTTAGTTGAAAATGTTCATTTTGATTTGAGTTATATGCCTTTAAAACATTTAGGCTATAAAGCTGTGATGGTAAATTTGTCTGATGTATATGCCATGAACGGTACAGCAACTCAAATTACAGTTTCAATTGCGGTTTCTAATCGTTTTCCTCTGGAAGCAATAGAAGAGTTGTATGCAGGAATTCATTTGGCTTGTAAAACATACAAGGTCGATTTGATTGGAGGTGATACAACTTCTTCAACTACAGGTTTATTGATTAGTATTACAGCCATTGGAGAAGTTGACAAAAAAGATGTGGTTTATAGAAACGGAGCAAAACCTAATGATCTATTGGTGGTAACCGGTGATTTAGGAGCTGCTTATTTGGGATTGCAGGTCTTAGAACGCGAGAAACAGGTTTTTCAAGCGAATCCGAAAGCGCAACCAGATCTGGAAAATTACACCTATTTGGTAGAGCGGCAATTAAAGCCTGAAGCAAGAAAAGATATTTCTAAATTGTTAAAAGAACTAGAAGTTAAACCCACAGCAATGATTGATATTAGCGATGGCTTATCGTCTGAAATAATACATATATGTACGCAAAGTAAGGTAGGATGTAATTTATTTGAAGATAAAATTCCGTTAGATCCGCAAGTTATTTCTACCTGTGAGGAATTTAATATGGATAGTACAACGGTAGCTTTAAGTGGTGGCGAAGATTATGAATTGTTATTTACTATTGATACAGCAGATTATCCAAAAATAAAAGCAAATCCGAATTTAACTGTAATTGGTCATATCACTGAAAAAAATGAAGGTATGCATTTGATAACTCGTGCCAATCAAAAAATTGAATTGACCGCTCAAGGGTGGAATGCTTTGTTAAATAAAGATTAGTTTCCAATTAATTTTATCCCAAATAATTTTTAAATCTTTTTTAGGATAATGTCGTCATGATTAAGGGTTTTCGTCACCCATCAATTTTTCTAAAAGATTAATTAACTCATCTTCATGGAGGTTTTTACCTACAATTTTATAGTCGACATCAATTAGATAATTCATAGGTAAAGCGGTAACGGCATAGTCATAAGCAGCAGGAGTTTTAAAACGTTGCAATGACGAAACGTTTGTCCAAGTTCTATTGTCTTTTTCCAGAGCTTTTAACCACTTATCTCGTTTATCATCTAGAGAAACACCATAAATTTCAAATCCTTTGTCATTATAGGTTTTATAGAGTTCGTTAAGCATTTTACTTTCTCTTCTGCATGGTCCGCACCAACTTGCCCAAAAATCAATCAAAGTGTATTTTTTATGAATTGAATATAAACTAATAATAGTGCCATCAGCAGTATTCATTTCTATATTAGTTGCAGTACCGCCAACAGAAGTTTGTTGTAAACGTGTTACTTTTTCTCTCAGTTTTGCAGTTATCTTTAGGTTTGGATGCGCTACTTCAAAAGCTGTTGTCAATGAATCGAAAAAAGAAAGGTTTTCAGCCCCTTTCCAACGAATAGAAGTTGCATAAAGCCCTAGGGTAGTACCCATATTAGCTGCAATAAACTGATTTAATTCAGCCAAGTGAATGTCGTAATTTGCTATTTCTAAACTGCCTAAAGAATCAATTTTTCTTTGGTTTGGAATCTCAGCTTTTTTTAACTCTTTGATCCTTCTTCGTACTGATTTAACCAAAGTGTCTAAAGATTTTTCTCTAAAAGTTTCATAAGCTAATAGAGTTTCAGTGTCTTTAGAACCGGTAATAGTTGTTTTAAATTTTTTAGCATCAAAATCAGTTACTTCAATATTAATGTGTTGCCCCTTATCTATTGCTAAGGTTACACTTTTATCGTTATCAAGTTGTAAGGTATATAAATGAGGTTCTAGGTTGTATTCAGCTTTAAATTTTCCATCTTTAGTGAGATAAATAGTATCGACAACTTTTGTAATTTTTCGTTCAATATCTGATTCTTGTTCTAAGAGTATAAATTTTTCTTTTGCAGGAGAAATACTACCTTGAATTGAGAATATAACTTCTTGCTTTTTAGAGCAAGAGATAATGATTAGTAAAAGAAAGATAAACAGAGTATAAATAAGACGATTCATAGTGAACAACAGATATGCATTAATTAAATGACGGTAAAAATAAGTTTTAATTACAAGATTTCACAAAATCTTTTAAAGTAATTATAAGTGTATCTTTATTCTCAATATGACTCATGTGTCCGTCAGGGAATTCAATTATTCTGATGTTTGTGTTTTTTGTTTGATTGATAAACGATTTATAGTCTAGCACAGGATCTTTTTTGCCAATGATCAACATTTTTTGAAAACTCCCTTTAATTAGAATTTCAGATCTATTTTTTCGTATTTTCATACCTTCTAAAGAGGCTATTATTCCTTGTGAAGAAATTTCTAAAGCTTCTCTAGTAATTTGTGTAATTTCCGATTTAAAAACTGATCTGTTGTCTTCAGAAAACAGATTCGGAATCGCAATGCTGATAAATGTTTTGTGGCTCTGTTTAACTGCTTTAATGGCTCTGTCTCTATTGATTCTTTTCTCTTGAGTATCTTCTGTAGCGTTTGAATTCGTTAAACAAATTCCTTTTATAGTTGAAGGGTATAACTCTGCAAAAGCAAGGCTTACATAACCACCCATACTATGCCCGATCAAGATATATTTTCGCAATAGTAAATGATCTAGTACAGCCTTTACCATTTGCGCTTGATCTTCCATAGTGTGTATATAACCTAAGTTTCCAGACTTGCCATGACCTAACAGATCTAAAGTAATTACACGATTCTTTTTAGCAAGTTCCGGCACAATGGCATTCCACATATTTAGGTTTTCTAAAAAGCCATGAAGTAATACTATTGTACGACCTTTACCTGTTGAAGTATATCGAATTTGTATGTTTTTATAATTGAAGAAATGATACATGATACAAAAATAAGTATATTGGCTCAAATAATTTTTGGATAATGAATAAAACCAAAGAAACACTTATTATAGGTTTTGCCTTATTTTCAATGTTTTTTGGTGCAGGCAATTTAATTCTTCCCCCTTTTTTAGGTTTTAAATCAGGATCCGATTGGTTTTTGGTAACTATTGGTTTTGCTATTACGGCAGTTATAATTCCCATTTTAGGAATTATAGCACATGCACGCTTACAAGGCACCATGTATGATTTTGGCAAAAAAGTATCGCCTACTTTTAGCTTACTGTATTGTTTGATTGTATATACAATTTCAATTAGTTTACCGGCACCTAGAACAGCGTCTGTTACACATGAAATGGCAATTGCTCCATTTTTTGATATCAGTTCTTTAGTGACTAGTAGTATTTACTTTGCATTGGTATTTCTATTTGTGATCAACCGTTCTAAAATTTTAAACCTTATCGGAAAGTTTTTAACACCTTTGATTATTATCATTCTCTTTTTGATCATCGGAATCGGAATTTTTTCTTCACATACAGAGATGAACCCTTCACTATTTAAAACACCTGTAGTTGATGGACTGTTGGAGGGATACCAAACTTTTGATGCCATTGGTGCCATTGTTGTAGGTGGTGTATTGATCATATCATTAAACATAAAAGGATTGACAGAATTCAAAGAAAAAAAAGAATTAATCACCAAGGCAGGAATTATTGCCGGATTGGGATTATTAACCATTTATGGAGGTTTGATTGCAGTTGGAGCATTATATAATAGTCAGCTTGGTGAAGAAATTACCAGAACACAATTATTATCAGGCTTGAGTTTAAATACTTTAGGAAATATTGGTACAGCCTTTTTAAGTGTGTTGGTTGCATTGGCTTGTTTTACAACTGCTGTAGGAATTATTACAGGAACAGCTGATTATTTTAAAGGCTTATTTAAAGAATCGCAACTAGTATATTTGATAACTGCTATCATTGCTTGTGGTTTGGGAATTGTAGTAGGGCAGTTTGATGTACATTATATTATCAAAGTAGCAGTGCCAGCTTTAATGTTTATTTATCCAATAACCATAGTATTGATTTTATTGAATGTGTTACCTGAAAAATATGCCAATCCAATAATCTTTAGAATGGTTATTATAGTAACGATACTATTTAGTTTTCCAGATTTTTTAAAATCTATTGGCTATGCAGACAATATCAAAAATATTATAGATATAATTCCTTTAGCACAACATAGTTTAGGTTGGGTATTGCCTGCTTTGGCGACTTTTGTGTTGGTGAATTTACTAAGAAGAAAAGAGGCTTAATTTTAGTTACACTTATCGGTCGTGTATATGAATAGTACGACCGATAAGGAGCATTACATCAGCACTATCTCACAAACTGGTCAATGCCAATTAGAAATTGGGGCATTATCCTTAATCAGTTCTTAACCATATATGAAAAAAGGGTCAGACTTTAAGTAAAAATCTAACCCAAGTTATTTTTAACTTACACACTTTAAAGGATAGTGTCATTACATCATATACGGTTTTGTAGATAATTATCTATTTAACCATTCTTTAGCTTTATTGATTTGATTATCATCTTTCAAATCAATATTATGCTGAAATTCACTGTTTTCATCCACTCCAACCTTATTGTTATATCTTACTTTATTCCTATCTATGAATGTATCTTGCGAAATAATTAAAACCAAATCATCATTTATCTGATCATAGCCATTTCCAGTGGTATATCCTGCCGTTTCTTCGCCTATAAATTTAGTGTTCTCCCGCCCCTTAAAGGCAATAGCTACCATCTCCCCTGAACTTATCGTGTATCTGCTTAATAATATTGCTACTTTTTCTTTCATTCCTATTTCAGGAACGTTATCCATTTTACAGGCTAATCTTCCATAATTATAAAATTGTCCATTTTCAATTTTGTATTCTCTTATTTCATTTCGATTATTTATAGCACCACCTATAAAACCTTCTCCAATTAGTGGTGCTAATCCAGAAATCATTGACTCCACATTTCCACCACCATTAAATCTTAAATCTAATATCTATTTATCAACTTCTTTGTTTTTTAACTCTATCAATCCCTTTCTTATATAATCTGCTTGTTCTTTTACATTTCCAGATCCAATACCAACAACTTTTAGGTAGCCAATTCCTTTATCTAATAATTTATAAGAAAATTTAGCTGAGACCATCATTTATTACTGTGTTAACGAACTTCAACTCTCGGTTATCTTTTACTTTAACCTCTCCTGTATAACCGACAATAACGGAATGATCTTTCACCGAACGAATAGTGGCGTGCTTATCTCCCAAGCTATTTATTAAATATTGTAATCCCTGTTTCAAGTTTTCCTTTTCTTTTGTCAAATTGATAAATTTGGTATTGACTTCATTCCAGTCAACTTGTTCAGAATACAATGATGTTTCTTTTGCTTTTAAGACAATAGGATCCATCGTTTTTGCACTCTTTTGAGCACTCTTACAGGAACTCATTGAAAGGAATGCTACTAAAATGTATATTGTACTTTTCATTTTTATTTTACCTTATAAAACCACCTGCTTTGCAGGTGGTCATGTTCTGACGGCTTTGCCTATCTTTGTTTTATGGGTAAATATAAGAAACTTAGTCATGTAATTTATAAATGTGAATATCATATTGTATGGGCTCCTAAGTATAGACTACGGATATTGAAAGGAGAAATAAAGAGATTGTTGGAGAGGGATATTCGTTTACTATGCGAATGGAAACAATGTGAGGTTCAAGAATTAAATGTTCAAGAGGACCATGTTCATTTACTTATTTCAGTTCCTCCTAAAGTTTCTATATCAAAATTGATGGGAGTTTTAAAAGGAAAACTAGCCATAAAATTGTTCAAGAGTTATCCTAAGCTAAAACAAAAACCTTACTGGGGTAATCATTTTTGGGCAAGAGGTTATTTTGTGAGTACAGTAGGTTTAGATGAAGAAATGATAAGGAAATATGTAAAACATCAAGAGAAAGAAGAAAAAAGTATTGAAGCTAATCAACAGAAGTTTGATTTTTAAGACAGGTCATTTAAGCCCCTTTTAGGGGCAATCCAAAGCCACCTTCTTAGAAGGTGTGATTTTTACTTTACCTTGAAAAACCACCTGCTTAGCTGGTGGTGATGTTCCCTCCGTAGGCGGACAGGCTTTAGGCTTTGCCTATTTTTTCAGACCTGTCAGGTTTTGATCCCGAAATCTCGGGACTGATAGATCTCTTATAGATGTATAGCGAATCAAAGTGTTTTTATAATTGAAAAAACGATACATGATACAAAAATATGTATCTTTAATCATCTTTTTAGATTACTTTTATAAATATGTTACAATCTCCTTTCTCAAAACTCTCAAAATCATCAGAAAATAAAATTACCCTGATACTATTGTTTTTATTCATTATAACAATTATGGTAATGCAATACTTTAATGCTCCTTTAGAAAATGATATTTGCGAGAATGGAATCATTTCCTTCGAATTAGCAAAAGAACTCTCAAAATCACAGGCAATTTTAGATTCATGGAATGAACACGCTAAAATAGCAGCAGGTTTAAGTTTGGGTTTTGATTTTTTGTTTTTGCTGATCTATTCATCATTTATAGCATTATTGATTCATAAACTAAATGATCGATTGTGGAAAAATAAACCTTTTTATAGGATAGGAAATGTACTTATTTGGGCTATTTTTTTAGCAGCATTATTTGATGCAATTGAAAATGTACCGCTTATCATATTATTGTTAGGCGACTTGCAACAATATTGGTCGTCAATTGCCTATTATTTTGCAGTCTTAAAATTTATTATTTTAATAGTTGTTATACTTTATGTTTTAGTCAATTTCGGATATTTTTTGATTAAAAAATTAAGTAGTAACTAGAATCAAGGAAACACTTATTATAGGACATCTCTATTAATTCATTTCTTTCAAAAAACAAAGAGAATGAATGAGATACAAGGCATATTTTTTTTGGAATAGCCTTAGCTATTTCAAAAAAAATTAACGAAGTAGATTATTTATTATCTTTGTTCCCAAAGGGTTTTCAGAGCTTTTCATATACTGCTTCAGTTTTTTTACATTATCAGGATAGTGTTTCAAAAATTTGTATTGTCTATAAAAAGCTCTAGAAATTTTGATGTGAATGAATTAATAGAGGTGTCCTATAGGCTTTACTTTATTTAATTCTAACAATTTTTAAATCTATATGATATGCAGATAGCATCAAAAAAAAAAACGGTATTGATTTTATCCCTTTAGCAAAGTATAGTTTAGGATGGGTATTACTGCTTTTGTAACTTTTTGAATTGGTGAATTTGTTAAGAAGTGAACAAGTTTAGTTTTATTGTACGCTTATCGTTTGGTATAAGTAATTGTTTATATAAGCGACTGATTTTCCGATTAGGAAAATTCGAAGCAATGAACTATACATCCTACTTAGCCAATGTTTACTTTTGTTCCAAAATTTCCAATATATGTTTGGATCCATAGGACAATATAATTCCGGAGTTTTCCTTGTACATTATTTTACCTGTTGGAGTAGCGAGTTCCTTACTGTCATTTAAATAAGATGAAATTACACCAATAATAGTCCATTTGTAATTTGATTTACCAGTTCGATTCTTGAAAACTACTGGTCCACCGGAAAACCCAGGATTGTTATGACCATCAAGAAATTGTAGACTGATACCATCTTTATCGATTATAGCTGAGATCGAAGCTTTTTTTACAAAAGGTAAAGGAAATCCAGAATTCAAACTTGTGTTATCCATTTTTAAACCAAATGGAAATCCTAAAAAATATCCATCTTCTCCAAGTAAACTACCATTGTCGGATAGTTCGAAATGATTAGGGGTAATTTTAATATCACTTTTTATTAATGCAATATCAATTTTCGAATTAGTATGCAATAAAACAGTTCCACTAAAATCTTTCAAAATACCATTTTGATTAATTTTGACCAGAATAGAAGATCTATTTACTTTGCTATCGCCTATTATATACTCATTACAGATAGGAACCCGAAAAATTGGGTTTAATGATTTGGAAATTATCGGTTAATCTATTTTCGAATTCATCATTTATCCAAATTTGATTATCAAGGAAATCAATCACTTTAGCTCT
>JAKISU010000205.1 GCA_021648445.1 Flavobacteriaceae bacterium
AGATACTAAATAGTATTCAAAACACCAAACTAATAACATATAAATAACTGATTATTAATCAATTAATACGATAATTTAGGTGATGGAATTTTTGACTCCCGAAAAGCTAAATGGTTTGAGTATATGATTAAAATTTTCAAGTTATTTAAAACGTATCGTTGTCTATTCCTGTCTTCGCAGGAATAAAGAAATTTCTTAAAAACGAACTATCCCAGAGACAGAGCTGTAGGGTAGGTTCATTTCATTTTGATCTAAAGATGTAAAGAAATTTACTTATTACACCTCACCCAAAACTGTCAATGACAGTTTTGACCTCTCCTCAAGGAGAGGTAAATCGGAAACCCCACAGCTTGTTGTGGGGAATTCTTTTAGATCAAGTCAAACCCAATATCTTTACGATAATACATATCTCCAAACTTGATATTTTCTATACTTTCGTAGGATTGTTCTAAGGCTTCTTCAATCGTTTCACCAAATGAAGTAACTGCTATGACCCGTCCACCATTAGAAACAGTCTTATCTTCTTTTCTTATTGTACCTGCATGAAAAACAATTGAACTTTTTACAGCCTCAATTCCTGAAATCTCTTTTCCTTTTTGATAGGCTTCAGGATAACCTCCTGAAACTAACATTACAGTTGTTACTGATCTTTTATCAAATTCAATGGTAATAGTATCTAATTTTTGTTCAGCAGTAGCTATAAAAATATCCAATAGATCGGTTTTTAATCTGGGAATGATAACTTCTGTTTCAGGGTCGCCTAGGCGTACGTTATATTCGATAACCAAGGGTTCATTATTTACTTTTATCAATCCAATAAATATAAATCCTTGATAGTCTATATTATCCTTTTGTAATCCGTTTATGGTTGGTTTTATAATACGCTCTTCAACCTTTTTAAGAAAAGTAGCATCTGCAAAAGGAACCGGTGATATGGCACCCATACCTCCAGTATTTAAACCTGTATCGGCTTCACCAATACGTTTATAATCTTTCGCATTCGGTAAACTGATATAGTTTTTACCATCTGTTAACACAAAACAACTCATTTCTATTCCGTCAAGAAATTCTTCAATGACAACCTTACTACTTGCTTTGCCAAATTTTTGGTTGCTAAGCATCTCTTTTAATTCTGATCTTGCTTTTTCTAAAGAATTTAAGATCAAAACTCCTTTCCCGGCAGCCAATCCATCTGCTTTTAACACATATGGAGCTTGTAGTTCTTCTAAAAATTGATAGCCTTCTTCTAAGGTTACATTTGTAAAGCTTTTATACTTAGCTGTAGGAATGTTATGCCTTTCCATAAACTGTTTTGAAAAGTCTTTGCTGCCTTCTAGTTGCGCTCCTGCTTTTTTTGGTCCGATAACTGCTACCTGCTGCAATTCATTATCAGAGACTATAAAATCATGAATACCATTAACTAACGGATCTTCAGGACCTATAATAATCATCTTTATTGCATATTTTAGTACGGCTTCCTTAATGGATTGAAAATCGTTAACATCTATATTTAGGTTAGTTCCTATTTGAGCCGTACCTGCATTACCCGGAGCAATAAAGAGTTTGTCTAGTTTTTTGCTTTGATTCAATTTCCAAGCCAATGTGTGTTCTCTGCCGCCTGAGCCTAAGATTAAGATGTTCATTTTAGGGATTTAGATTGCAAATATACGGTTATTACACAGAGCGAAAATAGGTTAAAATAATTTGAAAAGATTCTTCAGTCGTCCCTCCTTCTGAATGACAATCCAATGTCTTTCAGAACGAATCCCGAGTACTCGAGAGAAGTGAAGAACCTCAATAAAGCTTATCTCCATTTATAAAAATATTTGACACTAGACAAAAAATGACGTATAAATAATTGTATGCTTTTTGAAGAACCCTTTTTAAGAATATGCGTTATTTCTTCTTTAGGATAATACATTTTTTTCTTCCCTAAAACATCGATCTTTCTACAAATATCCACATCTTCCATATATAAAAAATAACGTTCATCAAAGCCATTGATTTTTACGAAATCTTCAGTTTTATATAATTGAAAACAGCCATGAATAAAATCTGGATAGAATGTTTTAGTTAAGTCTAAGTTTTTATATTCTCTTTTATTCACATAATTTTTAAAAATACCCATCTTACGTGAAATCATTTCTAAAACTGTAGGGTACTTCCTACAAGTATATTGATGCTCTCCATTCGGGAATATTACTTTTGGTGCTATCATCGCTAACTCTTCTTCTTTTTCTAGCGTTTTTATAAGATTTAGGATAATTGATGACTCAAAAGACACATCAGGATTTAATATCAAATGGTATTTAGAACAATCTTTTATTTTATTTATTATGGTATTATGACCAGATCCGAAACCAATATTTTCACCAATAAAAATGTATTCTATTTCAGGCTGATTGAATTTGTTTCGTAGTTTATCTTTTGGAGAATTGTCAATTAAAAAAAGTTTTTTTTGTAAAGGTGTATTTAAGAAACTATTAATAGTCTTTGATAACTCATTAATCTCTTCATTGTATAGAACAATAGTTGCGGTTATTACTTTTTTTTCTTTCAAATTATAGTGTCTTTCAGAAGTAGCCTAAATAGTCGAGCCTTAAAAAAGGGGATTTAGATTTTCTAGTATTCCATTTTTATTTTTTGAAGCTCTATATCGGGAAAAATATATTAAATTTTTCATTTGAAAATAAAGCCAAAGATTACTTTCT
>JAKISU010000069.1 GCA_021648445.1 Flavobacteriaceae bacterium
TTTTTTAAGAATATTAGTGAAAAATGCAGGTGCTTTTTTAACTCTACTTTATCTAAAAATAAAAATTGTTATCAAACTGCTTGAAAAATGAATTTTAACTTCTTGTAAAATCAGCAAGCCCTAATTATGAATGACCATTTTTAAGAATTTATCATCTTTATTTCCATAACTGTTGCAATAGATAAGGCGCTGGTTTTTGCCATTTCAGCTTTTTCTCCTTTAAAATTTTCATTTACAGATGCATTAAAATGATGTAACCAAGTTTTAAAATGTTCTTTCTTAAAAGGTTTTGTTTTGTTTAATGTAAGGTGAGGTTGCATAGCATTTTTTTGATAAGCTGTATCATTAAAAAGTATACCGTTCCAAAAATCTGTAATGGTTTCTAAATGCTGTTTTAAATGGTTTTGTTGGATAATATCTTCAAAAAAATGTTTTACAAGCTCATCCTCTAATAATTTAATGTAAAACTCTTTCATTATCAAAAGAATATCTTCTCTATTTTGAATGTCATTTTGCATTTAGAGAAAAGATTTGTCAAAACTCAATGGTAATAAATCTTTTAGAGAATTTACCTTAATAATTTTTCCTGACTCTCCCATAAAAAAAATTTCTATAGGGATATTTTGATTCACCTCGTATTCAGAAATTGCTTGTCTACACGCACCACAAGGGGCAACAGGTTGTATAATCTCTTTAAGGGAAGAACTGGCTGATATTGCTAGTTTCAAAATAGAAACTCTTGGGTATTTTGAAC
Organism: Flavobacteriaceae bacterium; assembly: GCA_021648445.1. GTDB lineage: Bacteria > Bacteroidota > Bacteroidia > Flavobacteriales > Flavobacteriaceae > Aureibaculum. The sequence continues at coordinate 755 of JAKISU010000069.1, forward strand.
CAGCACTATATATAGCAACACGTTCTGCACACATACCAGATGGATAAGCCGCGTTTTCTTGGTTACTACCAATAACTATTTTACCATTATTAAGTAAAATTGCTGCGCCAACACTGAAATTAGAGTAGGGGGCATAAGCTTGTTTTCTAGATTCAATAGCTAAGTTCATTAATTTTTGGTCTTGTATATCAAGTTCAAAAATAGTATCAAATAATATATAATCAGTAATCAATTGCAATTTTTGCATCTATGAAATATTAGGGTTTCAGATGTTCATCTACTTTTAAGAGCATAAAAAAACAACCATTTTATGCTAAATTACTAAAATGATTGCTTATTTATAGTTTTTGATTTTATAAAATTTTAAAAATCCTCATATATATCACCAAAATTAAAGATTAGAGAAAAACGTAATGTATTTTCTAACGGATTATTAATATCAGTTGAATTGATAAGATATGACATATCTAATCTGGTACTTTTAAAACTAAATCCAGCACCTAAGGTAAAAAACTTACGGGCTCCTTTTAAATCACTTTCATTAAAATAACCGGCTCTAAAAGCAAATGTTTGATCATACATGTACTCTGCACCTAATGCCCAAGTAAATTCTTTAAGCTCTTCGTTAAAACCACCCGGTGCATCACCAAAAGATTGAAAGATACCAGCTACAAATCCTACCTCGTCATCTTTACCATCAATAATTACCCCACCTTCTCTAATTGGAGGAGTTGGTACCAATAATTTGTTAAATTCTAAATTAGCAGTAACAGTATTTAAATCATCTAAAATAAAATCAAAACCACCACCTAAACGTAAGTTGGTTGGTATAAAACTTTCTCTTCCACTATCAGAAAGGTTTACTTTTGGTCCTATGTTAGAAATATTAAATCCACCTCTCCATCTACCATTAAAATCTCCATAATTCTTTTCTTCTGTTTGATAATAACCTGCAATATCAACTGCAAAGGCATTGACAGTTTTAAGGTCTGAATTTTCTACTCTTAGGGCATAATCAGATCTTAAATATCTAATTCCGACCCCCATTGAAAAAGTTTCGTTTAATTTCAATGAATACGAACCATCTAAAGAGAGTTCATTTGGGTTTTCAGAACCAATAGGGTTTCCTCCCATATCTGTCAATTCAATAGTTCCTAACGAGAAAAATTTAAAACTTGCAGCCCAAGCACTACGTTCATCAATTTTGTTAGAAAAAGTTAAACTACTTACAAATACATCATTGGTTAAATTTCTCAACCAAGGGGTATAATTAACGCCTATTGAAAATTGTGATTCTGCAAATGCATATTTTGCAGGATTAAAGTGCTGTGAATTAGCATCCGGTGATGTGGCTACACCAATATCACCCATACCACCTGATCGGGCATCTGGAGCTATCATTAAAAAGGGTGCAGCTGTTGTAATAGGATTAATTTCACCTTGAGCATAAGTATTACTTAAACTTAATATTGCTATTAGAATTAAAAAGAATTTCTTCATTTAGAATGTTTTGAATTAGATTGTTGATTACTTCTTTTATTGAACTCATCTTGACTTTTTCTAAAAGTATTGTATACAAATAAAATCATCCACTGGATAATTTCATTTGTATAGTCTAAAAAATGACTAAAATTAGCCCATATTTCGTTACTTTTCTTAAATGTAGCAATGCTATATCTTTCAAAAAGTGCCTTATCTGGGCAAATATCATCTCATTTTCGGTTAAAAACAAAAAGTCAAGATGAGTTCATTGTAAAATAACTAATTTTTCAATTTTCACAGCTTTTGTATTAGAGATTACCGATTTAACATTGAGTTTGTACACATAAACTCCTTTTCCTATTTTATTACCAAAGTCATCTAAACCATTCCAAGAAATTGATCTTGACAGGTTTTCAGATTGTACAAGTTGATTAATTGTTTTAATTAATTTTCCTGAAACTGTAAATATCTGAACCTGTACTTCTAGGGGTTCATTTGGTTTATTATGATTAAACCAAAACTCTGTGTAATTTATGAATGGATTAGGGTAATTTAATACATTACTCAATACCAAATCTCTGTCATCTACTACAACAAAATTTAACGTACTTTCTGAAGGATTATTGTACGTGTCCCAACATTTAAAATTAATGGTATGTGAGCCTGTTTCTAGATTTCTGAAGGGAAACTTTACTTTGCCTTTGGTAAAGTCATCTAATTCAGTTTGATAGAAGTCATTTAGAATAAAAGGATTGGCTTGGTCGCCATCTAAAATAGCTACAATATCATGGTCTACAGCGGTAATTGATGTGTTAATTCCAGACGCATCTTCTAACACAGCAATAAAATGGGGTGATTCACTTGTATTGCCACCATCAACAAAAGATTCATCATCCATAAATAACTTTATAGTAGGACCAATATTATCTTCAGGAGCATTTTCATCAATACCACCAATAATAATATCTTGATTTACGCCTGCTTTATCAATGGTTTTATTATCTGCATACATACTTATTTTTGATTTACCAAAGGCAATTCGAATATCTTTTGGCACAATAAAATCAAAACTAAAGATACCGTTTTTTACTGATGCTCTACCTCTGAAAATTTTACTTTCAGTAGCATCAAAAGTGAGTTTTCTTCCAAAATTATCATTGTCAAGTGTAGTTCTATCAACAGATTTATCAAAAACGGTTGTTGATAATGTACCATTAAAATCGGTTAAAATATTGTCAGAAATATCCGTAATGGCACCTTCTAATGTTATTTTTGACAATGCTTTTAGGGTGTCTAAAGATTGTGTAATATCTGTACCATTCATTTTGGTGAGTTTAATATTAGGTTTTGGCTGTGCTAATTTCATCGCAGGATCTCCTAAATAAAATACAAATAAACGCTGACTGGTATTAGGCGATGAAGGGTCATTTTTCATGTGCATCATGGCTTCAGCTATCGTATAATCTTCACCACTAAAACCAAATAGTTTTTTTATCAAAATCTCGTTAAAACGTTGACCTACACTAATAAAAATACTTCTTGTTGTAGTAATCATACTTGTTGAGCCTCCATTTTTGTTTAAAAAAGTAAACTCACCAGCTGTAGGTCTGAGTGGATTATCAAACCTTGAAAATTCACAAGTAACAACAATCATTAATGGCATTGTGCTTGAATTGTTCCAGTCTTGTATTTGCGGAACCTCTAAAATTCGTTCATTTGCCCACCCATCTTCACCGCCATGTCCATAGTAATCTATAATTAACGACCCGGTTTCTACGGCATTATTAATTGCTTCATTTACATCAGGATAACGTTCTCCGCCAGCTGAAGTTTCTTGTACAAAAGCATCAGAGTAAATCTTTATAAGATTAAAAATAGGTCTCCTGTTTTTTATAGTATCAGCAATGCGTTCTACTGTTTGTTGGAGTACAAATTCACTGGCTAGATCTGGGTCATCGGCAATCACTGCAACATTATTACGCCAATCTCCAAAAAAAGAAGTAGTATAGTAATTTAAGGTTTTGTCAACGGTATTTTTTGCTTCGATTATTGAAGTAACCGGAAACCTACCTGTGACAACATCTTGTTTGTCATTAGTACCTAAATCACCTTCATTATCATCCATCATTCCATAATAATCATCGGTAACATAAGATCTTGCTATATCAAAACTTTCATATGATTGAAATGATGGAACTATATTATTGTTATTATTAATTCTATCCTTGAAATCAAAAGAAGCATCACCAAATAAACATACATATTTAATTTTTGAATCATTACTTGAGGCATTCAAATATAGGTGTCTTACAAAATCTCTAATTCCTGTTAAATCTGGTGACCCTGAACTAAATTCATTATAAATTTCTTTCAGATTTATAACTTTAACGGTAAGTCCGGAATTTTCTCTGTGATAAATGGCCAATCGCTCAGCTTCGCTCATCAAATAACCTTGAGTAATAATTATATAATCAATATCTTGTAAACTATGTAAATTTTGATTTGCTATTTGACTTGTGGGTAAAATTTCAGGTGTAAAATAATCAGTACTATTTAATACAATGAATTCACGTAGTGATCCTCCATTAGCCTTAAAAGTAAAATTATTTCCGATTGATTGATTGTTAACAATTTTCGGATTGATATAATCAGTAACATTCCAAACCTGTGAGATATTGGAACTGTTTTGAATAGTATATTCTACAATTGAAGTGAGTGGTAAACTAGTTGTACTGAAATTCCTAAAAGAAAATTGCTTATTGCTCGCCACTAAATTCTTTACACCTATTAATTCAACATAATCTAAATACGCTTTTGAGGAAGGGTTACCATTATTATTATAGGTTATTTCTACTTGAACAGGATTACTACTTACATTAATAGCTTGGGTTTTCTCATCATGTCTTGCAAGTGCTAAACTACTAGGAGTTGAAAAGTTTAAAGTTGTCAAATTTTGACCATTTACTTTAACGTCCATTTGTGATGGTGTAGAAGAAATGGCAGCACCTCTAACTCTAATATAAATGTCTTGAGAAGTATCAAGATTTATAAAATTAAAATTAACCGTAGTTGTATTGTTAAAACTTAGATCTTCACCAAACCATTGTTGTCCGTTAGCAAAAAGGTTCGTTTTTTCTTCTTCAAAATATACATAATCATTAAACGTGGCTATTTGTTGTGTAGCAGGTAATGTAATTTCAACAGCATTTTCTATTCGTTTTCCTATACCATTGTCAATAGTTAAAAAATAAAAAGCTTTTTCAGAATATATATTAGTTTGATGTCTTGATAGATTTGGTTGTGAAGGCACTGTAATCCAATCATGAGGTCCTTTACCATAAAATAATATATAATCACTTGCATCAAAACTACCATCTTCTTCACCATTTACAATGATGGCATTTTCTTGCAATCCGTCATATCTGAAAGCATTATTAAGCATAGGTAATAACTGACCGCCATTACCAAATATTCTGATATTTTTGGGGTCTATTTCATTTGTATTGATACCCAAGTTTTGTAAAAAAGAGCTAGTAATTTTAAAAACACCGGTAGTGTCAATAGCAAATTTATACCATGTTCCCTGAGATAAGGCTGAATTTTTTACTGTTGAAATCGATTTATTTTGTGCAAAAATAAAAGCGGTAATAAATAGGAACAGTATTAATGTATTATTTTTTTTAAGTGTCATAATTATAAACAAACGCAAGTTAAACATACTTATTTTAATATTTTACAAGGTTACACATAATAAAGAAAAAAAACAATCGTTATACAAGCATCAAAAGGCATTTATGCCAAAAAATAGTTATTGATAATAACCTTATCAACCCTAAATTTAAACAAAAGAATTATAAAGTATGAAAAGGCATATTGGAAACAAAATTTTGTTAGTAGTACTAGTAGCGGCTACTTTAATTAGTTGTAATAAAAAATCTAGAACACATTCTGAATTAACAGGATGGAGGTTTAATGATCCAACTTATGGGGGTTTTACAGCAAATACAAATTATAAAGGTCAAAAAGTACCACCGGGAATGGTACTTATTGAAGGTGGTACATTCACAATGGGAGCTGTACAAGATGACGTTATGTTTGATTGGAATACCACACCAACAAAACAACAGGTTCGTTCATTTTTTATGGATGAAGCAGAAGTTACCAATTTAGAATATTTATTTTATTTACAATATTTAGAGAGAGTTTATCCTCCTTCTGATGATAGTTATAGAAAAATTTACCATGCAGCTTTACCAGATACTTTAGTGTGGAGAGATGCTCTTGGTTTTAATGAATTATTAACTGAGACCTACTTACGTCACCCTTCTTATAGTGATTATCCTGTAGTTGGAGTGTCATGGAATCAAGCTTCAGAATATTGTAAGTGGAGAACTGACAGGGTTAATGAAAAAATATTAATGGATAAAGGAGTGTTAAAATCACTATTTGATATGGATTCGGTTACTGTTGAAGGTAAAAATCGTTTTGATACAGGTACTTATTTAGCAAATCCTAAATTATTATTTGACGGAGATGAAAATATTTATGGTAGAGGTTTACCGGATTATTCTCAAAAGACTTCTAAGAAAAAAGGAAGAAAAGATAGAAAAAGAGATAAAAATTCAGATGAAGATATTGACCAAGAGGTAGATGATTCAGATGATGAAGGAAATAAAAAGTCAAAACGTAGAGGTAGAAAATCAAAATCACCTCAAGGATTTACAGGAAGACACGTAAAAACATCTGACGGTATTCTAACACAACGTTTTAGATTGCCTACTGAAGTTGAGTGGGAATATGCTGCAAAAGCATTGATTGAAAACAGAGAATATAATACGATTAGAGGCAGAAAAAAATATTCATGGAATGGTAGATATACCAGAGACCAATCAAGAAGAAGAGCTGGTGATCAATTGGCTAACTTCAAACAAGGTAAAGGTGATTATAGTGGTTTAGCCGGATGGAGTAATGATGGTGCTGATATTACTATTAAAATTAAATCTTATGATTCAAATGCATTCGGATTATATGATATGTCGGGTAATGTTGCTGAATGGGTAGCTGATGTTTACAGACCAATAATTGATAATGATGCAAATGATTTTAATTATTTTAGAGGTAATGTATTTAAAAAACCTTTAATTGATGAAGAAGGTAAAGTAGTAGTAGTTGATTATAACAGTATTGAGTTTGATACTTTAGATAATGGTAAAATTGTACCTAAAGACTTACCGGGAAGTATTAAATACATTCCTATTACTAAGCGTGATGCCTTTATGAGGCCAAATTATGAAAAATCTAATAATATAGGTATTGGTGATGGTGATTTATCTTCTACAAAGAACTATTTTAAAGATGAGGAAGATATGGATGAAAGTAGTAAACCTAGAATGTATAATTCACCTCAAACACCAAAACAAATTGGTGAGAGCGGTTTAAGAATTCAACAATACGATACTAAAAAGAGAAATACTTTAGTAAGCGATGAGGCTAGAGTTTATAAAGGAGGCTCATGGAGAGATAGAGAATATTGGTTAGATCCTGCACAACGTAGATATTTACCACAATATATGGCAACAAACTTTATCGGTTTTAGATGTGCTACTGATAAATTAGGCTCAATGTCCCAAAAAAGAAGACGTAAAGAACCAACAAGATAATAATAGTTGTTTTATCTTTTAATAAAAATCAAAACTCGATACAATTTGTATTGAGTTTTTTTTATTTTTAGCCCATGGTAAATATTCAAGAACTATATCAACTATATCAGCAATCTTATAAAGTATCTACAGATACCAGAAAAATAACAAAAGGCTGTTTATTCTTTGCATTGAAAGGTGATAATTTTAATGGAAACTTATTTGCTGAAGAAGCTTTAAAGAAAGGAGCATCATATGCTGTTGTTGATGAAGACGTACTTAAAAATAATGATAATATCATATTAGTTGATGATGTATTAAAGGCATTACAATTATTAGCTACTTATCATAGAGAACAATTAAATATTCCAATTATTGGTCTAACCGGTAGTAATGGTAAAACAACTACAAAAGAATTGATAAATGCTGTACTTTCTACAAAGTATAATACTACTGCTACTTTAGGAAATCTAAATAACCATATTGGTGTGCCGTTAACATTACTTTCAATAACAACCAAAACCGAAATAGGTATTGTAGAAATGGGAGCAAATCATTTAAAAGAGATTGAATTACTCTCAAATATTGCAAAACCAGATTATGGGTATATTACTAATTTTGGGAAAGCACATCTTGAGGGGTTTGGAAGCCTTGATGGAGTTATACAAGGTAAAACTGAATTATATAAGAATATAAAAAGTAGGAATAAGACAGTTTTTATAAACATAAACGATGCAAAACAAGTTGAGCAATCTGAAGGAATGAACCGAGTTACTTTGGGTAATAGTGGTGCAGATTACATTATTGAATTTGTAACAGTTGATCCTTTTGTTCGTTTAAAGTTCAATAATATTTTAATTAAAAGTAATTTAATCGGTGCTTATAATTTTAATAATATATCGGCTGCAATAGCTATCGGAAAACATTTTAAAATTACTGATGAATCTATAAAAGAGGCAATAGAAAATTATACACCTACCAATAATCGTTCACAACTAATTAATAAAGGTAACAATCAAATTATTTTAGATGCCTATAATGCCAACCCAAGTAGTATGAAGGTGGCACTTGAAAACCTATCAAATTTGCAAGAAGCAGGTAAGATTGTAATTTTGGGTGACATGTTTGAATTGGGAAATGATAGTTTACAAGAACATCAATTTATAACAGATCAATTAGATAATATTAATCTTGAAAAAGCATATTTAATAGGTGAGGGTTTTTATAAAACAACTACTAATTCAAAAAGAATACAACAATTCAAAAATTTTGAAGATTTTAAGGATGCTTTTATAAATGCAAACATTGAAAACTCAACAATTTTAATAAAAGCTTCACGAGGAATGGCGTTAGAGAGGGTTTTAGATTTGTTATAATTAATTATCAGTCTTGAGTCCTGCAGCAAAGCGGTCTTATGTCTTTTTATCGAGCCAATCTATTACTTATTAGCCAACATAAACTCCTTGAAAGCATTCCAATATGCTTCGTATCCCTCAGTAGAATCCCATACAGCTCTAGAACCATGTACGCCTCTTACCTGAGGCTTAAAATGTGTAATGTAGTCAGGTTTTACAAAGCGTAATAATTTTTCAACAGGCTCAGTTTCTCGTTTAGAAGACGTTACAAAAGTAGGAATACGTAGTTTTTTAATAGCTTCAGCTAAATTCATATTTTTTAAATATTCACCGGGACTAAAAACAGCAATTGCTTTTACTTTTTTGTTTTCACTACCTATCCATAGTGCTAATGAAGCAGAGTAGGAGCTACCTACCAAAATAATGGGTTGTTTTCCGTTTAATTCATATAAATGATCAATGGCAGCATCTACATCTTTCTTTGCACCTGCATAGCCTACATTCATTTTCTTAATATTAGCATCTAAGGCAGTTTGATTGACAATACCATTTACTTCTTTACCGGAACGTTGGTCTATGGCCATACATGAAAAACCTAAGGCATTCAGTTTTTTAGCAGTATCAATATATTCACCTCTGCTAAAACTAGCTTGATGGCATAACAAAACAGTAGGAGAAATATCTTTTAAAAAATATGTATCAGCTGTGATCTTAACCGAATCTTTAGCATAAAATGTAATCGTTTTTGTGATAGGCGTTGAAGGTGGTAATGGTGATGATATTTGAGATAAAACTGTATGAAATGAAATGGTAGCCAGAAATAAGATAAAATAACGCATAAACTAATATTTAGTTTTTGAAAGTTAAGCATTTAAAGAATACTTAGAAATAAAAACTAAAATTTTAACAGTGATTTAGGGAGTTGGTATATCGTTAAACTTAAGTTATATCAAATAGTATAGAATATATCTTAGCAAGAAGGAAGGTTTGCCCTCAATTTTAGATTTCCAGTTTCAAGAAATTCTTATAACCGTTGACACGACACTAGTTTACTCATTTCTTTTCCATTTTTCAGTTGTCCGCAAAATTTTTAAACCATGATAACCGGTTATCAGCAATGTATTTTTGTTTTCTAATTTTGCAAAACAATTTGCTGAATGGCGCATATCAGGTTTTTGTACCTTTCCATCTTTCCATTCTTTTTTTTGTTTATCATATTTCAATCCCCAAACAATGACCTTTCCAGTCTGTTTTTCGTCCTTAGCTTCAATAATCTTGGCTGAATAAGATTTCTTTTTTTTATAAACCTCAATAGTCATAGTATTATCAGGATTCGCCCAATTACCCGTAATGTCATCTGCTGATTGTGCAAACGTTGTGGCGGAAAGAAGAAAAAGTGTCATAACAGGAATTATTTTCTCGATTTGTCTTTAATATTTTTGCTAAAAGGATAAAGAAACTGCTTTAAATATTTTTTAGGATAATTCGGTTCTTCTTTGATGCCTATTGCTCCCAATTCAGTTGCCATTTTTGGATTGTCGTAAGCTGTGCCAAACATATAATCCCAAACTGTAAGCCATGCTCCAAAATTTACTTGTGCATCATGAAAATCGGCTTTATGATGCCAACGATGTAACTCTGCTACACAAAAGAATTTTTTCAAAATACCTGCCTTATAGTCAAGGTTGGTATGCTGCATAAACATATTTATTGCCAATAATGAAAGTGCAGTTATTAATACTGTATGAGGTGTTCCAATAACCAAGCATAAAATAATCCCGGGAGCACCTTCTAATATCTGATGTAAAGCATGTCGCTTTTCACCATTTAAAAAGTACAGTCGTTCAGAACTATGATGTATAGAATGTAAATCCCACAGAAATAGATATTTGTGACTGATTTTGTGAACATAAAAAAGAAAGAAATCTATGATGGTTAGTGAAATTATTACTTGAAGCCAAAAAGGGAGTTGAGTGGGGGAAATTTCAGGGAAATCAAAAATTGTAGCTAACCATAAAACTTGAAGCTGGGCTAATAATTTTATATTATAATTGATTATGTAGTAAATAAAATCAAGATTCCAATCCCAATTATTTAACCATTTTTTTTCGTAAGGGAGTTGTCTTTCGAGCAAAAGAATTATGAATCCAAAAACTGTAATTGTTGCTATTGAAACTAGGTAATAATTATATCCTTGTTGCATTCCGTAGATAAGGAGTGTTGCTGCCAAAAGCATAACTATTGGGTAAATACTATACTGGAAAATTTTTTTTAGCATCGTTGTCATTGTTTTAACAATAAATAATGATGCAAATCTATTTACAACAGATATGATAAACTTGAATAAACCGGCTATTTTTTTAGAACAGAAGAAGGCGAAACACCAAACATCTCTGAAAAAGTTCGCGAAAAGTGGGCAGAGTCACTGAACCCTGCTGCATGTGCAGATTTGGTAAAATTATTTCCCTTTAATAATTCTTTCAACGCTTCTTGAATTCTACACCATAGTATATATCTGCGAACAGGAATACCTATTTGCTCTTTAAATAAATGAGAAAACCTACTTTCAGAAAGAAAAATACTTTTAGCAAGTGTATCAGAACTAATTTGTCCTTCTTCAAGATTACTTTTAATCAATTCTATTACATTTTTGATACGACTATCAATTTCGGTTATTCCTGTATGGATTATTGGGATTTCAAGTACTTCCGTAAAGAATGAAAAGTCAATTACTTTTTCAGGATTGGGAAATCTAGATAAACTACTAAGTGTTGCTGTTTTTTGAGAAGTTAAATTATAATGATTCTTTATTTGACTGACCTGTAGCAACTCAGGTTCTAAAAAAATAAAAAGATATTGAACATCTATGTCTGCACCAATAAATTGATGGGGATAATTAGGATGAATAACCACTCCGTAAATATCACTCAATTTCTCCTCATCTGAGACTAAATTGAATGGCTGTTCTATTCCGAAAATAAATTCAAGAGCATGATGAGTATGCCTTTCTGTTTCGATACTTTTACCTATATAATAGGCTATTCCTTGTGTTAGTTTGAAGTCTATCATTTTTTATAGTGACTACTAATGTAATGATATAAACTCGTTTTAATGATAAATATTCATCAATGGTTTGTTTATATATTAAAGTGGCGGTAATTAACCAATTGTCATGCCGTGCCCGACACGGTATTAAAATATTTTTTAACTTGTTAAAATAAAAGTCTTACGATCTTATGTCTTTTCGTCTTATGTCTGTCGGGTTAATAGCATAACAGAAACGAAGTTAGCCTTTTTATTTCATCTTATAAAACCACCTGCTTTGCAGGTGGTCATGTTCTAAGGGCTATGCCTATATTTGTATTATGAGCAAATATAAGAAACTTAGCCATGTGATCTATAAATGTGATTATCATATTGTTTGGGTTCCAAAATATAGATTACGAATATTAAAAGGAGAAATAAAAACATTAGTTGAACGAGATATTGGTTTGTTATGTGATTGGAAGAGTTGTGAAGTTCAAGAGTTAAATGTTCAAGAAGACCATGTTCATTTACTTATTTCTGTACCACCCAAGGTTTCAATTTCAAAATTAATGGGAGTTTTAAAAGGAAAGATAGCAATAAAATTATTCAATAGTTACCCTATTCTAAAGCAAAAGCCTTACTGGGGGAATCATTTTTGGGCAAGAGGATATTTTGTAAGCACAGTTGGATTAGATGAGGAAATGATAAGAAAATATGTAAAACATCAAGAAAAGGAAGAAAAGAGGGTTGAAGATAATCAACAGAAGTTTGATTTTTGAACCAAGTCTTTTGGCCCCTTTTAGGGGCAATCCAAAGCCACCTTCTTAGAAGGTGTGATTTTTACTATGAAAGAATTATTAAGAACACAAACGAGTACATTAACTGGAGGTGCTTCTCAAAGGAGATGTGACCGCATTCTTAGAAGAATGAGAAGAGCTGACCGTAACGGAAATGATGCAAGATTTTGGAGATTATCTGATAGTTATGACCGAAATTGTGAATAATTAATAGTACTATTTATAATAAAGAATCATTTTTTTTATTTAAAAAAAATGATTCTTTTATAATTTTAATATGGGTCTAAAGAAAACCTTTTTATTATTAATTCTATTTTTTTCAATATGTGTTTGTGCACAAGAAGTTATAACAGGAACTATTCTTAATACAGAAGCAAACATTCCTGTTGTTTATGCTAACGTTTATATTTCTAATACTTCTATTGGGACAATTACCAATAATGATGGACAGTTTAAGTTAGTTATTCCTGAAAAATATCGGAATAAGAAGTTGTTATTTTCTTTGTTGGGTTTTGAAACTCAAGAGAGAGAAATAGTAGTATTACAAAAACAGAGTAACATTGTTATATCAATGAGTCCAGTTAATGAACTTCTTGAAGAAGTAGTGATTTTAGCTAGAAAAGTAGAGCTTGATGCATTAGAGATTGTGGAGAAAGCATTTGATAATTATACAAACTTTGCATCTACCCCTTATGTCGCTAAAGGATTTATAAGACACTTAGAGAGAACAGAAAAAGAATATAAATGGCTAGTAGAGGGTGCTTTCGAAATGTATGATCCTGGCTATTTTCAAAAAGAAAATGTAAAAGTTAATATAATTGAAACACGAAAATCATTAGATAACAGAAATTTAGATACAGCACGAGTCCTTAGGTTATATTTACATGATTCAAATAATTCTAGTTTTAAAAAAAATTTAAAAAAAGCTAAAAATTTTAAAACAACTATTTCTTCAACAGAATTAGATAGAGCTTTTGCATATTATGATAACCATTTTACTGCAAGTTATAATAAAAAACTTGGATTATTAGAAAAAATTTTATCCACAGATATTAATAAAATTCGAAATTACAATCAAAAGAATGCGTCATTTAGAGAAAAATCATTAAAATCATATTTGTTTAAAATAGATACGATTTTAGGTTATGGAGATGAAAGTGTATATAAGATAAAATTCTCTAAGCCTAATAAAAGTTCAAGTAAATTAGACGTGGGGTGGTTGTATGTGAGGGCTAAAGATTATGCGATAATTAAAATGGATTATTCTGTATTATTAGGAAAATCACATCACAGGCAACAAGCTACAGGGGAGAGGGTATTGTATACTACAAATATTAAATTTAAAGAGTATGATAAAAAAATGTATCCATTTTATATGTCACACAAAACATTTAAAATAAATAACTTTATTATGCTTAGAAATTCTGACTCTATTGAAAAAGAAAAATTAGAGATAGGGCATTTTTCTCATGAGGAAATCTTGTTTTCAGAAATTATCACTCAAAATGAAGAATTAGCCAAAATAATAAAGAGTGTAGAATTTTGGAATGATAATTTATTCCAAAAAAGAAAATACAATACTATATTTTGGAAAAACTATAATATTTTATTAGAAAGTGAAGAACAACAAAAAATAATACAAGATTTGGAGAAAAAAGTTAAATTAAAAGACCAATTCAAAAAATAAGACAAAGAAGGTTTTTCTGATGATAGATGATAGTTTAAAAAAAGACTCAAATATTTTTCTACATCCTAACTTTTTTATAGCTTACGCTAAATTTTAATAATTGTCGCTACTACTTTTCTAAAAGACATAATAGTACTGATAAGATTAAATTTGAAAATTTTTATTAATTTTGCTTGTTTGCCCAATGGTAAATAAGCATCAATTTTTTATTATTATGAAAGAATTAACAAGAACACAAACGAGTACATTAACTGGAGGAGGTTGGAAGGCTCGTTCGTTGGATAAAACAAAATTATAAATGCAACATGGGTTCTGCGCGTGCTTGTAGAAGGGCAGATAGAATACGTGATAGGAATATGGAATAAACTTTTCTTTTAATTTTTTTTTGTACCTCTTCTTATTAGTTTGTTAAGGAGAGGTACAATAGGTATATATCTTAAGTATAAGATATGGAATATTTGTTTGAAGGAACACATATTTTAAATTATCAATTTTGTCTAATCAAAAGCTGCTTAAAGTCTTTCTAGGGTAGGCTTTACCTTCAAATATAATAACATTCCATAGTTTAAATGATTAATAAGTTAATAATAATAGTATTATTTTTATACAACATAAACCTCTTAGCTCAAGAATCTTTGCTTAAAGGGGTAATTGTTGATTCAGAAAGTAAAATTCCTGTTTCTGGTGCGAATATATCCATTTTAAATAGTTCAATAGGTACTATTTCTAATTCAGAGGGTAGATTTTTATTGAATATACCAAAAAATTATAAGAAAGAAATAGTGATTTTTTCATTTATAGGCTATGAGTCTTTAAAATTTGACATTAGTAGTTTTAAAAATGACTCTCTAATTTTATTAAACCCTAGTGCAATGGTTTTAGATGAAATTATTATAAGTACGTTTAAGAATAGCCTTACAGCTAATGAAATAATCCAAAAAGCATTTGATAACTACGACAAAAATTTTCCAACTAAACAATACATAGCTAAGGGATTTTTACGACATGTTGAAAAGAATAAAAAGGAATATAAATGGTTAGTTGAAAGTGCAATTACTTTATATGATAATAGTGAAAAGCATAATGATGCAATTATTAAAATTAATGTTGATGAGATTCGGAAAAGCTATGATCTTAGAAATTTAGATAGTTTATATTTATATCAAAGCTATTTGATAGCTGTAAGAAACATGGGTTATAGAGTCTTTAACAAGAGAGTTATACTCAAACCATTTAGCTTTTCGGGAGTCAAAAATTCCATCACCTAAATTATCGTATTAATTGATTAATAATCAGTTATTTATATGTTATTAGTTTGGTGTTTTGAATACTATTTAGTATCTTTA
>JAKISU010000206.1 GCA_021648445.1 Flavobacteriaceae bacterium
TTAATTTCTCAAGTCGGTAATGCTCTGAAAATAAAGATATTGATCCAGATGTTTTGTATTTATTCATAATGACAATATGCAATTAATTATTTGATATTCAAAGAATTAATTCAAGAGGTTGCCTATATAGTGTTGATAACAAGAATTTTCATAAACTTAGAGAGTTAAATAAAATTGTTCAAGATGGTTATACTATTCTTAGGTTTTATAAATCAATAATACCAAAAAAAACATATTTCAAAGTCAATTTGTATGAATTAACTGGAGAAGTGGGTTATTCTTTGAGGTATAAAGGTGTTATTAATTTTAAGATATGACTAAACTGTTGGTAACAACGTTAAACCAAATTGCTTTGGTGCATTTCTACTAACAATAGCTTCAGGTTTATGTGCAATAACAACTCAACCCCCCGAAGCTTCAAAAATCACACCTTCTAAGAAGGTGGCTTTAGAAAACCCCTAAAAGGGGCAATGAGCAACAATATTATAAACCTGACAGGTCTGAAAAAATAGGCAAAGCCAAAAGAACATCACCACCAGCTGTAGGCGGTTTTTCAAGGTAAAATAAATTAAAAAGCAAAATATAATCAAGTATGGATTCCTGCCTTCGCAGAAATGACAATAATACTTTTTTAATCTTACATCCTACTTTGATAAGTATACAACTCATGATATCTACCTTTGTTAGCAAGTAATTCATCATGCTTACCACGTTCAACAATATTACCATCTTCGATAACTAAAATCTGATCTGCCTGTTGAATGGTACTTAATCTATGTGCAATCACAAAAGTTGTTCTGTCTTTCATTAAGACATGCAAACTCTTCTGAATATAAGATTCACTCTCAGTATCTAAATTTGAAGTCGCTTCATCTAAAATAATAATTTTTGGATCTGCCAATAGGGCTCTGGCAATAGATATCCGTTGCCGTTGTCCACCAGAGAGCTTCACTCCTCTTTCTCCGATTACCGTATCTAATCCATCTTCAAAACGATCGGTGAATTCATTTACATAAGCGCCTTTAACAGCTTCTAAGATTTGTTCTTCAGTGGCATCCGGTCTGGCAAACAGAATATTCTCACGAATGGTACCTTCATATAAAAAATCATCTTGAAGCACTACTGCAAGATTACTTCTAAAACTACTCAAATTAACGGTTGATAAATCTATCTCATCTAAGGTTACTTTACCATCGCTGGGGTTTAAAAATGTTGCTGCCAATCCTGCAATAGTCGATTTTCCTGAACCGGAAGAACCTACCAATGCCGTTACACTTCCGGCGTCAGCTTTAAATGAAATATGGTGTAAAACCTCTTTACTTTCTTCATAACTAAAGGAGACATCATCAAATACCATATTTCCTTTGATAGCGTCTAATTTTACTATTCTCACTTCCGGATCATCTTCTTCAGGCATTTCCATTAACTCCTGCGTACGATCTAATCCTGCCATAGCTTCTGTCAATTGACTCCCAATATTACTCATCTGTACTATAGGTGCGATCATAAAACCTAAAAACAATGTAAAAGATACAAACTCACCATAGGTCATACTACCATTCATAATAAAATAACCACCCATTCCCATAATTCCGGCAGAAGCGATCCCCAATAAAAAGGTAGATGAACTTGTCATCAATGCCGTAGCGGTCAAACTCTTTTTTACGTTTAAATATAAACGTTCTACACCTTTTTCAAAGGTTTTATTCTCTTGTTCTTCAGTATTGAACCCTTTGATAACACGTACTCCATTTAGCGTTTCGGTCAAACGACCTGTTACTTCAGCATTTATTTTTCCACGCGCTCTAAAAATCGGGCGAATATAACCAAAGGCCTTCAAAGCTATAAAGGCAAAAATGCCCACAGGTACCAATACAAAAAATGTCATGGTGGCATTGATCTTAATTAAAATGATCAAAGATAATATGGCGGTAAATGTTCCTCCTATCAATTGTACCAATCCGGTGCCGACCAAATTACGCACTCCTTCAACGTCAGTCATTACTCGAGAAACGAGTGCACCTGATTTATTATTATCAAAAAAACTAATTGGTAATGTCAATAGTTTTCGTTGGACTTTGGCTCTTAAGAGTGAGATTAAATGTTGTGCTTCTACACTTAACAATCGAGTCAAAGAAAAGGAACTCACAGCTTGTATCAATATAGAAACACCAACAACTATCAACAATATTTTCAACCCTTCCATATCTTTTGAAGGAATAATATCATCTATCAGATTCTTAGTAGCGTATGGCAATATCAGTCCTGCCAAACTTCTCAAAATAATTAATATCAATCCTACTAATACAATTTTCTTTCTAGGCCAGATAAACTCTTTAAATGCCCAAACAAATGATACTTTCTTTTTGCTCATATTTTTTTATATGTCGAATACCGAGCCAAAAATATGTTTAGTGTCAAATCGACAGAAATTGAGGTATCATTATTATTAGCAAAAAAATAAAAACTTACTTTTCATTTCTTAAATTTTCATAAAATTTGTTAAAATACTTTTTGGCATCTTTGTTGATTAGTTTTTATGACTATCGGATTACTTGCATAAGCGCTAAATATTTAGTATCTTACTGACCTTAAATTAGTTAAAGATGAAGATTCGAGATTTTTTCAAGAGATTCCCCGATGAGACGAGTTGCAAGACTCA
>JAKISU010000207.1 GCA_021648445.1 Flavobacteriaceae bacterium
CATTTGACAAGGTTTTATCACGTAAGATACTAAAATCTTGTCTTTTTTGCAAACTTTATATCCCATTTATTTATGATAATATATTGTAATATAAATAGTTATGCCATTTATAAGGGTCAACTAAATAAGCCTTTTTATTGTATTCTTTAAGCAATATCATTAAGTTAACATGGTTCGGCTTAGAAACAAAATTAATACACTTAAGAACACGCATTTACATTAAGTTTTGTCATTCGGATTCTGAGTGCTTGGAGGAAGAATCTCAAAAATTAGAAATTCCCCCCGAGTACTCGGGGTTCCTCTTTCGGGATAATAATAGAACCCTTTAAGTTAAGAGATATATGAAACCTTTCGGTCTTTTTATTTTATCAAATGTTATCTTTTTAAAGAGTTTATACCCTTCTCTTTTTCGGGAAAGGAGTTTGATTCTAAACAGGTTAATTGGGAGGGAACACGAGGTGTTGTTTGTATCTTTACTAATAAATCTATAATTCATTATGTTTATGCTTAGCTTTCTTACTGCCTTCATACATTTCATATTTAACCAATCTACATTCTAATTTACCATTATATACTTTTATTTTTTTAGAGGTACGTAAACCTACATTTTTAAGACCATCTGTAAAGTTAGAAGTGATCAACCATGCATTTGTATTTGTATAACTTTGTTTTAATGTATTACCAATTTCTTTATAAAAAATTGGAACATCTATCTCTAAGCGTTCACCATAAGGTGGATTAAACAATATAATTGTTTTACCTTCAACTTCTTTTTCGGTAGTAAAAAAGTTTGTTTGTTTAACTTTTATAAAATCTTCTAAATGCGCATTTTCTATATTATCATTTGCTTTTCTAATAGCTGAAGGTGCTTTATCATAGCCTATAATTACGGCGTCTGATTCCTTCACTTTTTTGAGTAAAGAGTTTCTAATAATATCAAATAGATCTTCATCAAAGTCATCCCATTTTTCAAAACCAAATTCTTTCCTATTTATATTTGCAGGAATATTATTGGCAATCATTGCCGCCTCTATTAAAATAGTACCGCTTCCGCACATGGGGTCAATAAAATGTTGTGTACCATCATATCCGCTTAAAAGCACCAATCCTGCTGCTAACACTTCATTAATTGGTGCTATATTAGTTGCACTTCTATAGCCTCTTTTATGAAGGGAATCACCAGAGCTATCTAAAGAAACTGTACAATAATCTTTTTGTATATGTATGTTTATCTGTAAATCAGGATATTTTATGTCAATATTTGGTCGTCTTCCAAATTTATCCCTAAAATAATCTACAATGGCATCTTTAGACTTAAGTGCCAAATAATGTGAATGTGTAAAATTATCAGAATTCGCAACGGCATCAATGGCAAAAGTTCCGTCAACATTCAAGTACTTATCCCAATCAATCTGTTGTAGTTTTTTATATAAATCATCTTCAGAGTATACTTTAAAACTGTTGATTGGTTTTAAAATTCTAACCGAAGTTCTTAATGCCATATTGGCTTTGTACATAAAACCATTGTCACCTACAAAAGAAACATTTCGTACACCAATTTTTACGTCTGTAGCTCCTAAAGCACGCAATTCTTTTGCTAACAATTCTTCAAAACCAAATAAGGTTTTAGCTAGCATTTTAAAATTTTTGTTCAATGTTTCTAATTTTATACTTTGCAAAAGTACAATTAGTAAACTTAGGTTTTAGAAATATTTTATAAATAAATACCTATTACAAATTTGTAAAAATGGTTTTTTGTATTTCACCCACTATCCCGATAGCTATCGGGATGTACCAGCAAGTTTTGACAAAGCTCTAATGGTGCTATTTAAGAAACTTTCATTATTAAAAACAAGGCATATTATGACATGAAACGAGCATGCTAAAAAATTTAACACTCAAAGAAATGACTAATAGCGAACTGCATGTGACCGAATTATTAAATATTATAAACACATGAAAATTAATTTTGTAAATATTAAATTATTGATTATTAGGTGTTTATATTTTTATAAGGCTCTAGTTTAAAATAGGCATTATTTTGTATATTTGAGTATTGAATTATCAAAAATAAAAACATATTTGCTTGATTTACCGCTATCAGATCATAATTCTGTTATTTCAGAGATTGTAAAATTAGGCAGTTCAGACTTTGTTTGTGATTTTCAAAAAATCCGTAGAGATGTTTTGAATAATAAACAAGGCGAATGTCCACATTGTAAGCATACTAAATATGTAAAGTTTGGTTTTAAAAGTGGCTCTCAACGCTATAAATGTAAGTCTTGTAATCGTAGTTTTACAGAATTCACAGATACTTGGATTGCTGGATTACACCATAAAGACAAGATTGATGATTATTTAGAATTAATGGTTCAAGAACAAAGTCTTGATAAAATAAAAGTTGAACTGGCGATAAATAAGAAAACTGCTTTTGATTGGAGGCATAAAATACTGAGTTCCGTTTCAGATAGTGACAATGATGATTTTACAGGAATTTGTATTATACTGATATAGGTTGACCTTTTTTTTGGTGTAATTTATACCGTTCAAAAGGTTTTTTCAGCCGTTTTGAAGGCAAAAAATAATTTGAACTTGGTTTTGTTCTAAATTGTTAGTTCAGG
>JAKISU010000002.1 GCA_021648445.1 Flavobacteriaceae bacterium
TGTAAAATAGTGTATCTTTATTGCTCAAAATTGGGTGTTTTTTTTAGTGCTTAAATGTTTGATTTACACAATAAATTTAACACTTTACACCCAGTTTTTCCCATTTATAATGAATTATTCGGGTTAAATACTTTGAGAAAAGATTTGGGCTATTTCGTTCCAGAACCTCAGATAATAAACGCCAAACAATTTGGTGTTCCTCAAAATAGAGAACGAATATTTATAGTTGGTTTCAGAAAGGACTTAGGAATAACGGAATTTGAATATCCAAAAACAACTAACGAGAAAGTTGTTTTGTCCGACATTTTAGAACAAGAAGAAGTTTCTGTAAAATATTATTTATCTACAACTTATGTAGAAACACTTCGCAAACATAGAGCAAGACACGAAAGCAAGGGTAACGGTTTTGGCTACGAAATAATTCCAAATAACGGAACAGCAAATGCTGTCGTTTGTGGTGGAATGGGAAGAGAACGAAACCTTGTATTAGACGATCGATTAACAAATTTTATTCCCATCACTCACATAACAGGAGAAGTAAACAAAGAAGGGATAAGAAAAATGACACCAAGAGAATGGGCAAGACTTCAAGGGTTTCCAGATGATTTTAAAATTGTTGTTTCGGACGCTCAAGCATACAAACAATTTGGAAATTCGGTAGCTATCCCTGCTATTCAGGCAACAGCAAAAAAAATAATAGAAAAATTAAATAATGCTTAAAAAACTTGGAATTACGATTGGCAATGATACCAAAGCAGGAAACATATTTGAAGATTTGTTTCCAAATTTTATGGAAATCGAATATCAAAAACCATCTGAATATATTACTCTTTTTTGGAATAAATATGAAGCTCAATCTGACAGAAATGCAAACCTGAACGGTAAAATGTTTGAGTATATTTTGGCGTCTCTTTGTATAAGAGAGGGTATTTTACCTTTGTATATGAGTGCTAAAGTAGCTTTTGTGCCAAATGTAATCTATGATTTAATGTTTTACACAACAGAAAGAGGGCCAATCTGCTGGAGTGTAAAAACAAGTTTAAGAGAAAGATATAAGCAAGCTGATTTGGAATCAATAGCATTAAAGTATGTTCATCGCAAAGCATTAAGTTATTAATAACATTAAGCGAAAAAGAAGCTGTTGGAGTTAAAACCAAAATCATATCAGGAGATGTTATTGGTCTTGATAATGTAATTGTAGCTACAAACCCTGAATTTGACAAACTTGTCGCAGAACTAAAAACTTTCCGATTTGAAGAACCTCCAACGGTAAAAGTTATTGAGTCGACACAACTCGTAACTATTGAGAAAGTTAAATTTGTGTTTCCCAACACTTAAAATCATTTACCAAACGATAAACAAAACCTCCTAAACAATCTACAAATGCTTATACTCTGAAAGTCCTTTTGTAAATCTTTCAGGATTTGCTGCTAAATGATAACGTGGGTCATCAATATCTTCAACAATCACTTCGTGAAATTTTGGACTTGCTTTATACAGCAATATTTTACAATCTTCACTCAGGTGTTTTAATTTAATCGTTTTTCCTTCAGCTTCATATTTATTTACCAGATTAAAAATTGCCTCTAATGCTGAATGATCACTAATACGCGATTCTACAAAATCGATTTCCACTTTATCAGGATCTCCTTTTACATCGAACTTTTCATTAAAAGCAATGACAGATCCAAAAAATAATGGTCCCCATATTTCATATACTTTAGTACCATCTTCTCGTATACGTTTACGCGCTCTAATACGCTTTGCGTTTTCCCAAGAAAATACCAATGCGCTAATAATAACGCCCGCAATCACTGCAATGGCTAAATCGAAAATTACGGTTAAAGCAGAAACTGCAATCAAAACAATTACATCACTAACAGGTATCTTATTTAAAATTCTAAAACTACTCCAAGCAAAAGTGCCAATAACTACCATAAACATAACGCCTACTAGAGCTGCAATAGGAACTTGTTCAATTAAACCCGAAGCAAATAGAATAAAGGCTAATAATGACAATGCAGCTACAATACCAGAAAGACGACCTCTACCTCCACCTTTAATATTGATCAATGATTGTCCTATCATAGCACAGCCGCCCATTCCCCCAAACAATCCAGTAACAATATTTGCGCCTCCTTGTGCTAAACATTCTCTGTTTGAATTTCCTCTGGTTTCTGTTAATTCATCAATTAAATTCAAGGTCATTAATGATTCTATCAAACCAATTGCCGCCAAGATCAAAGCATAAGGAAATATAAATTTTAAAGTTTCTAAGTTAAATGGTACTTTACTAAAAATATTCCATTGAAACTGTGGTAAGCCTCCTTTTAAGCCTTCTCCTCCACCATCTCTAATAAAACTACCAACAGTTGCCACCTCTAGGTTTCCAAAAATTACGATGGCGGAAACCACTAAAATAGCAATCAATGCTTCAGGTACTTTTTTAGTCAATTTTGGTAAACCAAATATAATTGTCATTGTTAAACCAACAAGCCCTATCATTATTAAAAGTGGTGTGCTTTCCATCCATACTTTTTCACCATTTATAACTTCTTTAAACATTCCTAACTGCGATAAGAAAATCACAATTGCCAACCCGTTTACAAAACCCATCATTACCGGGTGCGGAATCAATCTTACAAATTTTCCAAGTTTTAATATTCCTGCCAGCATTTGTATAAACCCCATTAAAATAACAGTAGCGAATAAATAATACAGTCCGAGATTTTCTCCTTCCACGCCAAGTGTATTCCCTTTTGCAACTAAAGCTACCATAACTACTGCCAAAGCACCTGTTGCACCTGAGATCATACCTGGGCGACCTCCGAAAATAGCGGTAATCAAACCTATCATAAAAGCTGCGTACAAACCAACTAATGGATCAACACCTGCGACAAATGCAAATGCTACTGCTTCTGGTACCAAAGCCAATGCAACCGTTAAGCCTGATAGAATATCATTTTTTATAGTTGGTAATCTCTTCGTAATAAATTCTGTCATAACCATTTTTTTACAAGCGGCAAAAATACGCTTATTCTGTGCGTAGACAAGGATTATCCAACTATTTTGCCACCATTACCATAAAAAAACACATTTTCAGTATCATGTGTTGAATTAGGTAACTTTTTACAAGTTCTAGTACCACGTTTTTAATGTAGTGTCTCGAGAACTTTATCTTTAAACCTTCTAAACTGTTCTCGATATAATCTCGAATACTCGGGATTACTCGAACTGGCAAGTTAAATAACGTGAGTTCGACATAAAAATGTTTATTATAAAGCTAAATCTATTAATATACAGAACATTGTCCGTTCGAGCGCAGTCGAGAACTATTAAAAACCTCTCGACTGCGCTCGAGGAGACACCAAAGTTATTAACTCGCATTTAAAAGGCTAGTATATCAGTTCTGAAACCAAAATTGTTACTTCGAACTCACGTTAAATAGAGTCTACAACCAACAATTTAATATTAGCATAGGTGTTTTTCATAACCTCTTTTATTTCTTGTTCATTAAGCCATTCAACTTTTGTGATTCCCTCTTCAAACTGCGGAAGTAATTGTCCGGTAAAAGAGGTCTTCATCTCAAACCAATAGCTGATTTTAAATACATATTCTTCTTTATATTTATAAATATGATAAGTGGTATCTAATGCTTTTATAATTTCTAGTTCTTTAACTCCCGTCTCCTCTTCTACTTCGCGAACTGCTGCTTGTTCTATAGTTTCGCTATTTTCAATTTTCCCTTTGGGCAAATCCCATATATTATTTCTATAAATAAACAATCTTTCGTTTTTACTGTTTATAACTACACCTCCGGCAGCTTCAATCACTTTAAAAGTATTTTTAAACTTTTCAAAAAACATCTCTATATCTTCATCATATAAATATAAATCTTCCATCTCATCTACTTCTAATCTTTTAATAAACTCTAAAACATTTATATCTGTAATTCTAAAAAAATTAATTTCTGTACTATACTGTAAGTTATCCGTTAAGTATATCGGGTAATCATTTATAAAAACTGTAAACATTTCTTATTAAAAATTTTATGTATTTTTGACGCTATGATTTTTGAAAAAAATACAGCAAAAAAAACAGCTGAGTTATTATTACAAATTAAGGCAATTAAATTAAGCCTTGAAAATCCTTTTACTTGGGCATCAGGATGGAAATCGCCCATTTATTGTGACAATAGAGTGACTTTATCTCACGTACAAATTCGTACTTATATTCGTGAATATTTCTCTAAAATAATTGATAAAAAATATGGTAAACCAGATGTTATTGCAGGCGTTGCAACAGGCGCCATTGCTATAGGTGTTTTGGTTGCTCAAGAATTAGGTGTTCCATTCGTCTATGTAAGACCTGAACCTAAAAAACATGGTCGTCAAAATCAGATTGAAGGACAAATTGATAAAAATCAAACCGTGGTAGTTGTTGAGGATCTAATAAGTACAGGGAAAAGCAGCTTAAACGCTGTAAAAGCTTTGCAAGAACAAGATATTAAAGTTAAAGGAATGGTAGCCATATTTTCTTACGGCTTCGAATTTGCAGTACAAAACTTTAAAGATGCCAATGTAGAATTGACAACCTTGAGTGATTATAATCATTTATTACAACAAGCTATTGAAACAAATTATATAGCTGAAAGCGAATTAGAAACATTACAAGGCTGGCGTAAAAACCCAAGTGAATGGAGACAATAAGTTATGAGGAATGAGGAATGAGGAATGAGGAATGAGGAATGAGGAATGAGGAAAAATAAAATATATTACTACCAAAACTAGTATACAAAAAATTAAAAGATGAATTTAGAAAGCCCAAAAGTAAATGTACAAAAATCTGATAGTGAGTTGTTTGAATTTTTATCAGTTGTTGAAAATTTTGAAAAAATTATGCCTGAAGATACCGATAAATTTGAGGTTAAAGAAAATGGTTTTTTATTCGCTTTAAAAGGTATGCCGGAAATTAAAGTTAAAATGTCAGAGCAAGTGCCTTCAAATAAAATTGTTTTGAGTTCTGCTCTAGAGCAATTCCCTTTTAACTTGATCGCTACTATTACAAAAACAACTGAAGAGTCTAGTGAAGTACAATTTAATTTTGATGGTAAATTCAATATGATGATGGCAATGATGATTAAAAACCCATTACAAAAATTTATCAATACCTTAGCACAAAATATAGAAAAGCTTTAACCCGCATTATTCACGGATATTCTATTCCAAAGCCAAACTGCCTGCTTTACTTGGCAATGCTTAAAATTTGTTTCCTTCAAAATTGGGTAACAATTTCTTCAGTAAAAAATGTCTGCGCTTCCCAATTAAATTGGCATTTTGACTTTTCATAACGAAAACCCATGAATAATACGGGTTAAATACCTTAAAGTTGGTTTTAACTAAGGTTTTTAAATTTAATTTCCTTTAAACCATACACTTGTAACGATTCATCATCTAATTCAATCTGTAATTTACCTTCATTAGTTACACCAATTATTTTTCCTAAAAAAGCATTGTGATTAACATCAACAAACATTGATGGTACTCCTTTTTTGTACAATATCTTTTCATATTGCTGTTTTATCTCTTTAAACTTTTGTTGTTGAATCAAATGCAGTTGGTATTGAACTTCAAGTAGTATTTTATCTAATAACTCATCTTTATCAATAGTTTTATTCATTACTATTTTTAGAGAGCTAGCATTTAAAATATTAGAGGGAAATTTTTCTTGGTTTACATTTAATCCAATTCCAATAATAGCATGAGTAACATTTGAATTATTTATAGAGCTTTCAATTAAAATTCCACAAATTTTATGATTTGCTGACAAAATGTCGTTTGGCCATTTGACAGATAGTTTTTCGGGAATATAATATCTTAATACATTGTATATAGCAATAGAAATACTATAGTTCAAATAAAATTGTTGTTTGGCTTTTAGGCTTTCAAACTTAGCTAAAATACTGAATGTTAAATTTTTACCCTTTTCAGATATCCAACTATTATCAAACTGACCTTTACCTTTAATTTGATTATCGGTAACAATAACAGTCCAATTTTCAATGGTAGTCTGCTTGATTAAATCTTTTAGATAAGAATTTGTAGAATCTATGGCATTAAGTTTGACTATCTTCATATATAATTGCAAATATAAGACATCAATAATGATAAAATTAATACATTTGCATAGAAATTTAAAGGTATTTAATGACGGAACAAAAGGCAAGTGCTGATCAGTTGATTACTGAGATTATTAAAGGAATGGAAAAGGTTAAAGGTCAAAAAATAAGTATTTTAGATCTGAGAGAAATTGAAAATACAGCATGTGATTACTTTATTATTTGTGAAGGGACTTCAAATACTCAAGTCAATGCAATTTCAGGTTCAGTTCAAAAAACAGTAAGTAAAGCTATACAAGACAAACCTTGGCATGTTGAAGGAGAAGCTAATGCTGAATGGATTTTATTAGATTACGTAAATGTAGTTGTACATATTTTTCAAAAACAAATTAGAGAGTATTACAACATTGAAGAGTTATGGGGCGATGCAAATATTACAAATATAGAAACTGCTAAAACAGTATAACGATTATAGAATAGATGAGTCAAGATAAAAAAAACAATAAACCACTTAAAGAATTCAAGTTTAAATTCAATTTTTATTGGGTTTACGGAATTTTATTCGCATTAATTATAGGATATCAGTTTTTAAATAGTTCTGATTTGGCAACCAGTAAACTATCTGATAATGAGTTTAAAGTAATCCTTCAGGATAACGATATTAAAAAAATTCTTATTGTAAATGATGACTATGCTCATATTTTCATAAAGGATGACGCTTTAGAAAAAGAAAAACATAATTCTAAAACTAAAGGGCCACTTTTCAATAAGAAGAATCCACTTTATATTTATGATTTTGGAAATCAACAAAATTTCGAAAATGAATTAAACGCTGAAAAATCTGAATATAAATTAGATTTTGACAAAGATAATGCCAAGCAAACCAGTATTTGGGATGGCATTTTTATGTGGTTACCATTTATATTTATTATTGCTATTTGGATTTTTATCATGCGTCGTATGTCAGGTGCAGGTGGCGGTGGTGGTCCGGGTGGACAAATATTTAACATCGGTAAATCTAAAGCCAAATTATTTGATCAAGATCAAAAAGTACAAACATCATTTAAAGATGTTGCCGGATTAGAAGGCGCTAAAGAGGAAGTTCAAGAAATTGTTGATTTCCTGAAAAATCCGGGTAAATACACAAAATTAGGTGGTAAAATCCCTAAAGGTGCCTTATTAGTCGGTCCTCCTGGTACTGGTAAAACTTTATTAGCTAAAGCAGTTGCCGGCGAGGCAAAAGTACCTTTCTTTTCACTATCAGGATCTGACTTTGTTGAAATGTTTGTAGGTGTTGGTGCATCACGTGTGCGTGATCTATTTAAACAAGCAGCACAAAAATCGCCTTCAATTATTTTTATTGATGAAATAGATGCTATTGGTAGAGCGCGTGGAAAGAATAATATGACAGGAGGAAATGACGAGAGAGAAAGCACTCTTAATCAATTACTTACAGAAATGGACGGTTTTGGAACTGATACCAATGTAATTGTATTAGCTGCAACCAACCGAGCGGATGTTTTAGATAAAGCACTAATGCGTGCTGGAAGATTCGATAGACAAATTTATGTTGACTTACCTGACATGAATGAAAGAAAAGAAATTTTTGAAGTACATATCAGACCCTTAAAACTAGCTAAAGATGTTGATATTGATTTTTTATCTAAACAAACACCAGGTTTTTCAGGTGCTGATATTGCCAATGTATGTAATGAAGCTGCTTTAGTTGCGGCTAGAAAAGATAAAAAAGCAGTACATCATCAAGATTTTTTAGATGCTGTTGATAGAATTGTTGGTGGTTTAGAAAAGAAAAATAAAATTATTACTCAAAAAGAAAAGAGAACCATCGCTTTTCATGAAGCTGGTCATGCTACTGTTAGTTGGATGCTTGAACATGCTGCACCTCTGGTAAAAGTAACCATTGTTCCTAGAGGTCAATCATTAGGTGCAGCTTGGTATTTACCAGAAGAAAGAATGATTGTTCAAACCGAACAAATGTTAGATGAAATGTGTGCTACCTTAGGAGGAAGAGCAGCTGAAAAAGTTATTTTTAACAAAATATCTACAGGCGCATTGAATGATCTAGAAAAAATCACGAAACAAGCCCGTGCAATGATCACAGTATATGGGTTAAGTGAAAAAATAGGTAATATTACCTATTATGACTCTTCAGGACAATCAGATTATACTTTTACTAAACCTTATAGTGAAGAAACAGCACAACTTATTGATAAAGAAATTTCTGCACTAATTAAAAAACAATATCAACGGGCAATTTTTATACTCAAAAAGCATAAAAAAGAATTAACTGTATTGGCAGAACTATTACTCGAAAAAGAGGTTATTTTTAGTAACGATCTAGAAAAGATATTTGGAAAAAGACCTTTTGTAAAAGAACCTTTAGTAGTTAAAAAAAAGGTAGTGACTAACAAAAAATCAGAAGAAACTGTTGAAAAAATTACTACTAAGACTCAAAAAGATGTAAACAATGAGGGCGAGATTTCAACAGAATTCGCTTAGTTTTCTATATTTTTTTACTTTTGAGAAACTCATAGTAAAATAATGAATCTCTTAAAAAAACTATTCCAACAAAAAGTTGTTGTTGACGAGTCTGTTGATACAATTCTGCCAGATTTTTCTGACCTTCCTTTAGATGATTCTTTTGTGCAGAATTTTATTCAAAGAGGTGGTAAGTTCCTGTATTGTACACATCAAGAAGATGTAAATCAGAACCTTTTAGATATTATTAATGAAAACCATTGGGAAAAAGTTGTTTGCATTAATGATGATCTAAAAAAGGTCTTAACTATTATTGAAACAGAAAGTACTTCTGAAATTAACAATGATTATCCTTTTTTTACCAATTGTGAACATTTAATTTCTCAAGACGGTAGTATTCTTTTCTCATCTGAACAATTACGTGAAAAAAAGATCGCTGATCTTCCAGAACATTTTATAGTAATTGCTAAAACCAGCCAATTGGTTAGAAATAAAAGTGAAAGCTTGATGGGACTAAAAAAAACATACCATAAAGGTTTTCCAACCAATATAAGCTCTATAAAAAGTTATATACCTGAAAGGGTTGATGAAGACTTTTTAAACTTCGGTAATAATAATGCAAAAAGTCTATATTTGCTATTATTAGAAGATTTATAAAATGCGGGAACTTCTTGTAAGGGCAATATCCGGTCTAATTTATATTAGTGTAATCATTGGTTCTATATTGTATTCAAAAGAGTCATTTTACCTTGTTTTTTATTTGCTAATGTTATTGTGCTTATATGAGTTGAAAATAATGATAAAACTGAGCTATAAATGGACATTTATAATTGCTACTTTACTATACTTCAGGTTTGCAAACTTACCTATTCTAGATTTTAAATATTTTCACTTTTTTCTAATTATAAGTATATTTATTCCTTTTATTTATCAATTATTCAAATCAAAAATCAGTTTAACATCAAGTAAATTAGGACATTACTTTTTAGCATTGGCATATATTGTTATTCCTTTTACATTATTAACACAAATACCATTTATCAATACAACCTATCATCCAAAAATAATCATTGGTGTTTTTATATTGATATGGATTAGTGATACTTTTGCTTATATAGTTGGTAGTACATTAGGAAGGACAAAATTATATGAAAAAGTTTCGCCCAACAAAACAGTTGAAGGTGCTTTAGGCGGATTAGTTGCTGCAATAATTGGTTCTTATTTTATTTCAAAATACGTAACATCTTTATCTCTTACAAACTGGATAGTTATTGCATCTATTGTTGTTGTTTTTGGTATTTTAGGCGACTTGATTGAATCTAAATTTAAAAGGGAAGCCGGCGTAAAGGACAGTAGTAATTTTATTCCCGGACATGGCGGATTTTTAGATAGATTAGACAGCGTTATTTTTGCTGCACCTTTTGTTTATGTATATTTACATATAATTTAATAAAAATATAAATGTTTCTATCTGCTCATGCATATTGTCAATTATGGTCAGATACAACATTATTTAAACTTAATTTTAAAATAATAAGAAAGATATAGATGTTTCATAAAGAAGGATATACCATTATTATAATCTCAATGGTCATTTTAGTATTGTTGATTTTCTTGACAGATGCTTTGTTAGATATTGAATGGCTTAGAAAATTAATCATGATTATTTTGGTGCTGTTTTATGTGCTAATCCTTCAGTTTTTTAGAAACCCTAAGCGAAATACTATTGAGAATCTTCATCAAATTATCGCCCCTGTAGATGGTAAAGTAGTTGTGATTGAAGAAGTTGTTGAAAAAGAATTTTTTAAGGATAAACGCAGGCAAATTTCAATTTTCATGTCACCATTAAATGTTCATGTAACTAGATACCCAATAAGCGGAAAAGTAGTTTTCAGTAAATACCATCCCGGAAAATATTTGGTAGCCTGGCATCCAAAATCATCAGAAGAAAACGAAAGAACAACCATTGTTGTAGAAAATGATACCGTTGGCAAAATTTTATATAGGCAAATTGCAGGCGCAGTTGCCAGACGAATTGTAAACTATGCAACCGAAAGCGAAACTGTTGTTCAAGGTAAAGATGCCGGTTTTATAAAATTCGGATCTAGAATTGATATTTTTTTACCTTTAGACATGAAAGTGAATGTATCATTGAATGATAAACCAATTGGAGGAGAAACCGTAATTGCCGAATATAATGCAAACGCTTGATGAAAGATTTGAAATAGCATTTGAGATAGCATCTGCTATGACTCAAAAATTACCTCCTGATACTATGCTTAAATTTTATGCATATTATAAATTGGCAACCAAAGGTAAAGCATACTCAACACCATCTGGTGAAAGTCAATTAAGAAATGCTTTTAAGCTAAATGCTATGTTTCAATTGAATAATATAACTGAAGATGAGGCTAAAGAAAAATATATAGAATTGGTAGAAAATATTACACAACAAAAAATTCCCTAATATGAAACTTTTAAAAAGAATCTCTATTTTTTCGTTTGCTATTCTCCTAAATTTTGCAATCGTTTCTTGTAAAAAAGAAGTAAAAAAAGAACCTGCACAATTTTCAATTGAACAAAAAACCATAACAGTTAAATGGACAGGTTATAAAACCACCGATAAAATTGCTGTTAACGGTCAGTTTAAAGAAATTAGTATCAGCAATAGTAAAAGTAGTGCTACTGCATTTGAAGCTCTAAATGGCGCAAAATTTAGCATTCCGGTTAGTAGTTTATTTTCTGATAATGATGAACGAGACGGTAAACTCAAACAATTATTTTTCGGAATAATGGAAGCAACCCTTTCTTTGACCGGAACGTTGAACTTAAACGATGATGGTACCGGAGATATAGATCTATTAATGAATGGTGTACAACAAAAAATACCTGTAACTTATATTGCTAGCGGGCAGTTGGTAGAAATTAATGGTACAATGAACTTAGATGATTGGAATGCGCAACCCGCACTAGCTTCATTAGCTAAAGCTTGCTTTGAACTACATAAAGGACCTGACGGTGAAAGCAAAACTTGGAATGAGGTAACTGTTGGAGCTGCAGTTTATTTAAGTAAGAAGTAACATATACCCAAACCACACAGTCTTTCGGTTTTTTGACTCGTTCGCTGCCCGTCCGGCAGGCGGGTTTCTTCCTTTAACCCGTATTATTCACGGATGTTCTATTCCAAAGCCAAACTACCTGCAATCTAAGGAAATGCTCAAAATTTTTATAACCCAAAATTGGGTAAACAATTCCTCTTATAAAAACTCCTGTGCTTCCCTTATTTATTGGTATTTTGACTTTTCATAACGAAAACCCATGAATAATACGGGTTAAATGCGTTAAAAAATAAAACCATAACAAAAGTTATGGTTGAACTTTTTGCCTTTTTAAAGAAAAAAATAACTTTCGCCAAAACTCCCGAAAACCTAAATGGTTTGAGTATACTAAACGATAGGACTCAACCCATGTATCTTAACGAACAAATGTTTTAATATTCAGCAACAAATTGTTGTACTAATAAGCTAATCCTTTTTCCTGTAGCTTTTGCAGCTATTTGAACAGCTTCATGTGAAACCTCTTCAATCATACCTTCTATACCTAGATCGGTTATAACAGAAATACCCAGACAGTGCATACCCATGTGTTTGGCAACAATTACTTCTGGTACTGTACTCATGCCAACGGCATCTGCACCCATTAGTTTTACCATTTTATATTCAGCAGGAGTTTCAAAAGTAGGTCCCGATAAACTTAAATAAATACCCTGCTGTACAGCAATGTTTTGTTGTTTTGCTATCTCTTTAAATTTAGTAATCATTTTTAAACTATAAGGTTCATGCATATCTACAAATCGAGATCCAAAACGCTCATCATTTTCTCCTCGTAAAGGATGATCAGGTATCATATTTATATGATCAGTTATAATCATAACATCACCAACCTTAAACTGTGGATTTACACCACCACAGGCATTAGAAACAATTAATTTTTCAGCTCCTAAAAATTTGAATACACGTACAGGAAAGGTAACTTCTTGCAAAGACCAGCCTTCATAATAATGAAATCGTCCTTGTAAGGCAATTACTTTTTTATCTGCTATAGTTCCTAAAATTAAATTCCCAGAATGTCCTTTTACTGTTGACACCGGAAAATTTGGAATTTCATCATAAGGAATACTTAATTCTACTGTAATATCATCTACCAAGCCTCCTAAACCTGAGCCGAGAATAATTCCGAAATCAGGTTTACTAAATCCTTTTTGTTGTAAATAACTAACTGTTTCTTGAACTTTGTTCCACATATTTTTTTATCAATTTATTAAAATCTGTTTGATGCGCAATAAAATTTGTATCTATTGGAAGGTAATAAAAATTATCTTTTCCAGTAAAACTTCTTACATAATCTTTTTCTGTTGTTAGAATCAATCCCAAAGCCTCGGGATTATCCACTTTAATTTTTGAATATCTTTCATAAATTTTATGATAATCTTTTTCAGTAAAACTATAATGATCTGTAAACTTTATGTGATAGTATTTACAATTTATTTTATCTAAAAATGTTGTCAATGGCTCTGTGTTAGCTATCCCTGTAACCAGTACAATCTCAAAATTTGACAACTCATTAACTGGCAATTCTGTTTCTTTTCCAATAATGTCTTTTCCGTATTTAATACTAGAAAAGAACACTGTTTGATGCAATTCAGCTTTTAATTTTTTTGCAATTTCAAATTGTTGCTGTTCGCTTAACTCATCAGGACATTTGGTAACAATAATAATTTGTGCTCTATCAGCACCTTCAATTTTTTCTCTCAAATTACCAGAGGGTAACATTTTATCATCTACATACAAATTACCATAAGAGGTTAGTAAAATATTCAATCCTGCTTCTACTTTTCTATGTTGATATGCATCATCTAACAAAATAACATCAGGTGCATCTTTTAATTTTGAAAGCTCTGTAATACCATTAACTCTATCAGCATCTACAGCAACAATTACATTATTAAATTTAGTATAATATTGCATAGGTTCATCTCCAATATCAAGAGCAGTTGTCACTGCATCAGCAATTTTAAAACCCTTTGTATGACGCTTATAACCTCTACTGAGTATAGCAACCTTATATTTATCCTGTAAAAGTCGAACTAAATATTCAACTTGAGGTGTTTTACCTGTACCACCAACACTTAAATTACCTACAACTATAGTCGGAATATCAAAACTTGTAGATTTTAAGATACCTTTATTGTAGAAAGTATTTCTGGCAGAAGTAATTTCGCCATATAATACAGAAAAAGGAGTTAGTATTTTTCGTAGTAGACTCACGGCAACGAAAGTACAAAATAGTAATTAATATGATACATTTTCAACAATCTCTAAGCCATAACCAATAATACCTACACGTTTTTTAATGTGTTTACCATTGGTAATTAACCTGAGTTTTGAAATTTTTAAATCATGTAGAATCTGTGCACCAATGCCAAAATCTTTATCATCTAATTTTATTTTTGGTACTTTGGTTTTGTTTTCATGTTGTAATTCTTTTATTAAAGATAACCTATGAATCAAATTAAATGATTGGTTTTCTTGATTGATAAACACAATAGCTCCCTTACCTCCATCTTTAATCATCTGAAACATCTTACTAAAACTATCATCAGGTTTATTGGTTAATAGTCTTATTATATCATTGTTAATTAACGTAGAATTTACACGGACTAACACAGGCTCTTCTTCTTCCCAATCACCATAAGTTAAAGCCAAATGCACTTGGTTATTGGTAGTTTGTTTATAGGCTCTTAGTCGAAAATCTCCAAAACGCGTTTTTAGATCAAAGTCCTCTACTTTTTCAATTAAAGAATCATGTTGCATTCTATAAGCAACCAAGTCTTCAATAGATATAATTTTTAAATCAAATTTTTTAGCCACCTCTATCAAATGAGGTAATCTTGCCATTGAGCCATCTTCATTTAATATTTCAACAAGAATACCTACAGGTCTAAACCCTGCAAGTCTTGCTAGATCTACTGCTGCTTCTGTGTGCCCTGTTCGTCTTAAGACACCTCCATTTTTGGCTCTTAATGGGAAAATGTGTCCGGGTCTTCCTAGATCATGAGGTTTTGTGTCATCATTGACTAATGCTTTGATGGTTTTGGCTCTATCGTGTACAGAAATCCCGGTAGTACATCCATGACCAATAAGGTCAACTGATACAGTAAACTGTGTTTGATGTAAAACGGTATTGTTTTGCACCATCATATTTAAATCTAATGCTTTAGATCTTCTCTCAGTAATTGGTGCGCAGATAAGACCTCTGCCTTGAGATGACATAAAGTTTATCATTTCGGGTGTTACCGTTTCAGCTGCAGCAATAAAATCGCCTTCGTTTTCACGATCTTCGTCATCAACAACAATAACCATTTTACCTTTTTTTATATCGGTAATGGCTTCTTTAATTGTATTTAATTGTAAGGTATTTGATTTTGTTGAAATCATTATTTTATAGAATTTGATTTTTTAATTTTAAACTTTTTTTTGAAAAAATTGGTTATTGGTTGTAAAAAGACATCAATATTAAAAATACCTTTGTCTTTAGTTGCTCTTCTCATCAATAAAAAGCCTAATGGTAACAAAACAATAGTTGATAACCACCCGCCTAAAGCAGCAGTTATAGTACTTGAATGTGCCATGTTTTTTCCAAAAGTAGAAATGAAAAAATAAATAACAAAGACAATAATTGCCATTATCATTGGAAAACCAAAACCTCCTTTTCTAATAATAGAGCCTAAAGGTGCTCCAATAAAAAACAAGACTAAACATGCTATCGAAAATGCCAAGCGCCTATGAAACTCTACGTTATATACATTTAAAAATTTTTGTTTATTCTTTAAAAGTTTTCTAAAGCCATTAATATCTTCTAAAGATCTTTTAGAAAATTCTATAGCGTTATTTATTACTTTAACTTTATTTATGGTATCATAATTTTCTAAAATATTTTCATTAATACTGCTGAGATCTGTTGAGTCTTTATTTATAGTTTTAAACCCTGCTCTACTAATAAAATTTTTAGCTTTTGTAGTTATAAATTCATCATAAGGTAACTTTAAAGAGTCTGTATAATAATTTAATTGGTTTAAACTGAGCATTTCTCTGTCCTCTTTATAGTCTTTTGCATCCATATTACCCATCACTGAAATATCAATATTTACTATATACTCCTCAAAATGAGCCTTAGTAGCAGGCATATTTTGTTGTTGTTTATATGATTTTCTCTTTTCATCTAACTCATCATAATGATATCCATTTTTCAATACTAAAGTCATATATTTACTCCCCTCTTCATTTGTAATTATACCTTTTTTAGCCGTGATTACTTTAGTATTCGCCTTACCTTTATTTAAATCATAATAAATATGAACATCTTTTAATAGATTGTCATCTTTACCATATTTTTCGGCAAATTTAATGCTATAACCCGGAATTTCTGTATTAAAAGTGCCAGGTACTAATGCCAATGCTGGTTGTGTTTTTTGCATATCTACCAACATATTCTTAAACTTAAAAGCCGCTCTTGGAAATGCATAATTCAAAAACAAAAAATTCAATCCGCTTAATACAACCATTAAAATTACCAATGGTCTTATAAAACGTTGTAATGAAATACCTGCTGACTTTATAGCCGCAAATTCATAATTTTCTGACAAGGTGCCTAAAGCCATAATAGAAGATAATAATATAGCAATAGGTAGAGCTAAAGGCACTTGCATTTGTGCTAAATAGCCTAAAAATTTAAATATATGACCAAGACCAATACCTTTTCCTGCAATTTTGTCAAACTGAAGCCATAACATTTGCATTACCAACACAAACAAAATGATAAAAAATGTAGCTAAAAAAGGAATTAAAAAACTTTTGAGAATATATTTATTTAATATTTTCACTCGTTTAAATTTTGATAATCAATTGTATAGAGAACCGTTCTTAATAATAAATTCTATTCTCGATACTAATTTTTATGCAAAAATAGGCAAAAAAAATTCACTCGTCCCGAAACGTCGGGAGACGAAATTTCATCAAAATGCACAACGAGTTAAATCTTTTTAATTACAGTTTATTAATAATGTACCCTTTCTTTTCATACTTATCTTCATCAAATAAAAACAATTCCCCAGACAAAGGTTGATTGGTTTTAAATTGAGTAATTGTCAATGTAGTTACTGTACTATTATTACCCGTTTCAATTAATCGATAAATATGATTTGTTTTTGTATCAACACCCAACAATACATTACTTATTTCAGAATTACTATCAATTGGAATTAATTTAACATACTGAATTTTTCTTCCATTCATATTTTTTACAACATCCCAACTATAGGTAAATCCGTTTTTATAAAATGAGAAAAATTTTGAAGGTGTAAGTGTACTTGAATCTTCAACATCAGCATCAGAAATATTTACTTCTTCGTCTTCAGATATTATTGAATATACTTTTTTACCGTCATATAACTGATTGACACCTAAAAAATTTACATTATACAAATCATCTTTCATAGTTGCATCACCTCTAGTTTCTTGGTGTACATTTTCTTCATTATTTTCTAATTTATATTTAAATTCAACATAAATATTTTCATAGGCATTCATTTTTTTTGATACCTCATCTAATAATTTTTTGGCTTTTGCTTCACTTTGTGCGATTGTCACTGTACTTACCAAAACAGTAACTAATAATAAAATAACTTTTTTCATCTTAATTAATTTGTTCATTCTTTAATAATTCTTCTAGAGCCAACACGTCTGATACTAATACTTGACGCGCTTTACTTCCTTCAAAAGGACCTACAATACCTGCAGCTTCTAATTGATCAATAATTCTTCCTGCTCTATTATATCCTAACTTTAATTTTCGTTGTAATAAAGATGCTGAACCTTGTTGCGCATTTACAATAACATATGCAGCATCACCAAACAAAGCATCTCTATCTGCAATATCAATATCAAGACCTGTGCCACTTTCTTCACCAACATATTCCGGCAAAAGATGTGCACTGGCATAAGCACGCTGTGAACCTATATAATCAGTAATTCTATCAATTTCCGGGGTATCGACAAAAGCACATTGCAATCTTGTCAACTCATTACCTGTTGAAATCAGCATATCACCTTTACCAATTAACTGGTCGGCACCTTGAGCATCTAAAATTGTTCTAGAATCAATTTTAGAAGTTACTCTAAATGCTACTCTAACCGGGAAGTTGGCTTTAATGATACCTGTAATTACATTAACCGACGGACGTTGAGTAGCTACAATTAAATGAATACCCACAGCTCTTGCTAATTGAGCCAAACGAGCTATTGGCGTTTCTACTTCTTTACCGGTTGTCATAATAAGATCAGCAAACTCATCAATAACCAACACTATATATGGTAAAAATTTATGCCCGTTTTCCGGATTCAATTTTCTGGATTTAAACTTTTCGTTATACTCTTTAATATTTCTTACATATGCATCTTTAAGCATATCATAACGATTATCCATTTCAATACACAATGAATTTAATGTATTGATAACTTTGGTAGTATCTGTAATAATAGCTTCTTCAGAATCAGGTAATTTTGCTAAATAATGACGTTCAATTTTATTAAAAAGAGTCAATTCTACCTTTTTAGGGTCTACCAATACAAACTTAACTTCTGCAGGATGTTTTTTATATAATAACGAAGCCAATACAGCATTCAATCCGACCGATTTACCTTGCCCGGTTGCACCTGCCATTAATAAATGAGGCATTTTAGCCAAATCAATTACAAAAGTTTCATTTGAAATGGTTTTCCCTAAGGCTAATGGCAATTCCATTTTTGCATTTTGAAACTTTTGAGTAGAAAGCACCGATTTCATTGAAACTATAGTAGGTTTTTTATTTGGCACTTCAATACCAATAGTTCCTCTACCAGGAATTGGTGCAATAATACGAATACCCAAAGCAGCTAATGATAATGCTATATCATCTTCAAGATTCTTTATTTTAGATATTCTTACACCTGCTTCAGGTACTATTTCATATAATGTAACTGTTGGTCCAATAGTTGCTTTGATACTTGCAATTCCTATTTTATAATTACTTAGTGTATCAACTATCTTATCTTTATTGATCTCTAATTCTTCCTTATCAATAGTAATATTTTCATTACCATAATCTTTTAATAAATCTAGCGTAGGAAACTTATATTCAGATAGTTCTAAAGTAGGATCAAACTCGCCAAAATCTTCAACCAGTTTATTAGAAAGGTTTTCAACCAAGTGGTCTTCTTCAAACATTTTTTCAACTTCAATCTCTACTTCTTCATGTTGTGGTGTATCAACCTCAATATCTAGTTCTTTTTTTATTATAGGTTTCTTTTCCTCTTTAACAGGAATTTTATCACCTAAAGAAAGTTCAAGTTCTGAGTTTGAATTTTCATGAATAGTTTCAGAAATATAACCTTCATCAGTTATATCATCTATTCCTGATTGACCTATTGTTTTTTCTTTCTTTTTCGGAAGTGCAGTTTTTAACGATTCTGGAGTTATCTTAAACTTAGATATAACATATGCCAATAAGGTGAATAATAAAATTAAAAATACACCTGTTCTACCAATGAAATCGCTTAAAAAATCATTTATTTCATAACCAATAATACCAGAAAACAATGAATGATCTGGTGCGAAAAAACCAATTGCCAATGCCAACCAAATCATTGTAAGCACACCCCAAAACCAAGACTTACGTAAAGGTTTAAAAGGTAAATTAAATACTGAGAAAAGTCCCGTAAAAAATATTAAAATAGGAATGATAAATGAAGGTATACCAAAACCTCTATAAATAAAAAAATGACTTATTTTAGCTCCAATTTTACCTAATAGATTTTTAGAATTTACAACTCTATCTGTAAACAAATCTAATTGACTTTGATCTGCTTTCCAATGCATAAAAAAAGACACAAAAGATACTAGCATAAAAATAGCAAACAATACCAAAAACACACCAAAAACCAGGTGTGTTTGTTTGCTTTTAAAAAATCCAACAATGCGATTTTTTTTAACTTTAGATCTTGTCTTTTTTTTCTTTGCCATTAATAGTAACTATAACTCAACAAAAATACATAAAAATATAAGAGATAGCAGGCTTGTAGCAAAAGATTAAGAAATTTTTGGCAGGTATATAATTAAACCAATAATTACAGCAATAATAGCTGCAATAATAGCTGCTCCGGCAGAAATATCTTTAATAAAACCTATCTTCTTATGATAATCAGGATGGATAAAATCAGACAATTTTTCAATACCGGTGTTTAGTGATTCAGCAACTAAGACCAAACCAATAGCTAATAATTGAAACATCCACTCAATAGCAGAAATATCAAATACAAAACCTACAATAGTCATTATAATTGCAATACTAAATTGCACCATGATACTAGGCTCTGTAGTAATTAATAGCCAAGCACCTCGTAAAGCAAATTTAAAGCTTCTTATTCTACCACGTAAAAAATTATCATTAGGATTTTTCATTGGTTAAAGTTCAATTTGCGGAATCAAAGATGATTATTATACCCAAACCACACAGTTTTTCGGTTTTTTGACTCGTTCTTTCTCTCTTTAAACACGTTAAAAAATGAAACCATAACAAAGGCTATGGTTAAACTTTTCGCCTTTTTAAAGAAAAAAATAACTTTCGCCAAAACTCCCGAAAACCTAAATGGTTTGGGTATATTCATCTAAATAATGCTTCCAGAGCAGCTTTGTAATTGGGTTCATCTACTATCTCACCTACTTGCTCGGTATATATTACTTTTCCTGATTCATCTAAAACAACAACTGCCCTAGAATGCAAATTGGCTAGTGGTCCATCAATAATTTGTAAGCCATAATCTTTACCAAAATCACCTGTAGCGAAATCTGATAGATTGATAACATTTTCTATACCTTCAGCACCACAAAAACGCGCTTGCGCAAAAGGTAAATCTCTAGAAATACACAATACTTTTGTATTCTCTAATTCAGCTGCTTCTTTATTAAATTGCCTTACAGATGCTGCACAAGTACCGGTATCAATACTTGGAAAAATATTTAAAACAACTTTAGATCCTTTATAATCCGCTAAACTTGACTTTGATAAATCGTTTTTTATCATCGTGAAATCTGGAGCCTGTGTACCTATTTTTGGTAGTTCATTACTAGTATTTATTGTATTGCCTTTTAATGTTATTGTTGCCATAATTTTATACTTTTTATTTTATCAAAAATACATTAAAAATAAAAAATTAGCTGACTATTCTGAAAGTTTTTACAGGTAAATTAGTCTAAACAATAAAAATAACTCTTTTAAGGAGACCTCATTATTAGTTCATTTCTTTATTCACTTATCTTTTTTATTGTTTTTATAGGAGTTCATGAGTGCTTCGCAATTCAAAAAACAAAGAGAATGAATAAGATGTGAGGCATATTTTTTTTGGAATAGCCTTAATTTTAACAAAACCTTTTGTCTAATTTTTTATACATCTGTTAAATTTATCTATTTTTGCAAAAAAACATTAAATAATAAGCTTCGGCACTAATATTGATGCTATCACTAATAAGTGAAAACAAAAAATTACATACAATCAGTTTCATTACTATTCTTTATAGTATTTTCATCACAATTGTTTTCTCAGGATAACACATCTAAAAAAACAACTTCTCTTTTTTTAGATAGTCAAAAAGAGATAAAACCATTGAATTTAACATTGATTGATACTACAAATAAAATTTCCATTCTTAATTTTAAACCTAAAAAAATATTTTTTGGAATTGAACCCAATATCAAAAAATATTTTGACCCTTTAAATACAAATAAAAAAAGAACGATCAATTTTATGTCTCAAACAAACAAAGTAGATTCTGATGTT
The DNA here is from genome assembly GCA_021648445.1 of Flavobacteriaceae bacterium. Classification (GTDB taxonomy): domain Bacteria; phylum Bacteroidota; class Bacteroidia; order Flavobacteriales; family Flavobacteriaceae; genus Aureibaculum. Next base: position 21,550 of record JAKISU010000002.1, read on the forward strand.
TTGGTTAAAAGGTTCTTTAACGGAAAGGATATGAGTAATGTTAAACTCACAAGTGATTTTAATTTAGGTACTTTACATAGCACTTCAAAATCAGTTAGAATTGAGGTTCGCGATCATAGTTTAGTTGATGGAGATCGAATAAAAGTGTATGTGAATGAACAAATTATTAATTCAAACATTATGTTGAATGGATTGTATACTATTATTTACATTGACTTGAAGAAAGGGTATAATCGAATTGATATTGAAGCTATCAATGAAGGTTATTCAGGTCCAAACACAGCTCAACTAAATGTATATGATGAAAAAGGCAATCTACTTTCATCTCAAGATTGGAATATTTTGACCGGACAAAGAGCAACACTTGGTGTTGTAAGGAATTGATAATATATAAATTTAGGTGAACTTATACAGAAGTAACTAAATCGCAATGAAAAATAAGCTGACCATATATTTTTTAATATTTATATTAACAAGTTGTGCTTCTACAGAAAAATACAATCAGCAAATCACAAAACTTCATAGCCCTAAAGAACTTCGCAATGATGTTGACTATGCCTACAAAAAGTTACAAAAATTGCATCCGGACTTGTATTGGTATATAAGTAAAGATAACCTAGATAAAAAATTTAACACACTAAAAAATAGTCTAAACAAACCTACCTCTAGCAAAGATTTCTACAAACAATTAGCTCCTATCATTGCTAGTATAAAACAAGGTCATACAGCAATTTATCCTCCTTATAGAAAAAAAACAAAAGAAGAAAAAAAGGCTAAAAAGAAAAGTGAAAATCCGTTTAAGCCATTAAATATTCAAAATATTAACACTAAATTATTTATTAAAAAGAATTACGGAAAAGATAGTACACTTATTGTTGGTTCAGAAATTATCAGTATAAACAATGAAAATACTCAAGACCTTGTAAAATCATTTCAAAAGTTAAGTACCGGTGATGGTTATAACGAAACATTTATTCCAAGAATTACAGGTCGTTATTTTGGTAGTTATTACTTAAATACACGCAAACAGAAAGATAGTATACTAATAAAGCTTAAAAAAAATGACAGCATCTATTCTCGCTATTTGTATGCTAAATACGCTAAAAAAAATATTTTAAAAAAGAATATTAAAGATACTACTAAACAAAAGCTTCTTAAGGCAGAAAAGAAATTAGCTAAAAAGAGAAAAAAGAAAAATAAAGCTTGGGTTCATACTTATGGATATAATAATTATACAAAAGAAAAAACCAGGAATTTTAAATTTATAAAGCCTGATTCTACAATAGTCGTTTCATATATGAAAATTCGTGGCTTTAAAAATGGTGGCTATAAAAAGTTTTATAAAGAAAGTTTTTTGAAAATAGATTCAGCAAATAGCAATCATTTAATTATTGATTTAAGAGACAATCTTGGGGGAAGGTTAGGAGAAATAGATGAACTCTACTCCTATTTGACCGATAAAGAATATGTTTTTATTGAAGATGCAAAAATGACTAAAAGAGCAAGTTTTATTTATCCTAGAATGCATTCGAAATCTTGGTTAAAAAAATCTTTAACAACATTATTATATCCGGCAGTTATTGTATATCAAGGCTTAAAAGTTAAAAAGAAAGAAGGAAGTCCATACTTTAGGTTTAAACAATCAAAAGCAAGGAAGCCTAAGTCAAATAATTACAAAGGCAATATTTATGTACTCATAAACGGTGCTAGTTTTTCTGCGAGTAGTATTTTATCTACACATTTAAAGGCTACAGAACGAGCTACTTTTGTAGGAGAAGAAACCGGTGGTGCTTATAACGGTACAGTAGCCGGTTTATTTGCACCTGTAGAACTCCCAAATTCAAAAGTGAAAATGAAGATTGGCTTAATGACCATAAAAACACCTCATCATATTAGCCCTGATGGTTTCGGAATCAAACCTGATGTTTATATCCCTACAACTAAACTAGAAAAAGATGAACAATTAGAATGGGTTATCAATGATATAGTGAATATCTAAAATAATCTACTAACATTGATATATGACCGCTTTGCTTTTAGACATAAGACACAAGACTTATTCTTTGAATTAAAATTATGTTACCAATCAATAATATCTAATCCTTTACTTTCTAAAAAAGCATTGGTTTTACTAAAATGCGAATTTCCAAACCAAAATCCTCGATTAGCACTTAATGGAGATGGATGACCGCTAGCTAAAATATAATGTTTAGAGTTATCAATTTTTGCTCCTTTTTTCTTTGCATAACCTCCCCAAAGTAAAAAAACTACATTTTCCTTATTTCTAGAAATTTGTGATATAACCGCATCTGTAAAAGTTTCCCAACCTTTGTTTTGATGAGACCCTGCTTGATGGGCTCTAACTGTTAATGTTGCATTCAATAATAGCACACCTTGTTTTGCCCAACGTTCTAAATTACCATTGTTAGGCATCGGTTTCTCTAAATCAGTTTCAATTTCTTTAAAAATATTTTGTAACGATGGTGGTTTATCAATACCATCATTGACTGAAAAACATAAACCATTAGCTTGCCCTACACCATGATAAGGATCCTGACCAATAATAACTACTTTTAAATCATCAAAAGAACAATGATCAAAGGCTGAAAATATCTTATTCCCTTTTGGGAAACATTTATATTGTTGATATTCTGTTTTTACAAAATTGACCAACCTGTTGAAATATTCTTTTTCAAACTCTTCATGTAAAACCGATTTCCACCTTTCTGCAATATTTACATTCATATTATTTATTAAAATAGTTACTTTGCAAGTATGAGACCTTTGAAACAAAAATGGCAATCACCTTAAGGGCATCTCTAAAAACTCCTTTCTTTCAAAAAACAAAGATAATGAATAAGATGTAAGGCATATTTTTTTTGAATAGCCTTAGCTATTGAAAAAAAATATAACGCAATCAGATTGTTTATTATCTTTGTTCCCACTGGGTTTTCAAAGCTTTCCAAATACTGCTTCAAAATTCATCACATTATCTAGGTAATGTTTCAAAATTTTTCCTTGTCTTTGAAAAGCTTTGAAATTTTGATGCGAAGGAGTTTTTAGAGATGCCCTTAAATATTTATAATTTTTAAAAGGTCTCAGTACATCAAATATACAATTTTGAGCAGTAGTATTTCAAAAAAAACATTGAACGATTTAGAGTTCAACACGGTTCTTAATAGTATTGCAAACTCTTGCAATACTAATTTAGGTAAAAAGGCTGTACTACAAATTGAGCCTATAACAAATAAAGTTGACTTATTACAGCAATTACATCAAACCAATGAGTATTTAGCGTCTTTTGAAAATGAAAATAAAATACCCAACCATCATTTTGAAGAAATAACTAATGAAATACATGTCTTAAGCATTGAAGATAGTTTTTTAGAAGCTACATCATTTCAAAGTATGGCTACCATTTCTGACACGGTTAATACTTTACTAAAATTCTTTAAAAAATTCAAAGAATATTATCCAACACTACATACTTTTTCAGAAGAGATTGAATATACAAAAATCATCATTGAAAGTATTGATAAGGTTATCAATCGTTTTGGCGAGGTAAAAGATAATGCTACTGCAGAATTAAGAGTAATCCGTAAAGAGATTAATACCATAAGAGGGCAGATTGGCACTAGTTTTACCAAAGCTTTAAATCATTATGCCAAACATGATTTTTTGGATGACATTAGAGAATCAGTTGTTGATAATCAACGCGTATTAGCAGTACAAGCAATGCATAGACGTAAAGTTAAAGGTTCTATTTTAGGGAATTCAAAAACAGGAAGTATTGTTTTTATTGCGCCGGAAGCAACATTAAAATTGAGTAGAGAACTACAAAATTTAGTTTATGAAGAAGAACAAGAAATTGTTAGAATTTTAAAAATACTCACCAACACAATTAGACCATTTGCAGACTTATTAAAACAATATCAATATTATTTGACAGCTATTGATGTTCTTTCAGCTAAAGCAAAATATGCACTACAAATAAATGGACTGTTACCAAAAATATCTGAACTTAAAAAAGTTTTATTAAGAGATGCTTTCCATCCTATTTTATTAGAAAATAATAAAAAACAACAGATTATAACAGTACCACAAACATTAGAATTAAATGAGAAACAACAAATCATTGTTATTTCCGGACCTAATGCCGGTGGAAAAAGTATTACGTTAAAAACCATTGGGTTATTACAGGTAATGATACAAAGCGGAATTTTAATTCCGGTTCACGAGCGTAGTGAAGTCTATTTTTTTGACACTATCCTTACCGATATTGGAGATAATCAATCTATTGAAAATCAGTTGAGTACTTATAGTTATCGTTTAAAAAATATGCGTAATTTTTTGAGAAAGTGTAATAAGAATACACTATTCTTAATTGATGAATTTGGTACCGGTAGTGATCCTGAATTGGGTGGTGCTCTGGCAGAAATATTTTTAGAAGAATTTTATAACAAAAATGCATACGGTATTATTACGACACATTATTCAAATCTAAAAGTGTTGGCAGACGAATTAGAAAATACGGTCAATGCCAATATGCAGTTTGATGAAAAAACGTTAGAACCTTTATTTAAATTACATATCGGTCAAGCCGGAAGTTCTTTTACATTTGAAGTAGCTCAAAAAAATGGTATTCCGTTTAGCATTGTTAATAGAGCAAAAAAGAAAGTTGAACGCGGAAAGATTAGATTAGACAAAACCATTTCTAAACTTCAAAAGGAAAGTAATAAGCTCAGAAGAACATCTGAAAGTCTTGAAAGTGAACAAAATAAAGCCAAACAACATTCCGAAAGTTTATCAGAAAAAGAGCTAAAAATTCAAGAAAAACTAGAAAACTTCCAAGAGTTATACGATAACAATCAAAAAATGTTATCAATTGGAAGAAAAATAAATGAGTTCTCAAATAACTACTTTCAAACTAATAATAAAAAGAAATTACTTGCTGATTTTATGAAGTGGATACTTATTGAAAAAAGTAAATACACTAAAAAATATAAAACTGTCCCGATCCCGATAGCTATCGGGATTACATCTAAAGCAGCAAAAAAACAGCAAAAAACTAAGAGAATTGCAACTGAAAAAAAATTAGAGACTGTCAAACATGAAGTATTAAAAGAGGTAAAGAAAATTAGGAAACAAAAAAGTGCAGTAAAAAAAGAGGTTGCAAAAACTAATGCCAATTACAAATACAAATTAAACGATCATGTTCGTTTAATTGATGGTAAATCTGTTGGTACTATAGATAAAATTGAAAAAAATATTGCTACTGTAAACTACGGATTGTTTCTTGCTAAAACCAATACCAATCAATTAGAATTGGTTAAATCTGCAAAATAATATTGGTTAATCAATTAAGAATTAATTTCTTAAAATGTTAAAGTAAAATTAATTTCTTAAATTTATCACAACAAAAAACTATTTAATTAACTAAACACAATTTTAAATGAAGAAATTTTTAGCATTTTTGCTTCTTCTTCTATTCATTATTTTAGCATGGTTTGGATGGAAATGGTATAAAGAAACCGTTCTGTGCTGTAATGATACTGTAGAAGAAACAATAGCGCCCAAAGCCGTAAAGTACGGACCTTTGGTATTTGATTGGAACTCTAATAAAGCCATAACCAATGATCTTTGGCCAGACAAAAAAAATGAAATATTTTCAGGTCTTGCCGATGATAAAATTTTAAGAATCGTGGGATCATACTTTTCTGACGAAGTCAACAATACCACTTTTGATGATCTAGGGTTGGCTAGAGCAGATGCTGTACGGCAATTATTGCTAGATTCTATTCCTGCTGATAAAATGGAAATTGCCTCTAAACTAGTAAACTTTTTAGAAGATGCTAAAACAAAACCATTTGGAGGTACTGTTTTAAATTGGATGACCAGAAACGAAAACATTCAAGAAATTGATAATAAAGCATTGATCTATTTTCCTTATAATTCAACTCATGAAATAGACAATGATAATATTCTCAATTATTTATCTAGAATACCTAAAGCACTTGAAGGGAATAATAAAATTATTATGCTGACGGGTTATACAGATAATATCGGAAACCCTGTCTATAATAAAAAACTTGGTATGAATAGAGCTTTATCTATAAAAAAACACCTTATTAAATTGGGAACTGATGGTAATAAAATAAAAGTTGCTTCTGAAGGTGAAGCTCAACCAATTGCCACTAATGATACTGAAGAAGGAAGGCAAAAAAATAGAAGAGTAGAAATAGAAATAAAATAAAGTACTAATCAAATTAAAAAAATAAAATTATGTTATTATTACAAATAAATACAACAGCTTGTGACGGGTCAGACGTGTTTTATACATGGCTTATGTGGTTGTTAGGCGCATTTCTATTAGGTCTAATACTAGGCTGGATCTTGAAACAATTATTTGGAGGAAGTGGTGGTGGAGACACTACAGATTACTCAGCTAAAATTAGAGGCTTAGAAGCAGAGCTTGATGCTTGTAGAAAAGATAAATCTAAACTTACAGCAGCAGCAGCAGCTTTCGCAGCTATCCCTAAAGTTGATGATTCTGTTAAAGACGATTATACTAAAATTGAAGGTATAGGTCCGAAAATTAAAGACTTATTAAATGCTGAGGGTCTTTGGAGTTTTAAACAGCTTTCTCAGGCTGCGGAAAGTAGAATGCAAAAAGTATTAGATGCGGCAGGTCCTGCTTATACAGTTCACAATCCTAAAACCTGGGCTGAACAAGCTAAAATGGCTGATGAAGGCAAATGGGATGAACTTCATAAATGGCAAGAAGAATTAAAAGGTGGTTTATAATTCACTTTTATAAGATGATAATAAGGCCCAACATAGTTGGGCTTTTTTTGTATTAGTATTAATCATTATACCGTTCCATTTCTCTATCATAAAACTGAGAGGCAAGTTCAATCAGATCATTCACTTCGCTCGTCAATTCAGCTTCATTTTCGCCACTAAGGTCTTCTAACCATTCAATTTCATCATCTACTAAATTAATAATAAACTGAGGGTATTCTGTATGAATAATAAAAATATCATCAGGAAAATCGGTATTATCACCTAGTAAAAATTTTGGAAGTGTCATTTGTTTTGGTTTATTAAATTAAGAATCTCAGTGTATACGCTCTCACCTACATTATCTCCATAAAGATTTATGGAAAAATCTACGTTGCTATCTTTAAAACCTTGAAAAACTGCTATCATTTTATCAGTACCACTACCGATAATTTTAGCAAATCCGTTTTCTACAAGCTCTATCCATTCTGTTTCATCGCGAGCAATAATACAATGTTTTTTATTAAAAAAAGCTTCTTTTTGTAATCCACCACTATCAGTAATCACCATTTTACAATGTTTCAGTAGTTCTAACATATCAAAATAACCAACTGGTTCAATTGTGGTAATATTATATGAAAGGTTATACTTTTCTAGGATTTTTTTTGTTCTTGGATGTAAAGGTAAAACTACTTTACAGTAAGTATTGATTTGTTCTAATCCTTCAAAGATAGATCTCAATTTTTTAATGTCATCTGTGTTTTCCTGACGATGGATGGTTGCTAATACAAACTCATTATTTATTAAACCCAAATCTTTCAGAATTGATGATTTCTCAGCAGAAGTTTTGCTATAAAATTCAACAGCATCTTTCATAATATCACCAGATCTCACAACTTTACTATCAAAATTAGCAAAGCCTTCTTTTTGTAAATTTTTAATGGCAGTATCTGTAGGGCATAGCAGTAAATCTGAAATTCTATCTGTTAGAATTCTGTTGATCTCTTCGGGCATTTTCATATTATACGACCGTAAACCGGCTTCTATATGAATCACTTTAATATTCATCTTTTTAGCAGCCAAAGCTCCTGCAATTGTTGAATTTGTATCTCCATAAACAACTACTGCTTCCGGGTTTTCATCTATCAGTACTTTTTCAATTTTTTCCAACATTTGTCCGGTCATAGCGCCATGACTTAGCCCGTTAATATCCAGATTGTATTTTGGTTTCGGAATTTCCATTTCTGTAAAGAAAACGTCACTCATATTCGCATCAAAATGTTGACCCGTATGGATAATAATTTCTTCTATCTCATTATGGCTGGCAATAATTCTACTTAATACTGCTGCTTTTACAAATTGTGGTCTGGCACCTAATATGGTTATGATTTTTTTCATGTTTTGTTAATTCTACTAATACATGTTCTTTTTTACAGGTTCCTGCTTTCGCAGGAATGACAATTAATCGATAATATCTTTAATTACTTGTGTTAATTGTTTAGTTAAATTTTTTCGATGATATTGCTCAATCTCTTTTGAATCAACCACCAAGTTATTGTTTTTATAAGCATTATAAAATTCTAAAATAGTATTTTTCAATGTTTCGGCATCTTCAAAATCTACAATGTTTCCTGAATTTGTTGTACTAATTATTTCTGCTAAATCTCCGTTGGTTGGTGCAATGGCTAAAATAGGGCGATTTGCTTGTAAATATTCAAATATTTTTCCGGTTATAATACCTTTAGCACTTGGCACATTATTGACAGCCAATAGCAAAACCTGAGCACTTTTTTGAAAAGCGATCACTTTGTTATGTGACAAATAATCTATCATTTCTACATTGGATATCAATCCGTTATTTTTAATACTCTCTAATACCTCATCAGCACACTTACCAATCAATTTCAATTGAAAATCATTGGCAAATGCATTATTTTCTTTTAAGATTTCAGATAGTACTTTCCAAAGTGTTTTTGGGTTTCTATCAGCATTCATCATACCAATGTGTACAAATGAAAATTTAGCATCTAATTCAACATCTTTTACTTCTTCGTTATCGTCAAATCCGTTAGTAATTACCTCAATATTTTTATTGAATTTTAAATAATTTTCTTTCATGGTTTTACCAACTACCAAAACACAATCGGCATTACTGACCACTTCTTTTTCTAATTGAAAATGCTTATCTATTGATTTTTGAGTTAATGGTAACTGATAAAAATAATCAATATCTGTCCAAGGGTCACGAAAATCAGCAATCCATTTTATCCCGAGGCTTCGGGATAGTTTTTGTTTTAATTGTAATCCTATCAAATGCAAACTATGTGGTGGACCTGTGCTAATTATTACATCAACTTTATTATTCTCTAGATAATTAGTTAGATATTTTACAGAAGGTTTTATCCAATATTTACGTGCATCAGGTATAAAAAAGTTGGCTCTGATATATTGAGCAATTTTTCCAAAAAAAGAAGGATTTGCATCTAAAAACCCTGCACTGGTTTTTTGTTTTTTACTACCAAAAAGTGACAATAAATTATTAGGCTCTTTAATGGGTTGTTTTAATATCTCAACAGTATTAGGCACTTCATTTTGAAGTGTTTCATCAACAATAGCATAATTTGGATTATCGACAGTATAAATTATAGGTTCTATATCAAAACCTTGTAAATACTTTACAAACTTCAGCCAGCGTTGTACACCAGAACCTCCGGCAGGAGGCCAATAATATGTTATAATCAATACTTTCAATTACTCAATTCTTGATAGGTTTGTATTAATTTATTTGATGCTTTTTCCCAGCAAAATTCTTCTTCAATAAATTTCTTTCCATTTGCGCCTAATTGGTTTCTTAGAGCATCGTCAGTAAATAATTGCAAGATTTTTTCAGCAAAATCCTTACTGTCTTTTTCTATATGAACCAAGCCACTCTTAGTCCTTTTAATCAGGTTTTTCTGAGCAGTTGCATTACTTACCAAAACAGATTTTGCAAAACTCATATATTGAAATAATTTATTGGCATAAGCTACATCATGTTGAATATTTCTATATAATGGCGAAATACAAATTGTACTCGCTATAATATACGAAGGAAAGAGCTTTACATTTTGCCAGCCTTGAAAATCAACAGTTTCTTCAAGGTTCAGTTCTTTTACTTTTTGTTTCAACACTATATCTGTAGTATTACTTCCTACAATAACTAATTTTATATTCTCAATAATACTTTTTAAGTGAGAGACTGCCTCAATTGCGGTTAACAAACCTCTTCTTATGCCTGTATCTCCCAAATACAAGATAACAAAATCATTTTTATATCTACTTAAAATGGCTTTATCTACAATATAATCTTCATAAAATGATTTTCTGACAGTATTTGGTACAACTTTAATTTTAGAATCATTAATATTGGTTCTATTAACAACCTCATCTTTAAATTCATTAGAAACTGTAATGATTTTGGTTGCTTTTTGAATAAACTCTTCCTCCTTCAGTTTCCATTTTTTAGGAGATATTAAATACTTTCCCGGAAATTTTTGAACATGAGGATAATGTTTCATAATCTCAGGCATATTATCGTGCAGATCTAAAACTACAGGTAATTTTAATTTTTTACTGGCTTTAAAAACAGCTTCTCCAATTCTAATATCGTGAATATGAATAGCTTCAATATTATATTTTGTTAGAAAGTTACTTATTTTTTGATACATCTTATTCGTATAGAAAGGAAAAGTATATGCTAATGCGGATAGTTTGTATTCAAGTGTACTAGACTGATATCTTTTTACATGAATCCCATTTATAACTTCACTTTCTAATTGATCAGCATCATATTTTAGGCAAAATAGATATACTTCAAAACCATTTTCTACTAAAGAAACTGCTTCATTTTCAACCCTAGGATCGGGCGGAAAGGTTTTGTCAAGTATCATTCCTATTCGCATAATTATCTTTCAGCGTAAACAGCGTAATATCTAGGGATAAATTTTCGTAAAATAGGTCTGAATCCTATTTTATTGACCGGGCTGGTCCATTTTTGAGTTTCTTTAATATTCCATCCAGATTTTTCTAATAGCCAATCAAACTGCCAATCTTCAAACTCATGGTAATGTCTATCCCATTCTTCGGTTTTTGATCTATATGCTTTTGCAAACCACAAATTAAGTGGAATAGTAGCAATCAATTTAGTTGATTCTATGGCTTGTAAAACATTAAAAGGCGCTAATAAATGTTCAAATATTTCAAAAGCCGTTACAGCATCTACTTTATACCTTTTTACTACTTCAGGTAACACATCTAAATCTTCACCTTCGGTATTGTAGACAGTATAACCATGTTGTTCCATAATTTCACTAAATACATTACGGGTTCCTAAATCTAAAATTGTAGCAGGCGCCGGTAATACTTTTTGCAAAAATTCAATAGTGTGATTATACCTTTTATTATGATGGCTCATTTCGATTTTTCTTTTTTTCTACAAAGAACCAACCCAACGGAATTAATAATAAAAAGGCATAAGAAATAAGTGTAATTGTATTTCCCTTTTTAATGACGGTAGGTTCAAATTTAAAAACGATTTTATGCTTCCCTTGGGGAATTATCATTGCTCTCAATACATAATTTGCCCTGAAATGCGGCAATAATTTACCATCTACATAAGCGTTCCATCCATTTTTATAATATATTTCAGAAAATACAGCCAGTTGCTCAGTTGTAGTACTGCTTTCATAAACCATTTCGTTAGCTTGATAAGAAGTTAATTTAATACTGGCTAGACTGTCTTTTGCAAAAGACAATTTGGGTATTTCATTTTTAAATTCTACATTTATAATGCCTTTTTGTTTTGTCTTTAAGCTGTCTAAACCTTTAATTTCTTCATCAGCAGAGTTTACAAATTCCACTTCATTAACAAACCAAGCATTACCATTTGCTTCACTATTTAGTTGTAATCTAGGAACTCCTTCATTATCTGGAAAAATAATATATTTAGTGTTAAGCATATTTAACACTTCATAATTATTTTTAGCTATTTGATGTTCAAATAATTCTTGATAACGTCTTGGTTTAGCAGCATGATAACCACCTATAGAATTATGAAAATATGAAGTGCTTCCGTCGTTCATTGGATCAACCAAAAAATTGATTACTCTATAATGTGATCTATCTTTTAAAATCTCTTTATCAATAGCTGTTGCCTGAAAAGGTTTTTCTTCTTGTTTTTTCGACACAAAATCATCGGCATTTACATAACGTTTATTTACACCAACCAAATCAAATAAGATTAACACAGCAAATGCAATTATAGTTACATTTTTATTTATTTTCCGCTTTAAAAATGCCCATAATAGACCTGCAGAAAACAAAACTAATAGTAATGAACGTAAACTATCTTTAAAGAAAATAGACTTTCTATCAGTAATAATAACTTCGCTGAATCCTGGTAATTGTTGTTCTAAACCGGCATCTCTAAAACTTTCAAAATTAAATAAACTAGTACCAAATAGTGTAAATAATAATGTGACGCCTCCTACTCCATACAGTGCATATTTTAAATATTTTAAACGCTCAACATTTTCTTTTTCGGTTTTTAAAAACTGATTTAATGTAATTATAGCCAATAAAGGCACAGCCAATTCAGCAATTACCTGAAAAGAAGAAACTGCTCTAAATTTATTATATAAGGGTACATAATCAATAAAAAAGTTGGTCATTGTAGGAAAATTCTTCCCCCAACTCAATAAAATGGAAAAGATTGTTGCTACAAGTAGCCATTTTTTAAGCTTACCTTTAACTAAAAAGAGCCCTAATACAAATAAAAATATAAGAACAGCACCTATATAAGCAGGTGCTTCAACAAAAGTTTGTTCTCCCCAATACATTGGTAAATTTTCTGAATAACTTTTAGCTTGCGTTCTCCCGATTTTATCCTTTAAAAATTGATACGTTTCAGAATCCTTTCCTAAATTTTCTCTATTACCTCCACCATAAAACCTTGGTATTAATAAGTTAAAAGTTTCTACTTTACCATAACTATATTCAGTAATATATTCTTTAGATAAACCGGTAGTTATATTTTCTTTCTGTTTACCTTCTGGTGTAATGGTTAATTCACTTTTACTTCTGGTACTTTCATTAGCATATTCTTTAGTGGCTAATAAGCTTGTTGCATTTACGCCCACTGCTAAAATCACAGCAACAACCATAATAGCAATACTTTTAAAATATGTTAGAATTGTTTTTTCTTTTACAGCATCTATCAGATAAACTATTCCTAAAATAAGTACCATAAATAGCAGATAATAGGTCATTTGAGGGTGGCTGGCATTAATTTCAAATGCCATTCCTAATGTTGTTAAAATAAATCCTAGTAAATAATTGCGTTTAAAAACGGATAAAATTCCCGCTAAAACAATAGGCATATATGCAATAGCATGAGCTTTTGCATTATGACCAGCGCCAAAAATAATGATGAAATAAGTTGAAAAACCAAAAGCCAGCGCACCTACAATGGCTAGTTTCCATTCAACTTTTAATACATATAACAGTATAAAAAAACCTAAAAAATACAAGAACAAATAATCTGCCGGACGTGGTAAAAAGCGCAATAGCAAATCTACTTTTTTAATATAATTATGAGGATAGTAGGCGCTCACATTATAGGCTGGCATACCACCAAAAGCTCTATTTGTCCAATAAGGTTCCTGATTGTGTTCTGCTCTGAAATCAACAATTTCTTTTGAAATGCCTCTAAACTGAGCAATATCACTTTGAAATAATTTTTTTCCTTCTAATACCGGAGAAAAATAAGCCAATGAAACAATGACAAATACTAAAATTGTTATTAAAAGAGGAGTTATTTTATTGTTCTTTATCATTCTTTTAACTATTCTATTTCTTCATAATCGACATATTCTCCTGCTTCATCATTATTTTTTTTAGTTTGTCTTGGGGCTTTATCTATTACTGTTTCTCCTTCTTTTATAGAAGATTCATTTGTAGCGCTTCTATGTTGTTGTTCATTGAATTTTTTCTCTACATTGCTCATTACTTTTTTAAAAAGTAACGGAAACACCAGTCTTGCAATAAATTTAAATGCATAATAGACAAGTACAATAATTAGTATGGTTCTGATAAAGTTCATTAATCCTGCTTGTTGCATAAAATATTAATCGGTAAATGTATTAAACCTCAAAGTATCCTGATATCTCTAAACAGAATCCTTTAAGGCGAATCGTCCGTCAAAGACCGACAAGGTATTAACCTTAGAACCCGCTGATTCCGATAACTATCGGGAGCGGGATTAGTTCAACTTACAATTTTGAGAAATTTGTAAAACAAACTCAAAATTGAGTTTCACTAATAAATTTTAATGTTGTTCCCAAAAATAACAATTTGAACGCAACTAAAGCGTTTAGTTATAGATAAAATGTTTTAAGATTGTTCTAAAAGTTCATTCACATCAAAATTTTTATAGTTAATAGCCTTGAAACCTAAGAAAAACAAGGTGAAGAATTATAAAATCCCTTACGGGAACAAAAATAACAAGCAATATGTCTTGCATCTTAATTTATTATCTTTGTTTTTTGAAAGAAATGAACTTTTAGAATCAACTTATATTTGTAAAATATAATATAGTTATGCGAAAAATCGGGTTGTTTTTACTTTTTGTTGGCTGTTTCTATACAAGTTCAGCTCAATATACCGAATTGATCAATTCAAGAAGACCGGGTTTTTCTGACAGTCCTTTTAGTGTGGGTACAGATGTTTTACAATTTGAGGGAGGCTTATTCTATGAAAAAATAAAAAATGATGACTATAAAATTGGCTCTTTGGGGACAGATATTATGGTTCGTTATGGTAAGTTTTTCGAAAAATTAGAAGTCAATTTAAACCTCATTTTTCAATATGATCAAGTAAACTATCAAAATACTACAATACCCGATATTTCCAAAACAAATTTGAATCAGTTAACCATAGGAGCTAAGTATTTGGTTTATATGCCTAAATACAAAGACAGAACAAAAGAAATACGTAGTTGGAAAAAAAAGACTCGTTTTGATTGGAAACGTTTAGTACCAGCAGTTGCTGTATATGCAGGTGCTAATATACCAATTACTGAAAGCTTTATAAGTGGTAATTTTCCCGGATATGTAGAAGGTTCATTTAGTCCGAGGATAGCTATTTACACTCAAAATGATTTTACCGATAGGTTTATCTTTTTGACAAATCTAGTTATGGATAGAATTGGTTCCGGACAAAAAGAAAATTCTTATATATTAACCGGTACTTATTCTTTAACTGAAAAAGTATCTGTTTTTGCTGAACATCAAGGTATTTTTAAAGATGATGGCATTCCTAATGATTATCAGTTTGGTGGTGGTGCAGCTTATTTATTGTCTAAAAATATGCAAGCTGATATTTCTTTTAGAGCGATTAGCGATAGAGATGGTTCTACTTCTTTATTTAGTGCCGGTTTGGCTTGGCGACTAGATAAACATAGAGATCAATTTAATATGGTTGACTCAGATGGTAATGTAACAAAAGCCAAAAAAGAAGGTAATTTCTTTTCAAGATTATTTGGTAGTAAGAAAGATAAAAATCAACGTAAAGTTAAAAAGGTAAAAGCTAAAAAACGTAAAATTAAAGAGCTGAAACCTAAGAAAAGTAAGAAACAGAAAAGGACTGAAAAAGAAGCTAAAAAGAAGGAAAAAGTAGCAAGAAAAAAAGAAAAAAAGAAGGAAAAAGATTATGATAAAAATTATGAACCTCCAAAAGATAATTCTGTAGATGATAACAATTAAAGAAATTGTTACAAAAAAAGAATTAAAACAATTTGTTAAGTTTCCTTTTAGCTTATATAAAGATAACCCATATTGGGTGCCACCAATAATTAATGATGAACTAGCCGGGTTCGATAAGTCTAAAAATCCTGCTTTTGAAAATGCTGAAGTACATTTCTTTTTAGCTTATAAAAACAGTACCATCGTTGGTAAAGTAGTTGCCATCTTAAACTGGATAGAGATCAAACAACAAGGGTTAAAAAAAATGCGGTTTGGCTGGTTTGATGTTATTGATGATATTGATGTAACCAAAACACTTCTTGATAAGGTTTACGAAATAGGCAAACAACATAATTTAGAATATATTGAAGGACCTGTTGGTTTTTCAAATTTAGATAAAGTGGGTATTTTAACCGATGGTTTTGATGAATTAAATACCATGAATACTTGGTATAATCATCCTTATTACAAAACCCATTTAGAGCAATTGGGTTATGTTAAAGAAAAAGAGTACATAGAAAATAAGTTTCCGTTTAGTAATATAAAACCAGAATATTTTCAAAAAGCTCAAACATTAATTAAAAAACGATATCAGCTTAAATCACTTAATTTTTCAAGCACAAAGCAATTAATGCCTTATGTAGATGAGATGTTTGATCTGTTTAACGAAAGTTATGCTAAACTAAGTACTTTTGTACCTATTTCAGATACACAAAAAGAGTATTTTAAAAAGAAATACATCAGTTTTATAAATCCTGAATTCATAACATTTGTTGTAGATAAAAATGAAAAAATAGTAGCTTTTGCGATTGTAATGCCTTCATTTGCCAAAGCCTTACAAAAAGCAAATGGCAAACTCTTTCCGTTTGGAATATTTCATCTATTAAAAGCAAAAAAAAGGACTAAAGATGTGATTTTTTATCTTATTGGTGTACATCCTGATTATCAAAATAAAGGAGTACATGCCATTATTTTTGACCAATATTATAATGTTTTTTCAAAAAAAGGAATACAAAATTGTATCAGAGGTCCTGAGTTAGCAGACAATATTGCTATTCATCAATTGTGGAAACGTTTTGATCCGAAAATTTATAGAAAAAGGAGAACTTATCGTAAGGGTATATAATAATTTTCTGAACATTCAAAATAGCAAATCCCAAATAACAAACACCAAATAATTCACAATGTTCAATTATCAAATATTTAAAACTAAGGTCATAAATTGATTTAGATTTGAGATGATTGATATTTATTTGTAATTTAGATATTGTGTTTTTGGAATTTAAACAATATACAATTACAGTATCTGACTTAAAATAATATATGCAGCTTTTTTACAACGCCAATATAACCGACACCAAGCAATTCACTTTCGATAAAACTGAAAGTAGGCATATTGTTCGTGTGCTCCGTAAAAAAACAGGTGATCAATTGTTTATTACCAATGGTAAAGGGTTATTATTTAATTCAGAAATAAGTATCGCTAACGATAAAAAATGTTTAGTTACTATTATTAAGGTTGATAAAAAACCTAAACCTTGGAATTATCATTTACATATAGCCATTGCCCCTACTAAAAGTATGGATAGATATGAGTGGTTTTTAGAAAAGGCTACCGAAATTGGAATTGATGAAATTACACCTTTGTTGTGTGACCATTCTGAAAGAAAAATACTTAAGGCAGAACGTTTAGAAAAAATTATAGAATCTGCTATGAAACAGTCACTAAAGTTTCATTTACCAAAATTGAATCCTTTAATAAAATTTTCTGATTTCATAAATCATGATTTTGACAGTAATTTATATATCGCACACTGTGAAAAAGCGAATAAACAAACATTAAAATCAGTTTTATTACCAAATCAAAAAATAACCATTTTAATTGGCCCTGAAGGTGATTTTTCTAGTTCAGAAATTGAAAAAGCCATTCAACAAAATTTCACTCCTATTTCTTTAGGTGAAAGCAGACTACGTACTGAAACTGCCGGTGTGGTTGCTACGCAAATGGTTTCGTTTATAAATCAATAAAAAGCATCTACATAATATGTAGATGCTTTAATTATTTTAATTCAATAAGTAGTTAAGCTTTTTTAGCCGTTATTTTAATAACAAATTCAATTTCGTCATTAATCAACTTATCTTTTAAATTATCAAAGAATTTTCCTGAATTGTATTTTATATCCCATTCAGTTCTATCAATAGTAAAAGGCTCACTTTTAAAAGTAACTTCACCTCCATTAACAGTTATAGCTGCCGGAAATTGAATATTCTTTTTAATCCCTTTTATGGTTAAATTTCCTTTGATCATAGACATACCAACTTCTTCATCAACTCCGGTAATTGTAAAAACAGTAAATGCATGATTTTCTACATCAAAAAAATCTGCATTTTTCAAATGATTTATAAGCTTTGTGTTATACTCTGCATCTTTTATATCTAAATTCTTGATGGTCTTCATATCAATAATAAAGTTGCCTCCACTTAGTTTATCATTATCAAAAGCTAAATAACCTTCAGAAATTTTTATAGTTCCATTGTGAGATTCTGTTGGTTTAAAGCCCTTCCAAGCAACTGCAGAGCTATCAATATCAGCAATATAACGTATTGCTTCAGATTGTATCTGAGACACTTCTTCAGCATCTTTTGCTTCAGTTTCATTTTTTGCCTTTTTACAAGCTACAATTGATAATCCAATAAAAAGGATAGTAGTTATTTTAAATAATCGATTCTTCATTATATATTAGTTTTATAATTTGGTGTCAAATTTAAACTTTTTGATTTTGTTTTGTAAACAAAAAATGAAAAAAATTATGTAGGTTTGTTACCAACCACATTAAAGGTTATGCAAAAACTTTTTATCTTAATTCTATTTTTATCATTTTCTATTTCTGCTCAACAAGTGGCAATTTTGAAATATGGCGGTGGCGGTGATTGGTATGCAAACCCAACTGCAGTCCCTAATTTAATAGCATATAGCAATACTAATATCAATACTGTGATTAATGAGAAACCAGAAACCGTTGAAGTAAGTAGTTCAGAAATATTTAATTACCCGATACTTTTTATGACAGGACATGGCAATATTTTTTTTACAGACAACGATGCAAAAAACTTGAGAAAATATTTAACCTCAGGCGGTTTTTTACATATCTCTGATAATTATGGTTTAGACAAATACATCAGAAAAGAACTAAAAAAAGTATTTCCGGCATTAGAATTACAAGAAATTCCATATAATCACCCTATTTATCATCAAACATTTTCTTTTGAAAGTTTACCTAAAATTCATGAACATGATGGTAAACTTCCTCAAGGTTTTGGTATTTTCTATAAAGGAAGAATGGTTTGTTTTTATGACTATGAAAGTGATCTGAGTGATGGTTGGGAAGATGAAGCTGTACATAATAACCCAAAACAAGTAAGAGAAAAAGCATTAAAAATGGGTTCAAACATTATTAAATATGTTTTTAATAATTAATAGTAATAAAGTTTTAGATAATTTAAAATTAAACTTTGATGATAATAGCCTTTGGGCAATGTACATCGCCTTAGCCATTATCATGTTTGGTGTTTCTTTAGAAATTACGATAGACGATTTTAAACGCCTTTCTAAAAAACCTAAATTGGTACTAATAGGCGTTTTTTCACAATTTTTATTATTTCCGTTAATTACTTTTGCGTTAGTAAATATTATCAATCCGATACCCAGTATCGCATTAGGAATGATTCTGGTTGCTGCTTGCCCCGGTGGTAATATTTCTAATTTTTTAACTCACCTTTCCGGAGGAAATACCGCCCTATCTGTTAGTCTAACAGCATTTGCAACACTAGTCGCTATTGTAATGACTCCTTTAAATTTACAATTCTGGGGTAATTTATATGAACCTACATCTCAAATTTTACGAGATGTTAAACTCAATCCTTTTGAATTGGCAAAACTCGTTATGCTAATTTTAGGCGTTCCTTTACTTTTGGGGATGTTATTTCGAAAACGTAATCCAACGATGGCTACAAAAATTGCTAAAGTTTTAAAACCTGTCTCAGTGCTAATTCTTATGCTATTTATAGCAGTTGCTTTTTATAATAATCTTGACATCTTTACAGAATATATTCACTATGTTATTTTCATTGTTATTTTGCATAATTTTTCAGGATTATTAGGAGGGTTTTATTTTGCTAAAGGCTTAAAACTCCCTTACTACAATCAAAAAACATTAGCTTTAGAAACCGGAATTCAAAATTCTGGCTTAGGCCTATTATTGGTATTTGCTTTCTTTGATGGTTTAGGCGGAATGGCATTATGTGTTGCTTTTTGGGGTATTTGGGATATTTTATCTGGTTTGGTCATTGCCTATTATTGGTCTAAAACCTCTCCTAGAACTGCAAAAAACAGTTCTAATCCGCCTGAGGTGGAAGAGGTAAATTCATTTTATTAAAAGGTATTAAACCCCAGGGCAAGCTCTGGATCCATTAATAGGAATCGACCCAAGGGTCGAGGTATTAAACCCAAACCCCGCTGAAAAAGCGGGGTTAGTTCAACTAACAATTTTGAGTTCGTTTTACAAACTTCTCAAAATCGAGTTTCACTAATTAAAAATACTGCTTAATGTTAAAACAGATTTGGTATCGTCTCTTTAAAATATATATAAGTACAGGTCTCTTTTTCTTTTTTAAAAAAATCAAGGTTCATAATGAAGATAATATTCCAAAAAAAGGAGCTATTTTATTAGTTTCAAATCATAAAAATGCATTGATAGATCCTTTATTAATTGCTACTTCGACTAAAAGAAATATTCATTTTTTAACAAGAGCGAGTGCTTTTAAACTAAAACCGGTTTATTGGTTTTTATCTACCTTAAATATGATTCCTATTTATAGAATGAGAGATGGTAAAGGAACATTGGCGAAAAACGAAGCTATATTTAATAAATGCTATAACATTCTAAATAAAAAAAAATGTCTGCTAATTTTCCCGGAAGGCACTCACAATATCAAACGCTGGGTAAACCCTTTAAGTAAAGGGTTTACCAGAATTACCTTTGGTGCTTTAGAACAAAACGCTGATTTAGAATTATATTTAGTTCCTGTAGGATTAAATTATGCCAATGCAACTGATTTTGCAGAAAGTGTCTCTGTCTATTATGGCAAACCTATTTTAGCAAATGATTATTATAATAAAGAGGAGTTAAATGCTTCTACACTCAAACTTAAAAATGAAGTACACAAAAAATTAACTGAGCTAACTACTCATATTGATACCGAAAATTATGATGATACTATTAGGAAATTAGGGAATGTTGATTATTTAAATCCTAAAAAAATAAATGCCCTTATTAATGAACTTGATAATAACAAATCTCAAATTCCATTTAAAAATAATAAATCTTCTCCGTTTTGGAAAGCCTTGAAAAGTATTGTTGCAATCAATAGTTTTATACCGCTGTTAATTTTCAAAACCTTTCGACCCAAGATCAAAGAAATTGAATTCGTAAGTACCACAAAACTTGCTATTGGTTTAACTGCTTTCCCTTTATTCTATACGCTACAAGGTTTGATAATCAATCTTTTTTTTGGAATGCAAGTATCACTTATTTATTTACTAATAAGTGTTGTTTTGGTGTTGTTTTTGGTTAAGAATAAATAAGTTTTTGTACTAAAATAAGTCCCATAATTTCTTAAGATTTTTAGCGGCTTGTTTTTGGGTAAGATTTTAGTTGATTTTTTAACGTAATATCAGCGAAAAAGAATTACGAAACACATCACGAACTCCTTAAAAATAAAATAAAAAGGATGGTGAGAAAACGATTTATATACCCAAACCATTTAGGTTTTCGGGAGTTTTGGCGAAAGTTATTTTTTTCTTTAAAAAGGCAAAAAATTCAACCATAGCCTTTCTTACGGTTTTATTTTTTAACGCATTTAAAGGAAGAAAGAACGAGTCAAAAAACCGAAAGGCTGTGTGGTTTGGGTATACTTAATCTTAAAAAATGTAAGATCCTGAAAATGATACCCTATTTCATTTAGGTAGGGGAGTTTTACTAATAGATGTAAAACAATAGCTAAGAGTAAATATTTGTACTCAGAATCAAACTCCTTCCTAGAAGAGGTAAGAGCCAGTGCTAAACTCGTTTCAGTATGGCTTTAATCCCGAGTGTTCGGGATTAAAGGCGGAAGAATCTCACACATCTCTCATAGTAGCATTGGACTAACTCTGAGGTTCTTTATAAAAAACAGAAATAATTTATTTACATAAATAACTTATTATAAGCTGATTACATCTAAAATAATAAAAATTATAAATAATAGTTGGTTTTGTAGACGAGTGGTCATATATTTGCATTTTATTATTTATAATAAATGTCAAAGACACTTAAACATGAGACCAAAGCAGAGTACCTTTTAGACAAAGGTATAGAGGTGTTGTGGTGTTGCGGTTATAATGGAACTAGTATTAATGATATTGTTAAAGCTGCAGACGTACCTAAAGGGTCATTTTATTTTTATTTTGATTCGAAAGAAGATTTTGTTGTAAAAGCACTAGGTAGATATTTTAATAAAATGTTTGCTGGGGCAAAAGAAATTTTAGAAGATAAAAACATTTCTGCTAAACAACGCTTGATAAACACCTATGAATATAGAATTAGAGTTCTTGTCGAAGAAATGCATTGCAAATTGGGTTGTTTAGCTAATAATATTGGTAATGAAATGTCTGAACATAGTGATAAGATTAGAAATACAGTCCTCGAACTGGAAAATAAAGTAAAAGAAAGTATAGTTAGTGTTTTTAAAGAAGCACAAGAGAATAAGGAAATTGAGTCTAACTTTGATGCTGAAAAAATTGTTGATTTTATTGAAGATGCCGGTAAGGGTGCTATGATAACAATGAAAGAAAAACAAAGTTCAATACCATTAGAGAATACACTATTATTTATTAAAGAATTATTTTTAAAATAATTTTTTTGTAAATTAAAAGATGACTGGTCAACTGTAAACTAATTATTTTAAAAACAAACATGAAAAAAGAATCTAAAATCATAAAACTATCAATTAAATGAAACGAGCATGTTAATCCCGAAGATTGAGGGCACATACAAGGGAATGACTCCCGACGATTCGGAAGCGAACAGTCCCGACCCCGATAGCTATCCGGGATTATCGAGATAACCGAATTGTCAAATATTATAGCCATATGAAACAAATCACATTAACCAAGGTGCATGGCAAATTACACTTGAAAATAGAATACAATTAAAATGATGATTTTCAATATAATACTAAACTAGTCTAATATCTAACAGTGAAACGGTCTAATATCTTTTATCGGAAAATACTAATTTTATATATAACATTTTCTTTATGTATGCATGTTTCAGCTCAGAATATGGATCAAGAGTTTGCTTTTTCATATTTAGAAAGTAAAAATAATTCAATCAATGAATTAAAAGGGAACATTGTTGTTATAAATATTTGGAGTCCTAAATATCTACATGAAATTAATGCGTTAAACAAACTTGTAGAAAAATATAAAAATAATAAAGTGATTTTTCTTGCTATTACTGATGAAACTTATGAAAGTACAATTCCTTTTTTAGAGAACGAACTTTTCAGTTATCAATATTTAGCTGGTGATGAAGCAAAAAAAATATTTGACAAATATCAAACCAGCATGTTTAAAACCTTTCCCATCCATATTATAATAAATCAGGAAGGAAAAATTGTATTCAAGAAAAAAGGAACAAGAAGAAACATAGAAAAAAGCTTAGAAAAAAGAATTAATACATTATTAAACCAACAACAATCAAATGAGAGGTCAATCTCTAAATATCAATATTGTATGAAATAATTTTTTTTACCTTAAAATAAACGACCGGTCAAATAGTAATTAACTAATACTTTATATATAAAATAAAAACAATGAATACTTTAAAAAACATCAAAGAATCAACAAGCGGGATTGCCCAAAAGTGGGGAAAATTTGTCATTAAATACAAATGGCTCGTCCTTATTATAACAAGTGTTATGGCTTTAGGGTTAGGCTCTCAAGGCAACATGGAATTTGATGGCGACTATCATGTGTTCTTTAGTGAATCAAATCCTGAATTAGAAGCCTTTGATGCACTTCAGGAAAAATACACTAAAGATGACAATGTGATACTTGTACTATCTCCAAAAAATGGTAATGTATTTACAAAAGCCAATCTTATGGCTATTGAAGAACTTACAACCGAAGCGTGGAATACACCTTATTCGTCAAGAGTAGATGCAATCACAAATTTTCAACATACTAGAGCTGAAAACGATGATCTTTTTGTAGACGATCTGTCTTATGAATCTTCAAAAAAAACAGCTTCTGAAATCGAAAATATAAAACAAATAGCACTTAAAGAACCTCTATTGGTCAATAGGATTATTAATGAAAAGGGAAGTGTAACAGCTATTAATATAACTGTAAAATTACCGGGAAAAGATATGGCTAAAGAAATTCCTGAAGTAACTGCATTCACTAGAGATATGGTGTCTGAATTCCAAAAGAAACATCCAAATTTTGAGGTGCATACCTCCGGATTGGTACCTTTAAACACAGCATTTTTTGAATCTTCAATGAAAGATATGATGCTTACGGCAATTATGTTGATAATAGTAATAATCACCACTTTAATTTTAACCAGAGGGTTTTTCAGCACTCTAGCAACTTTTGTAGTGATTCTATTCTCTATTATGTCAGCTGTAGGTTTTGTAGGTATCATGGGTATTAAATTGACACCGCCATCAGCGGTTTTTCCTACAATGATACTGACCTTGGCGGTAGCAGATAGTATTCATATTTTAGTTACCATGTTGCAGAATATGAGACATAAAGGAATGTCTAAAAATGAAGCATTGGTAGATAGTATCAGGCTAAATTTTATGCCGATACTTATTACAACCCTTTCTACTGTAATTGGATTTTTAACAATGAATTTTGGAGATGTTCCTCCGTTTTGGGATTTAGGCAATATCACAGCTTTCGGTATGACCGTTGCTTTCATATATTCTTTAACAACCTTACCGGCATTGATTGCTATCTTTCCAATTAAAGTTAAAAAAACTGAGCAGCAAGAAATAATTCAAGATAAAGTTCGTGTAAGACCTTTAGTACGATTTGGAAATTATGTAGTAGAAAGACCCATAAAACTTACCATTATATCATTAACCATTATAAGTGTATTGACATTTTTAGCCACAAAAAATACTTTTAATGACGAATTTATCAATTATTTTGATGAAAGTGTTCAGTTTAGAACTGATACCGATTACATCAGTAAAAACCTTACAGGAATATATAATGTGGAGTTTTCTGTTGGTGCAGGTGAAAGTGGCGGAATTAATAATCCTACCTATTTACAACATTTAAACAATTTTGAAGATTGGTTAAAAGAACAACCGGAAGTCATTCACGTAAATGCTTTTAGCGAAGTTTCCCGAAGAATAAATCGTTCTATGCATGGTGATGACCAAAGTTATTATCGTGTACCGGATGAACGTGAAAAAGCAGCACAATATCTGTTGCTTTATGAAATGTCTTTGCCTTTTGGTTTAGATCTAAACAATCAGGTAAATGTTGATAAATCAGAGTCAAGAGTAACAGTAACCATCCATAATGTGATTAGTTCAGAGATGATTGCCTTTTCTAAAAGAGCTGAAGATTGGTTGATACAGAATACACCTGAATATATGCATGCATTGGGAGTAAGTCCGACACTTATGTTTTCAAAACTTGGATTCAGACAAGCAGATAGTATGTTTAAAGGTAACGTTATTGCGTTAATTTTAATCTCTCTAGTCTTGATATTTGCTCTAAGGAGTTTTAAGCTGGGAGTATTAAGTATTATCCCAAATGTAGCACCGGTATTGGTAGGGTTTGGGATATGGTATTTATATAAAGGACAAATAAATACAGGAATGGTGATTGTTTTCGGAATGACATTAGGGATCATAGTCGATGATACCGTTCACTTTATGTCAAAATTCTTAAGAGCAAGACGTGATTACGGATACAATGCGAAAGACGCAGTTGTCTATGCTTTTTCTACAGTCGGTACAGCATTGGTAACAACTACTATAGTGCTCATGGCAGGGTTTACAGTATTATCACAATCATCATTTGCTTTAAATAGTTATATGGCAAGAATTACTACCATCATTATTTTGGCAGCTTTAATTATAGATTTTATCTTACTTCCATCATTGCTTATACTGGTAAGTAAGGATAAGAAAAGCATTAATAAATAAAATTAACTAATAATAAATTATAAATAATAATAGACATGAATAATAAAATTTTAATAGTAATTGCAGTATTTGTATTAAATAGTGTAATCTCTTCGGCACAGAATGGTTTAGAAATAGCTAAAGCGGCAGACATAGCAGATACAGGTTTTGGAAGTTCTACCGTTCAACTTAAAATGACTTTAAAAAATAAAAACGGACAAACAAGTGAGCGTGAAATGAGTACCAAAACCTTAGAACTTAAAAATGATGGAGACAAATCATTAATCACATTTAACACACCAAAAGATGTAAAAGGCACAGCAACCTTAACCTTTACTCATAAGATAGGGAGTGACGATCAGTGGTTATATCTTCCTTCCATAAAACGAGTAAAA
The DNA here is from genome assembly GCA_021648445.1 of Flavobacteriaceae bacterium. Lineage (GTDB taxonomy): Bacteria > Bacteroidota > Bacteroidia > Flavobacteriales > Flavobacteriaceae > Aureibaculum. The sequence goes on from JAKISU010000002.1 coordinate 47,753, forward strand.
CGAATTTCATCAAGTAATAAATCCGGTCCATTTATGGGAAGTGAGTTTGCTTATGAAGATTTATCTTCTCAAGAAGTAGAAAAATATACATATAAATTTGTGAAAGCTCAGGGTGATATACTTATTGTAGATCAAGATCCTGTAGATCCGAAGTCAGGATATACACGTAGAGTTGTCAGTTATAATAAGGAAAAAGGCTATCGTATAGAAAAGGTTGAGTTTTACGATAGGAAAAATGCCTTACTTAAAACATTAATGTATAGTGGTTATAAACAATATAAAGGGAAATACTGGAGAGCTTCTACAATGGTTATGAGTAATCATCAAAGTAATAAAGAAACGACATTGCAATTTTCGGACTATAACTTCGATCAAGAATTATCTGAAGATGATTTCTCTCAAAATGCGCTAAAAAGAGCAGGAAGGTAAACCACACATTTAATGATTAGTCAATATAATTAAAATTGGGAACGATAATTATAAGTTTCCAATTTTTTTCGGAATTCAACCATGATAAAAAAAATAGTACTATTTATAAGTGTAACTTTATTTGCAATTAGCAGTATAGCACAAGAAGAAACCAAAAATAAAGCGACTCATGATTTTGAGTTAGAACTTGAAGGAGAATACAGATACTTCTTCAAAGCCCCATCTTTCAATAATCAAAAAGATCATTTTCCATCAATTGCTGTACGTCCTGAATATAATGTAGCGTGGAATGATGGTTACGAAAGTATTACTGTAAAAGGATTTTTCCGCTTGGACGTGGACAGTGAGCGGACACATTGGGACATCAGAGAATTATACTATCAAAAAGCTAAGGACAATTGGGAATTAAGTATCGGGCTTAAAAAAATATACTGGGGAGTTACAGAGAGTAATCATTTGGTTGATATTATCAATCAAACAGATGCAGTTGAAAGCTTTGATGGCGAACAGAAATTAGGTCAACCAATGGTACAATACTCCTTAAATACAGATTTTGGAACCTTTGACCTTTTCTATTTACCATATTTTAGAAAAAGAACGTTTCCCGGAGAAAAAAGTAGACTGCGATTTCCAATAATAATTACTAAAAATGATATAGGTTTTCAAAGTAATGCTGAAGAATGGCGTCAAGATGTTGCTTTTCGTTGGTCTCATAGTTTTTCTGTTTTTGATATTGGTCTCTCACATTTCTACGGAACAGGCAGAGAACCCATTTTTAATTTTAATCTAAACGGAAATATAAATGCCTTTTACCCTGTCATAAATCAAACAGGATTAGATCTGCAAATAACACATGATGCTTTTCTTTGGAAAGCAGAATCAATTTACAGAACAAACATTTTTCAGGATATGTTTGCTTTTACTGCCGGATTAGAATATACCTTTAGCAATATTAAGAGTACAGGAGTAGACATTGGTCTTATAGGAGAATACCTTTATGATGATAGAGATGAACTTGCCTTAAATGCATTACAAAATGACCTGTTTTTTGGAAGTAGAATTGCATTTAATGATGTGCAAAGTACTGAAATACTTTTAGGAGGAATAACAGACCTAAAGAAAAGCAGCAAAATATTTAGTATAGAAGCTTCACGACGTTTCGGAAAAAGTCTAAAACTGGAAATAGAAGGCAGACTGTTTAATACAATTGATGCAAATGAAATAATCTTATCAAACTTTAAGGATGATAGTTTTTTTAGAGTGACATTGTTTAAATATTTCTAACCCTAATGAAAAAATATTTTCATTCCTGTGCAGGCACTCATAAGCCTTAGCAACAAGATTGTCAAATTTTAAATTATTTCAGGTTCATTTTTTGGTAGATATGTTTTACATATTTTCACTAGTATCCGAAAATTTTTAAAATATTGTTAAAAAGCCTCTATATCCCAGTAAATACTGTTCTAGAACTAATATTACCCAGGAAATAAGTCGATTTCAAAGACCATTTTTGTTTTTGTTGATAGAGTAACTTTCTTAACACCTTCTCTGACCTCATTACACACATAGTCGAATGATAGATAATGATACAGACAGAATCATATTTTTTCTGATAAGTTTGAAAAAGCAACTGTGGTTTTGGCAATAGTTCGCCTAATAAGTTCAGCTAAGTTCTAGTAATTACAGCATTAACCAAACCTATGGACTTCCAGTCCATAAGTTTGGTTGGCAGGCTGAAAGTCTGCTTCCTGAAATTACGGTAATTAGCAATTCAAATTCGACAAAGAACTAGCTACCTCAGCAGCTAATTTTGCATTATTATATACCAATTGAATATTAGCATCTAAACTTTTACCCTCAGTCAATTCTTTAACTTTGGCTAACAAAAAAGGAGTACTTTCTTTACCCTTAATTTTATTCATTTCAGCTTCTAAAATTGCTTTCTCAATGGTTTTTGTTATGATATTATAATCTAATTGATGTGCGGCAGGCACAGGGTTTGCAATTACGACCCCACCCTTTAAATTCATATCCCATTTGGCTTGTAAAAATTTTGCAATTTCGTTAGCAGAATCCAATCTATAATTAACTTCAAATCCACTTTTTTGGGTGTAAAAAGCAGGCAATTCTTTCGTTTTATAACCTAAAACCGGCACCCCATGCGTTTCTAAATATTCAAGGGTCAAACCCAAGTCTAAAATTGATTTTATTCCTGCACAAACAACAGCAACATTAGTATTTGCCAATTCTTGTAAATCTGCTGAAACATCAAAAGATGTAGAAGCGCCTCTATGCACACCACCAATACCTCCTGTGGCAAATACTTTAATACCCACAATCTCAGCTGCAATCATAGTAGATGCAACTGTAGTTGCTCCATCCACCTTTTTAGAGATCAAGTACGGAATATCACGTCTGCTTGTCTTTACAATCTTTTGCCCGGCTTTTCCTAAGTATGCTATTTCATCTTTGGTCAATCCTACTTTAAATTTTCCGTTGATAATGGCAATGGTTGCCGGAATAGCTCCATTATCCCTAACTATTTCCTCAACTTTAAGAGCTGTTTCCACATTTTGAGGATAGGGCATTCCATGAGAAATAATGGTAGATTCTAAAGCAACAATTGGTAACTGTCTTTTTAACCCATTTTCAATTATAGGGTTTATTTCAACGTATTTTGAAATCATTTTAACAAGTTTAAAACCATTTGCTCCGAAATATCAGGATGCACTGCATTTTTATGTTGTATTGTAATTTGTGCACAAGCAGAACCAAATTTTGCCATATCATATAATTCTAATTTTTTAATTTCACCATATAATATTCCAGCTGTAAAAGCATCACCGGCTCCATTTGTATTTACAGGTGAAATTATATTATTTTTTGAAATAAATATTTCGTTTTCATTACCACATGCAACGCCGTCACTACCTAGTGTTATAAATACTTTCTTTACACCTAGCTTTAAAAAGTGTTCAACCATCTTTTCGTAGTCGCTTTCATTTTCAATCTCAATACCGCTTAACAGTTCAGCTTCTAAAGAATTACATTTTAAAATATACAATTTGTCAAGAATAGATTTAGCTTTTAAAGCTTTTTTAGCAGTAACTGCCTCTAAAACAAAGCGAGTATCAGGTAATCTTTCAATAACCAATTCTAAAATTGATGCAGGTAAATTTGTTTCTAAAACACAATATTCATTTTGAGCAATAACATCTAAGTTATCCAAAATAAAAGCATCAGGAATATCATCATAGATATCCATTGCTGATAAGCCTAATGCCAAATCATTAAAACGATCCATTATTGCTACATATAAAGGTGTAGCACTATTTTTTTTCGTTGAAGAGTGTTTAATGGAAATATTTAGATCATTACATGAATTAATCAATGTTTTTGAAAATTCATCAGTAGCAAAAACACTTAGAAATTCAACATCGAAATCCAAACGCTTTAAGTTTTCAGCAATATTTCTACCAACACCACCAAGTATCGTTTCAATTGTACCGCTATTAGAATCTTCAAAAATTAATTTTTCCTTTGAAAAACCAATTAAATCAATAATAGAAGCACCTAGTACTGTAATTTTAGGAGTATCTGTCATCTTGATTAAAATTAAGTAAAAACTTTCTTAAATTTAAAGTAATTTTACCAAATAAAGCAAAAAATGTATGCAAAAATTTCAATCTATATTTAAAGTTGACAAACCAATTATTGGTATGATTCATTTAAAGGCACTACCCGGAACGCCAAAATTCAATAATAATATCAATGAAATTATTGATGCAGCATTACATGAAGTTGAAATCTATAAAAGTGCTAATATTGATGCTTTAGCGATTGAAAATATGCACGACGTTCCATATTTAAAAAATGATGTTGGTCATGAGATAAGCTCTATAATGAGTATTATCGCTCATGAAGTTAAAAAATTGAGTGGCTTACCTTGTGGTATTCAGGTATTATCTTCAGCCAATAAAGCAGCCTTAGCCATTGCAAAAAATGCAGGTTTAGATTTTATTAGAGCAGAAGGTTTTGTTTTCGGACATGTTGCAGATGAAGGTTATATTGATGCTAATGCAGGTGAATTACTACGCTATAGAAAAACTATTAACGCTGATCATATAGCCGTTTTTACCGATATTAAAAAGAAACATAGCTCTCATGCGATAACCGCTGATGTAGATATTGTTGAAACTGCAAAAGCGGCTGAATTCTTTTTAAGTGATGGCTTAATTGTTACCGGAATAAGTACCGGAGAATCAGCTAATATTGATGAAATAAAATCTATAAAAAAGACTTGTAAAATTCCTGTAATTGTGGGTTCTGGAATTACTCTTGATAATCTGACTCAATATCTACCAAGTAGTGATGCGTTGATAGTAGGTTCTTATTTTAAAAAAGACGGCTATTGGGCTAATGAGTTAGAACAAGATAAAATTGCTCGCTTTATGGATAAAGTGAATGCATTACGAAGTTAGCTTTGTTTTATATAATTGAGATTTTTCGCTCACCTATGGCAGGTCTGAATGACATTGTTTTGTCATTCAGAGAGTGGTGTTAAAAATTTTAACTAGCGTATGTTTTGACGTGTTTAAAAATCTAAGAATAATGTCAATAATTGAGAAGATAGTTTGAAGAATTGTCCCCTTGAGGATTATTGAGATGAAAATATATTTTCATTGAAGATACCGAGCGTAGCTCATTAGGAGTGTTTTGTGGTAATTAACTAAAAAACAGCAACTTAAAAGGCTACGTCAATGGTAAGGAGGAACGACTGAAGAATCTTTATTTCTTTATAATATAATCAAGAAGTAACCTTATTGCAATAACAATTTTAATATCAAAACAAGCAATACTGATTCATTTTTACTACATTTACTATTAACTATGATAGAATTTATCCTTAACAATAAACATATCAAAACCGCTGAACACAACGGAATAACCTTATTAGATTTTATTAGAGACAATCAACAGTTAAAAGGCACAAAAATTGGTTGTAGAGAAGGTGATTGTGGCGCATGTACGGTTTTAATAGGCACATTACAAGAAAACAAGATAGTCAACTATCAAAGTATTACTTCTTGTATCTCACCTTTAGGAAATGCTCAAGGCAAACATATTGTAACAGTTGATGGCACCAACTTACAAGATAAATTAACAACTGCTCAACAGGCAATGACTGATAATTATGCAACCCAATGTGGATTTTGTACTCCGGGGTTTGTGGTCTCACTTACCGGATTGGCGTTAAAAAACACTTTTATTTCTTATGGTGACGGGCTCAACGCCATCAGCGGAAATATTTGTAGATGTACAGGATACAAATCTATTGAAAAAGCGACCAAAAACGTAATAGATTCTTTACAAAAAAAGGATACTTCTAACCCAATTAAATGGTTAGTGGAAAACAATTATATTCCTAAATATTTTGCAACTATCCCTGAAAGATTGACTGCTATTATATCAGAAAATAAGTCAACTAAAAACTCAAATTATGTAGCCGGAGGAACTGACCTATATGTAAGAAATGCCGATAAATTAGCTGAAGAGAACATCAACCTTTTAACTGCCAATAATGAACTTACCGGTATTTCTTTTTATAAAGATAATTGTGCGATTGGCGCTTTAGCTACCGTTACAGATTTGATGTATAATAATGCTATGCAGGTTTATTTTCCTGAGATACAATCCTTTTTAAAGCTAGTCTCTTCTGAACAGATCAGGAATATGGCTACTCTTGCCGGAAATTTTGTAAATGCTTCCCCTATTGGAGATATGACAATCCTTTTTTTGGCATTAAACTGCAATATAACCATTAAAAATGCTGATGATAAGCTAAGAACAATTGCTTTAAAAGATTTTTATACATCTTATAAAATATATGATCTACAAAAAAATGAAATTATTGTAAACATTGCCTTTGAAGTACCTGACAGTTCGCATCATTTTAATTTCGAAAAAGTAAGCAAACGTACCCATTTAGACATTGCAAGTGTTAATTCTGCTATCAATATTAAAACCAGCGGCAACACAATCGAAAATGTTCATTTGGCTGTTGGCGGTGTAGCTCCAATTCCGAAATATTTACATAAAACATCTGCCTTTTTAGTAAATAAAGAAGTCAATATTGAAGTACTCAAGGAAGCAAATTTAGTAATGCAAAAAGAGATTGCACCCATCAGTGATGTAAGAGGTTCGAGCGACTATAAAAGATTATTGGCAAGACAATTATTCTTTGCACATTTTACCAAATTGTTTCCTAAAAAAATAAGTTTAACCGAATTAGTTGCCTGATGAATAGTATAAAAAACATAGATTCTTTCGGGCATGTAAGAGGTGAATCGCTTTTTGTAGACGATATAATTGTTCAACAAAATACACTTTACGGATTGGTGTTCGACTCTCCAAAAGCACATGGCACTATAAAGAAATTAGACATTGCTAAAGCGGAAGCAATTGAAGGTGTTATTAAAATTTTCACTTATAAAGATATTCCGGGAGAAAATCAAATTGGAGGCATCATTCCTGACGAACCTTTATTGGCAGATAATAAAGTTCATTTTGTAGGACAACCTGTTGCATTTATTGTAGCAACTTCTGATAGTATAGCCAAAAAAGCCCGCGCAATCATTGAAATTGAAATTGAAGAGCTTCCAATAATAACGGAAGCAAAAGAAGCAGCTGCTAAAAAACAATTTATCAATAAACCCAGAACTTTTAATTTAGGAAATACTAGCAAAGCTTTCGGTGATTGCGACTATGTTTTTGAAGATGAAGTATTCACTAACGGGCAGGAGCATTTGTATTTAGAAACGCAAGGTGCGTATGCCATTCCGATGGAAAATGGTAGTATTAAAGTTACTTCTTCCACTCAAGGTCCAACACAAGTTCAAAAAGCAATTGCCAAGGTTTTAGGTATTGGTATGCATCATATTGAAGTAGATGTCATCCGACTTGGCGGTGGTTTTGGTGGAAAAGAAGATCAGGCAACTCCATGGGCAACACTCGCTGCTTTAGCAACATATCTACTAAAAAAACCTGTAAAACTGATATTAAATCGCCATGATGATTTACGAATGACAGGCAAACGCCATCCTTATGAAAGTAATTTTAAAATTGGTTTATCAAAAGAACTGAAAATCATAGCTTTTGAGGCTGATTTTTATCAAAATGCAGGTGCTGCAGCTGACTTATCTCCTGCGGTAGCCGAGAGAACATTATTCCACGCTACGAATAGTTATTTTGTTAAAAACGTAAAAACTACAGTATATAGCTGTAAGACTAATCTACCTCCAAATACCGCTTTTAGAGGCTTTGGGGGACCGCAAGGAATGTTCGTTATTGAAGCTGCCATCGCTAAAGCTGCACATGAAATAGGTGTCACTGCAAAAGAAATTCAAGAAGCAAATTTAATACAGGAAAATGATGAGTTGCCTTATGGGCAAATCATGACACAAGCTGAAGCTGTAAATTCATGGCAATCAACAATAAAGAAATTTAATTATAAAAAGTTAGCTTCTGAAGTTGAAACATTCAACAACAAAAACAAAGACTTTAAAAAAGGCATTGCACTAATGCCAATATGCTTTGGTATATCCTTTACCAATACGCCTATGAATCATGCCAGAGCTTTGGTGCATATCTATCAAGACGGAACGGTAGGAATTAGCACCGGAGCTGTTGAAATGGGACAAAGTGTAAATACAAAAATGCTGCAAATTGCTGCACAAATTTTTGCCATTCATCCTGACAAGATTAAGCTAGAAACTACCAATACTACACGTGTTGCGAATACTTCACCAAGTGCTGCAAGTTCAACTGCAGACCTTAACGGAAAAGCATTATTAAAAGCTTGTTCAGCAATTTTAGAACGACTAAAAATAGTAGCTGCAAAAGAATTAAAAGTTAATGAAAAAGAGCTTTCTCTACAAAATGAATGGGTGTATATCAATTCAAAAAAATCGTCACTTTCGTGGAAAGCATTGATTGCGAATGCAATGTTAGAAAGAATTGCTTTATCAGAAAAATCACATTATGTTACGCCAATAATTCACTTTGATAAAACTACAGAAAAAGGGCATCCGTTTGCATATCATGTATACGGAACTGCAATTATAATAACTACTGTTGACTGTACAAGAGGTACTTATGTATTTGATTCTATTAAAATTGTACATGATTATGGTAAAAGCATGAATCAAGGTATAGATCTAGGTCAAGTTGAAGGCGCCTTAGCACAAGGTGTAGGTTGGATGACCATGGAAGAAATTGCCTACGATAAAAAAGGAAACTTACTTTCTAATGCCTTGTCTACCTATAAAATTCCTGATATTTTTTCAATAGCAGAAGATATAGAGGTAATTCCGTTGGAAACTGATGGGAATGAAATGGCAATTTTAAAATCAAAAGCTGTAGGTGAACCTCCATTAATGTATGGAATTGGCGCTTATTTTGCGATACAAAATGCAATCAAAGCTTATAATCCAAATTATAAATTGAAGTTTCATGCACCTTTGACCCCCGAAAAGGTGTTGATGAGTTTATATGAAAATTAAGAATAAGTTTTTAGGGCATCTATACATTATTTACTTTACGTTAGTAAGTTCAGTTTTTATTATAATGTTAGCGGTCAGCATCACAGACGAAGAAAATCAGAAAAATATGAAATATACTTACACAATCCTTTATGTAGAAAATGTACTTGAAACAATTGAGTTCTATGAACAAGCGTTTGGGTTTCAAAGAAAATTCATAACGCCTGAAAAAGATTATGGAGAATTAATTTCAGGAGAAACAACTATTTCCTTTGCCTCAATTGAATTAGGAAATTCAAATTTTAAAAATGGATTTCAAAAAAGTTCTCTTTTAGGTAAACCCTTTGGAATAGAATTGGCGTTTACTACCGAAAATATTGAAGTTAATTTTGAAAAGGCAAAGAAAGCGGGAGCGATAGAAGTTGAAAAACTTACAACTAAACCTTGGAGACAAAAAGTAGGATATGTTAGAGATAACAACGGTTTTCTAATTGAGATCTGCACACCTATTAAAATGGGCTAAAAATTTAGAATATGGACAAAGAAGAAAGAGTTAAGCACAGTGTTGAGCAATTAATTGGACAAGGGAATTTGGACATTGTGGACACAGTTTTTACTACTGATTATACCCAAACCATTTAGGTTTTCGGGAGTTTTGGCGAAAGTTATTTTTTTCTTTAAAAAGGCGAAGAGTTCAACCATAGCCTCTTGTGCTGAGCGAAGTCGAAGTGTTGTTATGGTTTTATTTTTTAACGCATGTCGGGCACGGCATGACAATTGGTTAATTACCGTCACTTTAATAAAAGTGATTAGTAAAACAGGCTTTCTCTTTTTTTTCCAAATTTTATTCTAACTATAAATGCTAACTTTGGACACTTATAACTCTAAATACTTTAGGCACTGAATAGTTACCACAAACTAAATAGAAATCCGAACCCCTAAAATACTTTTAAGCACTGAAAGCAAAATGCACTGATCTCGATGGCTATCGGAAGCTTAGTTTTAACTATTTTTGAGAATATAATTTTTTATGAATGACTTTTTGATTTATAGTAAGTGTTGTTGGATTGATGGACAGATTACCGAAGCAACTTTACACATCAGTAAGGGTAAAATAGCGGCAATTTATCCTGAAAAATATTATGATGATACTATTGAATTTCTAGATTATAATAATTCAATTATAATGCCCGGTATTATTGATGCCCATGTTCATATTAATGAGCCCGGGAGGACACATTGGGAAGGTTTTGATTCTGCAACCAAAGCGGCAGCTTTGGGTGGAGTGACAACACTAATTGAAATGCCTTTAAATGCTGATCCTGTTACAACCAATATTAAAGCATTTGAAATAAAAAAGCATGCTACAAAAAATAAATTACACGTTAATTGTGGGTTCTATGGTGGAGCTGTTCCCGGTAATGAAAATGATATTGAACCTTTAATAAAAGCCGGTGTTTTTGGCATTAAAGGGTTTTTAACACATTCAGGTATTGATGAATTTCCCAATGTAACAAAAGGCGATTTAGAAAAAATTGCTCCGATTTTGGCAAAATTTAACGTACCTTTACTATTACACTGCGAGTTTGGGGAGGAAAAAAACATTCCGCAGGTTCAACCAAAAAGCTATAGAGCGTATTTAGCATCAAGACCCACGGAATGGGAATTAAATGCACTTAGGATAACGCAGGATATTCAAGAAAAGTATAACATTAAAACGCATATTGTACACCTTTCTGCGGCAAAAGGCTTGCAATCAATTAATTATCATAAAAAACATACTGAAAAATTAACCGTAGAAACCTGTCCACACTACCTTTATTTTACCGCAGAAGATATTCCTGATGCTTCTCCAATTTACAAATGTGCTCCTCCAATACGAGAAAAAGAAAATAATGATGCACTTTGGGAAGGGTTATTAAATGATGAGTTTGATTTTTTAGCTTCTGATCACTCTCCTGCTCCACCGGAAATTAAGAAACTAGATGAAGGAAATTTATTTGAAGCTTGGGGAGGTATTGCCGGGTTACAATTTACTTTACCAGTAGTTTGGACTGCCGGTCAAAAAAGGGGTTTGACCTTGGAAAAATTGATTCCCTTATTAACAGCAAACCCAGCTAAATTTTTAGGACTGGATCATAAAAAGGGACAATTAAAAAAAGGCTTTGATGCAGATATAACTGTTTGGGATGATACCAAAGAATTTAAAGTTACTGAAAGTATAATTGCACACAAACATAAAGTAACACCTTATATGAATCATACATTAAAAGGTAAAATAATTCATACATTTGTGAATGGCATTCAGGTTGTGAAAAATGAAGAGTTGAATACACTAAATGCCGGTGAATTATTATTAAAAACTAAGTAAACTTGAAACATAACTTATTAAAATATATTGATCTGGCATCAGAAAAAATAGGCGGAGAAGTTGTCTATACTACTGATGATTTTTTTGCTGAAAAAGAAAACCTGATAAAAGAAGGCAGAGGTATATTTATTCCCGATAAATATACAGATCATGGTAAATGGATGGATGGGTGGGAATCTCGTAGAAAGCGAACTCCCGGACACGACTGGGCAATCATAAAATTGGGTACTCAAGGCAGTATTAAAGGTTTTGATATTGATACCAATCATTTTTTAGGCAATCACCCTCCTTTTGCATCGGTTGAAGCTATCCGTTTAACTGAAGAGTTGTCTGATTGGAGTAAAGTTGATGATTTAGAATGGGAAGAAATTTTAGAAAGATCACCTCTAGAACCCGGTAGTCAACATTTTTTCGAAATTACATCAGATGCAATTTATACACACTTACGTTTGCATATTTATCCAGACGGAGGTGTAGCGAGGTTTAGAGTATATGGCGAAGTTTTTAAAGATTGGAAATCGGTCAGTGAAGATGAATTGATAGACTTAGCATTAGCAACCAATTGCGGTAAAGCATTGAATTGCAATGATATGTTTTTTAGTGCTATGGATAATTTGATCTCTCCCACAAAAGGTAAAGACATGGGAGATGGTTGGGAAACCAAACGAAACAGAACACCTGATAATGAAGATTGGGTAATTCTGCGATTAGGGCATCAAGGGATTGTTAAAAAAATAATTATTGATACCAATCATTTTAAAGGAAACTACCCTGATAGTTGTGCTATTGATGCTTGTAATTGCATAAATGACGATGTTATGAATGCTGATTGGAAGCCTTTACTTCAACAACAAAAATTAGAAGCGCATCAAGAACATCTTTTTGAAGATAATCTTATTGAGAATCATCAACCAATAACACATATCAAGTTAAAAATTTATCCTGATGGAGGTATCAGCAGATTACGAATTCTAGGCACAATTAAACATTAGTATATGACAGGAATCATTGCACTCATTAGTTGGTTTATTGTATTGCTAGTGGTTAGTAAGTATACATATACGCTGCATCACAGAATGAAAAAAGCAAAAGAAGATGAAGATGAAACTGTGATACATAAAATAGCTAGACTCCAAAACATAGCCTATACACTTGTTGTTACTTTAAGTATTCTTGGTACGTTGATCATTTATTATTTCTTTATAAAGAGCACTATTTACGAAAGCCATTTTTTCGAATGGATGAATCTTGTTATTCGTTGGATGCACATTACTTTTGGTATTGCATGGATAGGTGCTTCCTTTTATTTTGTTTTTCTCGAAAATGCCTTAAATAGAACCAACAATGTCCGTGATGAATTGGCAGGAAATCTTTGGGCTGTTCATGGAGGTGGATTCTATTACTTGGAAAAATACAAATTAGCTCCGAAAAAAATACCTAAAGACCTACATTGGTTTAAATATGAAGCCTATTTTACCTGGCTTACCGGATTTAGTTTACTTATAGTAGTCTACTATTTTAATGCTAAGTCATATTTAATAGATACAACAGTTTTAGATATCAACGCAGTAACGGCTATTAGTATTAGTGTAGGTTCTTTGATTGTTGGATGGATAATATATGACCAAATGTGTAAAAAATTAATTCGTAACAAGCTGGTTTTTACGATTGCTATGACGGTGTTTTTAATCTTTTTCGCTTGGTTTTATTCGCAAGTATTTAGCGGAAGAGCTGCTTATATTCATTTCGGAGCATTATTAGGAACCTTAATGGCAGCAAATGTATTTTATATTATCATTCCCGGACAAAAAAGAATGGTAGCAGCTGCACAAAAAGGATTGACACCAAATCCGGAAGATGGTAAAGCAGCATTTATTAGATCATACTCCAATAACTATTTTACATTACCCGTTTTATTTGTAATGATAAGCAGTCATTTCCCCAGTACTTTTGGAAACAACTATCAGTGGATCGTTTTGATTGCAATTACCTTAGGTAGTGCAGGCATTAAACATTATTTGAATGCACGTGAAAAAGAACAACTTTCTATTTGGGTCTTACCTATATCAATATTGCTATTACTATCCGTTGCTTTTGTAACTTCCCCCACTCCCAACGTTGATGGTTGTAAAGAAGAGGTAACATTTACTCAGGTAAATACCATTATTCAGAATAGATGTGTATCTTGTCATTCCGCTACACCAACAGATAAAATATGGAAGGTAGCACCAACCGGAGTTAAATATGATACCAAAGAACAAATACTAAATTTAAAAGATAACATTTTTCAACGTGTAGTTGTGAGTAAGGATATGCCTTTTGCTAATCAAACAGGTATGACCGAAGAAGAACGTGAAGTTATTGAATGTTGGATCAATCAAAACGCTAAAAATTAAAGTAAATTTAATAAGTACCAAAAATCAATCCCGATAGCTATCGGGATCAAATCACAAAAAATATTCAATATATCAAATTATAAGCTATAATTTTAAAATTAACATTAGTACATTGAATATTGTTTTTTAAGAATTATAATTTTATCTCTGTCTGAAAGGAAAACATAATAAAGTACTTAGTTTCAATTATTTTTAAATCTAAATATGAACATGACCTTAAATGAATTTAATAAGCTGACTAAACAAGAAGCCATAGCTGAACTAGAGAAATGCTGTGTGTCTAAATGTTGGGTACAGTATATGATTGAAAATATGCCTTTCGCTTCCTCGAATGAATTAATCTTAAAGACAGTTGATATTTGGTATCACCAATGTAGAGAATTAGACTGGCAAGCTGCTTTTGAAGGGCATCCAAAAATTGGTAACATTGCAAGTCTAAAGGAAAAATTTTCCAATACTAAAAATTGGGCAACAAATGAACAGTCTAACATAGTTGAAGCAGATAAAAATGTATTAAAAGCATTGGCAAAAGCAAATGATGACTATTTAAACAAATTTGGATATATTTTTATCGTGAGTGCCAGTGGTAAATCTGCCAAAGAAATGCTAAGTATCATTAATGCAAGATTAGATAATACCAAAGAAGACGAGTTGCATGTAGCAATGGGTGAACAGCATAAAATAACAGTGATCAGATTGGCAAAACTAATTGATGACATAGAAACAACTGCCGATTTGAGAAGTTATATCACTACACATGTGTTAGATACTACAACCGGAATTCCCGGTAAAAATGTACAGATTATTTTAAATGGGTTTACTGATGGTTTTTGGAAACCAATTACTGTTGGTGTAACCAATAATGATGGTAGAATTGCTGATTTATTACCTCCCGGAAAAAAATTAAAAGCCGGTAAGTATCAAATGGTATTTGATACTGCTAGTTATTACAAAAGCCAACAACAAGAGGGGTTTTATCCTGAGGTGGCCATTCTATTTGAAGTAACAAATCACGATCATTATCATGTTCCTTTATTGTTGAACCCTTATGGGTATACAACTTATAGAGGAAGCTAAGCAAGTTATGAGTTATGGTAAAAATATTATCATTACGAGGATGAAGAACAGTCTTTACTGAACAATGTCCCCCTGAGCGCAGTCGAAGGGTTCTTTAGTATGTTAATTTTTCAATTAGCAGATTGTCACATCCTACGTCCTCGCGATGACGTTTAAAAATAATAAAATGAAAGTAACAATATCAGAAAATAATAAATCAATCATTTTTGGTGAACTAAAAACAGCAAACCAAACTTTTAATGCCATCTATAAAGGTGATAGAGAGGATAGGCAACCCATTCATACGGTTTATGGTGGTGCGAATTTGTTTAAATCTAATACAGCCGAAGCTTTGGGGAATGTTGCTCTAAAATCGTTATTAGCTTATGCTCCGAATTGCATTGAGTTTGGTAAAGCATTTCAGTTACAAGGTTTTAAATCTTTGTCAGATGATAAAAAGATTCAGGAACTGTTAATCCATGAACTAGAAAAATTATCACCAAATGAGTTAAAAAAACATCCTGCCGGCTTTTCTTATACTATTTACAACAAAGTAATTGCAAAATTACAAAGAGAAGCTGTTGAAGATTTTAGAATTGATTTCGAAGATGGATTCGGTAATCGTTCTGATAAAGAAGAAGATGAAACTGCCGAAAATGCAGCTAAAGAAGTAGTCAAAGGAATGCAAGAAAACTCTTTATCTCCTTTTATAGGTATCAGAATTAAACCTTTTACCGAAGAATTAAAAGAACGTGGTCTACGCACACTCGACATCTTTTTGACTACCTTATTGACCGAAACAAAAGGTAAATTACCCAATAACTTTGTGGTAATGCTTCCCAAAGTAACAATCACTGAGCAAATTACTGCCTTGATTTCCTTTTTTGAAATTATTGAAGAAACATTTAAACTTTCTCAAAATAGTCTCAAAATGGAGATTATGGTTGAAACAACACAAGCTATTATTGATGAAAATGGTGTAAACCCCTTACGGAAATTTATACTGGTAAGTAAAGGACGTTGTATCGCTACACATTTTGGCACCTATGATTATACAGCTTCAAATAATATCACGGCTAAATATCAAGAGATGGATCATGATGTTTGTGATTTTGCACATTATATGACCAAAGTTTCTTTAGCACATACAGGTGTTTGGCTTTCTGATGGCGCAACGAACACCATGCCTATTGGTCCGCATAGAGGCGAATTAACACCTGAACAAGAGGAAGATAATAAGGCAGTAGTTCATAAAGCATGGTTAAAAGGGTATAATCATATTCGCCACTCACTATATAAAGGTTTATATCAAGGTTGGGATCTGAATCCTGCTCAATTACCTATGCGCTATACAGCAGTTTATGCTTTCTTTTTAGAAAGTTATGACGATGCTGTACTCAGATTAAAAACTTTTGTTGAAAAAGCTGCCAGAGCAACTTTGATAGGTGATATTTTTGATGACGCTGCAACCGGACAAGGTTTATTGAATTATTTTTTAAAGGCCTTAAATAGTGGAGTCATTACTGAAGAAGAAGTACTGGCAACTGGATTGACAATAGACGAAATTAGAACGCGGTCATTTGCTGAGATCTTAAAAGGAAGAAGAGCTAATATTTAACAAATTCCAAATAAAAAAACGCCTGTCATTGCGAGGACGTAGGACGTGGCAATCTCTTTTTACTAATTAGAAATTAAACTACCACACTAGAATAACCCTTCGACAAGCTCAGGGTGACAGTAAAATTCGCAATGTCAAATTGAATAAATAATATACATCTATGAAACTCTGGAAATTCATTCATACCAAACTAAGTCAAAATAAAACAGTATACCTGATGACTGTTATTCAACATAAAGGTAGTTCACCCGGTAGACAGGGTTTTAAAATGGTAGTTGCTGATGATAATGAATTCTCTGATTCTATTGGTGGTGGTGTGATGGAATTCAATTTAGTTGAGTTATGTAAAGAATTATTACAAAATAAAAATCCAAAACCCTTTATCAAACATCAAATTCATAAAGGAACTATTGTAGATGGTTCGGGTATGATCTGTTCGGGTGAACAGACTATTGTTTTTTATCCGTTAAACAAATCACATCTCACAATAATTGGAGGAATTTTAGAGGCATATAATAACAACAAAAGTGGTGTTTTGTCAATTAGCCCAACTAATTTCACCTTTTTTATTGACAGTGAATCAAATTCTAAATATAATTATACTCATATCAATGAAACTAACTGGTCTTACAGCGAATTTCTTAACAAAAAGGACATTGTATATATTGTGGGTGGTGGTCATGTAGGTTTAGCGACTTCAAAATTATTAAAACAGTTAGGCTTTTATGTTGTAGTATTTGATAATAGAACACAGCTCAATACTTTTGAAGAAAATATCTATGCTGATGAAAAACATCTCATAGATTATAAAAAGGTTTCAAATCATATTCCAGAAAGTAATTCATCTTATGTAACCATAATGACCAATAAATATACCGATGATAAACTGGCATTAAGCAAGCTCATCAATAAAAAATATAAGTTTATTGGAGTTTTGGGTAGCAAAGCTAAACTTGAACTTATGTTTGAAACACTACAAAAAGAAGGGTTTACTCAAAAAGAACTCAACAAGATTCATGCACCCATTGGTTTACATATTTTCAGTCAAACTCCTGAAGAAATTGCGGTGAGTATTGGGGCTCAGCTTATTGAAATAAAGAATAAAAAGTGAATTATTTTATGTAATTCTTTATTGTAGTTTCTATCAAAATGATACTTTTCAACAATTATTAAAACTCGTCTTTAGTCTTTCTAAAATTCATATAAGAGTCATTTTCTTCCGAATTTTCGCCCTCAGTAAACCTTATCTCAATATATTCAAATTGTTTAAATTTAGGATAATTTCCTAATAATTTATAAATAACCTTATTAGCCAATTTTTCCAATTCAGGAATAGTTTGGACACTAAGGTCATATTTGTAGAAAGTTACCTGAATATGATTGTCACCATCTTCAGTTCCCAATCCTAATGAGGTGACTATATTGTTATGATTAAAGGCAGTTTCCAACTCCATATTCATCTTTTCCATATTATCGAAAAGATTGCAAGAGGATATGGAAAGGAAAAGAAAATAGAATAATTTCATGTTCATAAGGAGGTCTTTTGAATATTCATTAAAGCACCTACAGCCTGACAGTTAGTATAATAGTAGTGAATTTCAAGGCATTCATCTTTCAATTTAGCACTAAACCCGCTATTAATTTTATACAGCTTGTGTGTAGGCTTTATTCCTCAAAGTTGTCGAAATATGAAAAATCCTTTGTTATTTTTCCATTTTCAATTGTAAAAATAGTGCAAATTGGAAGTTCAAATTTTGAATTGTCTGGTGTAGTTCCACTTGATATAAATTCTACAATGATATGATTATCGCCTGAAACATAGGTTTTTAGAATTTCATCTTTTATATCTGGAAAGATTGTGTTCAATTCGCTATATTTTTCAATTATTTGTTGTCGTGTTTGCTTTATAATTCCTTGTCCGAGCGAAGGGTCTTTAAATTCAGCATTTTCAGAGTACATTTCTGCCATTTTTTCCCATTCGTGATTATTGAAGTAAGAAAAATATTGTTCCACTACTTCTTTATTTTTATTTGACTGTGCTATTCCTTTATTTTCCTTTGTTGTACAGGAAACAACTGAAAGAATAACGATTAAAAGATATATACTCATTACAGATAGGAACCCGAAAAATTGGGTTTAATGATTTGGAAATTATCGGTTAATCTATTTTCGAATTCATCATTTATCCAAATTTGATTATCAAGGAAATCAATCACTTTAGCTCTGA